>CAYTOI010000005.1:0-63365 GCA_964439805.1 uncultured Pseudomonadales bacterium | reverse complement strand
GTAAGGGTAAAAATTTCATTACCGAGTCCTTGGATATGTTAAAACAAATTTTAAGAGTTAAGCTTAACGACCTTGAAGGTAAATATGACAAAAACTAAAATTTCCATTTACCTTATTTTGATTTTTTGCGTTTTTGTATTTTTAAGATTTTCAAAAATCTACTCCGTCCCGGTCTTTGTCGACGAAGCTATCTATGTCCGCTGGTCACAAATCATGCGAGCCGAAGCCTCCCTTCGCTTTCTCCCTATGAGCGACGGTAAACAACCTCTTTTTATGTGGGCCACTATTCCTTTCTTCAAAGTAATCTCAGATCCATTAGTTGCTGCCAGAACTTTATCAGCTCTTAGTGGTCTTGGTTCAGCAGTCGGTCTTGCCATTTTGTCTCAGCTATTTTTCGGTAACACTTTTGTTTCCCTGCTCACAGCCGCCCTCTATTCAGTTTTACCCTTTACCGTGTTTTTCGATCGCATGGCTCTAGTAGACAGCTTGCTTGCTATGTTTGGGGTATGGTCTCTAGTCTTTTTCAAAAATTTTTTGGACAGGAGAAGCTTAGACTGGGCCATGCTGACAGGTATAGCCATTGGCGCAGGGCTCCTTACCAAGTCTCCAGCCATTATTTATTATCTTTGGATTTTCTTGTTAGCCTTTTTTAATCTTAATTTCAAAAAAGAAAATCTAAAAACTTTGGTTCCTCTAGTTATCGGTGCTTTTTATATTCTAGTAATTTCTCAAGGTTTAAACGCCATTCTCAAACTAGGTCCAAACTCAGCTATGGCAGGTAGTAGGAACTTGGATTATGTTTACACTTTCAAAGAAGTTTTGTCTCATCCTCAAACTCCCATAGTAGGGAACCTCAAAACTGTTTGGAGTTGGCTCTGGATATTGTTGACCCCCACAGCTTTAATAGGAGTATTTTTAAGTTACAAAATAGCTGACAACAAAAAATATTTTTATCTATTACTTCTTTGTTCCATACTTCCACTTTTGGGACTTTCATCTGTCGCCAAAGTCTTTACCAGCCGTTACATCCTCTTTGCAGTTTACCCCCTCATTCCTCTTGCCGCTCTTGGACTTTCCAAGCTTAAACCAGTTCTTCTCTATCTTTTGCTTGCTATTCCTTTAACTCTTTCTTTGTGGAATCTATATTCACCTTCAAACGCTCCGCTTCCATACGACATGTCCTCAGGCTACTACAGAGGTTGGACTTCAGGCTGGGGTCAAAAAGAAATCGCAAGTTACTTAATAGATCTTCATAACCAAGGTAAAAAATCCGTAGTCTTTACCGAAGGTTTCTTCGGTACACTTCCAGACGGTCTCCAGATTTATACCCAAAGCTATCCGAATATCACTGTTGTAGGCTCAGACCCCATAGCCAAAAGGCTCCCAGAAGGCCTCCTGAGCACCGCAAAATCCAACGAAAGATTCTTCGTCATCAACAGCAGCCGGAACAAGCTAGAGCCAGTAGATCTAGCCAAGTTGGAGCTCATCAAGGAGTACCCCAAGTTCAAAAACGATGACGGCACCTTCGACTCCCTCCAGTTCTTCAAGCTCAAGTAATTACCGCTAGGCAAGCATTAAATTTGTTACTCCTATATAATCATCTTAATGGAACTTGTTTTGGCAATTTTTAAGAAAATCAGGCTCAGTTTACGCCTCTACTGGCCAATTATAGCGATCTTTATCCTTAGCATCCCAGCCTTTTCTGACCTCCTTAAGCCTGGGTTCTTTCCTATGCACGATGATCTCCAGTTTTTCCGTCTCTTTGAGCTCGATAAATGCGTCAAAGACCTCCAGTTCCCTTGTCGTTGGGTGCCAGATGCCGGTTTTGGCTACGGCTACCCTCTAATGCAGTTTTATCCTCCGATGCCTTATTACCCCATGGAGCTCCTCAATCTCCTCGGAGCTGGTCTTTTTTGGTCGGTAAAAATCATGTTTGCCCTAGCTTTTGTTGTTTCTGGAATTGGCATGTATCTACTTGCCAAAGAAATGTTTGGCATCTGGGGAGGCTTTTTCTCAGCTATTCTCTACATTTACGCGCCATATCACTCTGTA
The DNA here is from genome assembly GCA_964439805.1 of uncultured Pseudomonadales bacterium. Classification (GTDB taxonomy): domain Bacteria; phylum Patescibacteriota; class Microgenomatia; order UBA1400; family MFAQ01; genus MFAQ01. Next base: position 61,313 of record CAYTOI010000005.1, on the reverse strand, counting down.
GATATTTACGTTAGAGGTGCTCTAAACGAAGCGTGGGGCATGGCATGGTTTCCATTTGTTTTGCTTTACATTTACAAACTGATAAAAAACACCAAAGAAAAGAAAAACTTTGTTTTCCTTGGAATATATTTGGCTCTCCAGCTAACTTCTCACAACGTCATGACTATGGTCTTTGCTCCCACTGCCGCTATCTGGGCACTCTACTGGATAATTTCTACCAAAAATTACAAATCAATCACGGCTCTATTGTACTCAGGAATTCTCGGTGTATCTCTTTCAGCCTTTTTCTTTATTCCTGTAGTGTTTGAACAAAAATTTGTTCACGTCGACTCTATGATGGTCGGCTACTTCAACTATCTAGCCCACTTTGCCGATCTCAAGCAACTTTTCATTTCCCAGTTTTGGGGTTACGGTGGTTCCACTTGGGGTCCAAAAGACGGTATGTCTTTTTCTGTCGGCATTATGCAGTGGGTTTTTGCTTTCCTTGCAGGTGGTCTAGCTCTGTTTAGTTTCAAGAAAAACAAAGCACTTTCTCTTTCCGTCCTCTTTATGATTTTTGCTGGTTTGGGATATGCCTTTCTTACTCACAGCAGATCCGTCTTTCTTTGGGATCACATAAAGCTTTTACAGTTTTCTCAGTTCCCATGGAGGCTTGTAGCTCTTATTGTTTTCTATTTTTCTTTTTCTGCAGGTTTTCTTTTTACGGTCGCCTTAACCCCAAAACAAAAAACCGTTTTACTGGCCTCACTTTCTCTCGCCATAATTTCTTACAACGTTACTTTCTTCCGAGTCGATCGGCACCTTAGAGTCACTATAGAGGAAAAACTCTCAGGTTTGTCTTGGGAAAATCAGGTTACCGGTGGTATTTTTGACTACTTACCTCGTACTGCTAGCAGACCTCCAGGAGACCCAGCTTTTACAATTCCAAGAGTTTTGGAAGGAAACGGTTCTGTAATGAATTTTACTTCTGGTTCCAACTGGCAAAAATTTAATTTCAAACTTTCTACTCCCACAGCCAAAGTCATGCTTCCGCTTTATACCTATCAGGGTTTAGATGTTTACGTAAATGGGAAAAAGGTAAAAACCGAAATGGATGCTGACTTGGGTAGAGTAATTGTGAATCTAAACACTCCAGACAGTTTTGTAGAAGCAAAAATCTGGCTCACACCAGTCCGCTTATTGTCAGACATTTTAAGCTTAGTCTCTTTCGGCTATCTCATTTACTTCTTCCGCAAACAAAATGGAAAATAACGACACTCTCACAGTCTCGGAAGTAAAAACTCGTTCTGTCTCTGGTGTCTTGGCTCTGATATCCAGAACCTTTATTGTTCAAATCATCTCTTTTGTAGCCACTCTTGTACTTACACTCTACTTAGATCCTCAAACTTACGGCATTTTTTATCTTGTCTCTTCAGTAGTTAACTTCCTCTCTTATTTCTCTGACATTGGTCTGGCTGCGGCGTTGGTGCAAAAGTCAGGACAGCTAAGCAGGAGAGATCTAGCCACCACTTTTAGTCTTCAGCAAATTCTAGTTTTAACCTCTCTTACTGTTTTGTATTTCTTGACACCATTTTTAAAACGCACCTACAGTTTGGATGGTGATGGTGTCTTTTTGCTTTTTGCCATGGGAACTTCTTTCCTTTTAAGTTCTCTCAAAACCATTCCTTCAATAATGTTGGAGAGAGAAATTAAATTTAATAAGCTAATTATTCCTCAGGTCTTAGAAACCCTAGTCTTCAACATCGTCGCTGTTTACTGCGCGCTAAATGGCATGGGCGTTAATTCATTTTCTTACGCAGTTCTAGCTAGAGGTATCGTAGGTCTCATTGCTGTATACATAGTTTATCCATGGGTGCCTCAGATTGGAATCTACAGAGAGTCACTTAGCTCTCTCCTTAAGTTTGGTATTCCATACCAAACAAATACTATTCTCGCCATTCTCAAAGATGATGGTATCACCATTCTTCTTACCAAAATCATCGGTACTTCTGGCTTAGGCTACATCGGCTGGGCAAGTAAATGGTCTGGCTTGCCACTACGAATTGTCATGGACAATCTTTCAAAAGTTTCTTTCCCTGCTTTTGCCAGACTTCAAAACGATAAAGAACAGCTAACCAAAGCTGTGGAAGTAAGTCTTAAATATTTAACACTAGTAATTTTCCCTATCCTTATCGGCATGGGTTTTATAGCGCAACCCTTAGCCATGGCTATCCCCAGATACCAAAAATGGTTACCAGCCATTATTCCTTTGTATTTTTATTTGTATAACTCCGGCTGGGCTAGTATCTCTACCAGCCTTACCAATCTTCTAAATGCCACTGGCAATATCAAGGTCACCTTCAAACTAATGTTAATGTGGACATCACTGACCTGGCTGACCATGCCAATACTTGCTACCAGGTATGGCTTTATGGGGGCTGCTTACGCAACTGCAATTATTGCTACTTCTTCTTACGTTACAATTTTCTTAACCAATAAGATCGTTAAATTAAATTTTGTAAAAATTTTAAAAACTTCAGTAATTTCCAGTTTAGTTATGTCTGCTTTTCTTTATCCCAGTTTAAGGCTAGCTGGCCAAAACCCTTATTTTATTCTGGCTCTGTTTGCTATCTCCTTTGCTATTTATGGAATCTCGGTTTTGTTTATCGAAGGCAAACAATTTTTTATTACTACCAAAAACTATTTTTCTCTCAAACATGTATAAGTTTTTAACTACCATTGTTATTTTGTTTAGTTTATTTTTTGGAGTTTCTCAAGTAGAAGCCTTTAAAGCAGACACCTTTACTCCTTTAATTCATATCATAGAACAAACTGGAAACCCTCTAGATGTCCCCAAAATTGTTTACGAAGAGTCTACTCGTTCTGGTGTTTTTAATACTTGGGTCCTTACCTCAGCAGCTGTCAAAAACGCTAGTGTCTCCGCCTACTTCCAAAAAATAAGCAAAGGCGACCCTCGCCAAGAAATTGGACTTTTCCTCAAAAATTATGGGGGAGTAGAACTCCAGTCCCTCCAGCCCAAAGAGCGAGAGGTCATCTTGGACGAGGCAATGAATAGTTTTTTTTCAGTTTTTGGAAGTTACCCAAAGACAGTTGCAGCCAACAATTTCGACGCTCACTCTCTGCAATATCTCCAAAGTAAATACTCTGTCTTAGGTGTAATCTCACTACCTAGGAACGCCGAAGAAACTCCATCCGTAAATGGCGCTTACTCTGTAGCGCCATTTTTCCCAAGCAGCAAAGATCATTACTTACCTGCCAAAAGTTACAACGAAAGAATCAATTTAGCCTTTTCCGAAACTGTAGATTTAGAGAACTTCAATGTTGCCAAAGACCTAGGCTACTACGGTCAAAAATATCTTAACGAATTTACTCTATTAAACTTAAAAACCGACAACAGTTCCAAAACTCTAAATAGAAAAACCTACAGAGCTTTTCTCAAGGGCTTGGCAAATGAAGAAGGCAAGTACAATTTACATTTCGTAACCTACTCCACTTTTTCAGACAGGTTCAAGGCTCGCTATCCAGAAAGCTCACCTGCGTCCCTCTACAAAAAAGTTAATGCTGATAACACCACTACTTATCTTTACCAAAGCCCTTGGTATAAGTTAGTCTTTACGGACTCAGAAAAATCAGTTGAGCTTGTAAGTCTTAATGTCTACAATCACAACTCCTACGAACCAAGCGTTGCGACACCGAGTTTGATGAACGATGTGTACCACAAAGTGGAAAATGTTTTACAAGGAAAAACCGACCTCAGCATAGCCAAAAAAGGCGGCACACTACTCAGCAACTACCTCAAGAACTTCGATTTTTGGTCCATAAAATTCCAAAATAATTCTGAAAAAATTACTCTCAATCCAGATAGTTTAATTTTTGAGGGTTTGTCAGCTCCTAGTATAAATAACTCCCTTATAAAAGTAGCAAACACAGACAACTCAGTCACTTGGACCCCACAAGATTTTTCTCCCTTCCAAAACACCTCCAAGTTAAACATTCTCTTCTGGTTTGTATTAATTGTAGTCTTGCTCTATTTGTTGTTTAAAAAAAAAGATAACCCGACGATCTTAGGATTATTCTTGGTTGCTGTTGCCGGTATTACCACCTTCCGCAGCGGACTTCTATATTCTTTTGGGATGGGTTTCTGGGGCCCAAATGGTCACGATGCCATCTTCCATTTGTCGATAATCAATAAGTTTCTTCTAGAGCCATTCAATCTATCACATCCCCAAATTAGTTCAGAAGTTCTCAGTAACTATCATTTCGTTTTTGCTTACTTAAGTGCCACAGTTATCAAGCTCACCCACACACCCTTAATTTTTTATTACTTTGTTGTTTTTCCCATCATTGCCGGAATCTTCATTCTTAAGTTATCACTTCAGCTTTTTAAACAAATGAAGCTGAATGAGTTCCAAAAAGGGATAGCGCTTGTTTTTATGTTTCTTGGAAGTTCGTTTGGGTACATTCTCAGGTTTTTCCAAAGTGGCTCTGTTTTTGGCGGTGAGTCTGCTTTTTGGGCAAATCAATCTGTTTCAATGTTTCTCAATCCTCCTTTTGTTTTGTCTTTGGTTTTTTTACTGGCTTTCTTAAATATCTACGCCAAAGAAAACAAAGTGATAAAAGACTATATCTGGCTAGTTCTATTTGGTTCTCTCCTGGCCCAAACAAAAGTTTACGCTTTTATCCTTCTCTGCCTTGGCTTAGCTCTCAGAGTAGATCTTGTTCTGGTTGCTCTTGTAGGAGTAGGTGGGTTGTTACTTAGTATTCCCTTTACCAAGGTTGGCGCTTCACCATTTATTTTTCAACCACTTTGGTTTTTAAAATCCATGTTCGAGTCCTCTGATAGAGCCTATTGGCAAAAGGCAGCAGAGGCTTGGCAGGTTTACGAGGCCACGGGAGCTTTTGCAAAACTATTTGTTCTAAACAGTTTTGCCTTGCTTGTTTTTATAATTGGCAATCTAGGGGTTAGAGTATTTGGTTTGTATCAGGTAATTAAAGAAAAAGTTCAAGGTGGCCTGGATGGATTGCTCAAGTCCATAATTTTTTGCTCACTAGTTTTACCTCTCTTATTTGTCCAAAGAGTAAATCCTTGGAACAGTATTCAGTTTTTGTACTACGGCTTATTTTTCTTAAGTTTTTATACCGCCAGTTTCTTTAGCAAAAAATCCTTGCTTACTTTTATTCTCATTCTCATGGGCACTTTTGGCAGCGTCGGTACTTTGGCAGACTATGCAACTACAAACTCTACTGCCAGAGTCACCTACGTGGAGCTAAGTGCTTTGGAGCAGCTCTCCAGACAACCCTGGGGAATTGTACTTTCTCCCATCCATCCAAATTGGTCCTTCCTTGCTGCACCACAGCCACTTTACGATTATGTTTCTTCATCATACATTTCAGCACTGAGTGGCCAAAAAGAATTTCTCTCAGACACTATTAATCTGGATATTACCGGTATCGACTACAAAACAAAAGCTAATAGTGTCAACCGTTTTTATAATACCCTGGACACGGTCTGGGCTAAAGAGTTCCTAAGTAAAAACAACATCACATACATCGTCGAAACTCCAATCCAAAAAATGACCTTTGACCCTGCCAATATTCCTCTAACTAAGATATTCTCCTCTGGCGAAGTTAGCATCTACAAACTAAATTATTAGTATGTGCCAATTGTCATATAATTAACTCACATGGCCACTTCAAAAATAAAAATCTCTGCCGTCGTAAATACACGTAACGAAGAAAAAAACATTGAGCGTTGCTTAAAAGGCTTAGAGTTTTGTGACGAAATAATCGTCGTTGATATGGAGTCAGAGGATGAAACTGTAGCTCTAGCCAAAAAATACACTCACAAAATTTATTCTCACAAAAACGTAGGCTACGTGGAGCCAGCTCGCAACATGGCCATCAGTAAGGCACTTGGCGATTGGATACTCATAGTAGATGCCGACGAAGTAATTCCAAAAACCTTAGCCAAGGAACTGGTAAAAGTAGCCGAAGCAGACGAAACAGACTTTGTCAGAGTTCCTCGCAAAAACATTATTTTTGGTCAATGGATGCAACACTCTCGTTGGTGGCCAGATTACAATGTTCGCTTTTTTAAACGAGGGGTAGTCACTTGGCAAGATGAGATTCACTCCGTCCCAATTACCGAAGGTACGGGAACAAATCTAAAAGAATCAGAAGACCTCGCCATAGAGCACTTCCATTACAACTCCGTGGAAGAATTTATTCTTCGCTCTATGCGATATGCCGATCTTCAGGCCAAAGAGCTCATGGATGCAGGCTACCAATTTGAAACAAAAGATTTAATCAGCAAACCCATTGGTGAATTTTTATCTCGCTTCTTTGCCGGAGAAGGCTACAAAGATGGACTTCATGGTTTTATCGTTTCTGTTTTGCAATTTTTTGCCATTCTGCTTGTCTATCTAAAAATCTGGCAAACTCAAGGAAACAAAAAAGTTTCCGAAAATCAGTTCGCGAGTATTTGGACAGAGGTGTTCCTAAACAAGTTCAAAGAACTTCGCTACTGGTTCCTCACTTTCAAAATCAACTCCAGCAAAACCAAATCCGAATCCATTTATCACAAATTGGTGCGAAAATTTTCCTCCAAATGAAAATAGGTATTGTTACCGTAAACTACCATAGTGACAGCGACACGCTAAATATCGTGGAAGATTTGAGTAGCTGCACCGTTCCGCAAGGAATAGAGTTCAAAATTTTTGTCGTCGACAACTCTCGCTCAGAAGATTTAAAAAACAAGTTAACCAAATTTCCAAATGCTACTTATCTTTCTAGTCCAGGTAACGTTGGTTTTGCAGCGGGTAACAATATTGGTTTTCAAAAGTGCATAGACGAAGAAATTGACATTATTGGTACAGTAAATAACGACACTATTGTAGAGAAAGACTTTTTATTAAGTATCCTCAGCTCTCCAATTACAGACGACAATGTAGGTGTGGTGGGCGGTTTAATATACTTCGCCAAAGGTTTTGAGTTTGAAAAAAAATACAAGGTTTCCGAACTGGGAAAAGTTATTTGGTATGCTGGAGGAAAATATGATTGGAATAATGTCCTGGGGTCGCATATTGGAGTTAATGAGGTAGACCATGGTCAATATTCCGAGGTACTTAATACAGATTTTGTAACAGGCTGTCTCTTTATTACAAAGCTGGAAGTCCTGAAGCAAGTTGGCTTATTTGACGAAAGATATTGTTTGTACAACGAAGACTCAGACCTAGGTTTAAGAATAAAAAGAGCCGGGTACAGGCTGATGATGGACCCAAACATAAAAATGTGGCACAAAGTTGCCCAAAGTTCTGGTATAGGTTCTCCTCTAAATGATTATTTCTTAACCCGCAACAGACTATTATTTGGCTTTACTTATGCTTCATTTCGTGCCAAGTTCGCATTATTTAGAGAAAGTTTCCGTATGCTTTTTACAGGTACAAATACTCAAAAACAAGCCATCAAAGACTTCTATACCGGAAACTTTGGTTGGGGAAGTTTCAAAAAATAATATGCCAAAAATATCAGTCATTATCCTAACAAGAAACGTAGAAAACGAAATCATTCCCGCTATTGTCTCTAGTCAGTTTGCAGACGAAATAATAATTGTAGACACTGGCTCCACAGACAAAACTTTAGAAATCTGCCGCAAATACAAGCTAAAAATTGTTCATTCGTCTGGCACTAGTTTTTCCAAATGGCGCAATGATGGTGCCAAAGAAGCAAAAGGGGACTGGTTGCTGTACATAGACTCAGACGAAAGAATACCGGTAAAATTGGCGAGAGAAATTCAAAAAGAAATCACCGAACCCAAACACAATGCCTACACCATTTCTCGCTTCGAAGTATTTTTGGGCAAGCACCTAAATCATTGGGGAGACCCTAGAGTTCTTAGGTTGATAGAAAAAAAAGCGCTAGTAAAATGGGAAGGCAAGCTCCACGAACAACCAAAAATAAACGGCACTATAGGAAACCTAAGAGAGCAAATGATTCATTTGTCTCACAAAAATATTGACGAAAAAATTCATAGCACTCTAGTCTGGTCACAATTGGAAGCTGAAATGCTGCTCAAAGCAAATCATCCACCCATGGCAGGCTGGAGATTTATTCGTATCATGCTTACCGAGTTTTGGGATAGGTGCGTTAAGCAAGGCTTATGGCGAGATGGTACAGAAGGTTGGATAGAAATAATCTACCAAATGTTTAGTAAATTTATGACTTACGAAAGACTGTGGGAAATGCAAAGAAATCCATCTCTCAAAGAAAGCTATTCACAAATCGACAAAGATGTTATCAAAGAGTGGAGTGATAAAAAATGAAAAAAGCACTAATCTTCGATCCATATCTCAACACTCTTGGCGGTGGAGAACGCTACACCTTGTCTTTTGCTTCTTGCCTAGCAAACCAAGGTTATTCTGTCGATATCGCTTGGAATCATGTCGGGACACTTATGGAGGCCGAGAGTAGGTTTGGAATAAGCTTTGAGAGTCTCCACATCAGCGAATCTGCCTATAAAATTTGTACCGAAAAAACTTCTCTAAAAAATAAATACAATTATTTCAAAAATTACGATCTAATTTTTTGGGTCAGTGACGGCAGCTTGCCATTTTTGTTCAGCAAAAACAACCTCGTCCATTTTCAAGTTCCCTTTACTGTTCTAGGTGGAAATCCAATTACTAATTTTGTAAAAAGCTTTTTCATCAATAAATTTGTCTACAACTCTGAGTTTACTCAAAAAGTAATCGAAAAAAGTCTAGCCAAAAACAAAGGCGTTGTTTTGTATCCACCAATTGATGTAGATAAACTAGTCGTCAGTCAAAAAGAAAAACTAATTCTCTCAGTTGCGCGCTTTGGCTCTCCTAGTCACTCAAAGAGACAAGATGTCTTGATAGAAGCCTTCAGGCAACTTTCCGAGCAAGTAGATGGTTACAAATTAGTTTTAGCGGGTGGTGTAGTAGGGGATAGCATATTAGTAGATTCTCTCAGAGAACAAGCCGGAAATCTAAATGTAGAAATCATTACTAGTCCAGACTTTAATGTTTTAAAGAATTTGTATAGCAAAGCTCAATTTTTTTGGCACGCTGCTGGTTTTGATATCGATGAAGAAAAAGAGCCAGAAAAAGTGGAGCATTTTGGTATGACCACAGTAGAAGCCATGGCTTCAGGAGCAATCCCGTTGGTTATTGCCAAAGGTGGCCAAAAAGAAATCCTTGCAAGCTTCCCAGAACTTCTCTGCAGTACCAGTACCCAAATAGCAAACAAAACAGCCGATCTGGCTAGAGATCATGCGGCTCAGGCAGTCCTTACCGAAAAACTTATTGCAACTTCCAAGCAATTTTCTCAGTCAGTCTTCAATGACAAAATTACCTCGCTATTAAAATGAAAACCTCAAATGAATAAGCTTTTTACAGCGTTATTTTTTGTTTCCATTCTGCTTAGTTCCTACATAAAAATTTCTTCTGTAGCTGGCAACAATTTTGCCTTTACTATTGACCAAGGTAGAGATCTGGTCGATGTTCGGCACATGGTGGTCTTTCAGTCTCCTCGTTTGGTAGGGCCAACAACTAGTATTAACGGCGTCTTGTTGGGGCCATTTTATTATTACTTCATCACCATCCCTTTCATCCTCTTTGGCGGCAGTCCAGCTGCTATTGTTTACTGGCAAATATTTTGGTTTCAGCTATCAGTCATAGTTTTGTGGCTAGTTTTAAAGCAAAAAAGCAAACTCCTCGCCGATATCACGAGCACACTCCTGTTGCTTTCTCCCATGGGTTTTTATACTGCTAGGTATTTCTGGAATGCCAACGCCATGCCAATCTTTGTCATTCTCTTTGTAGCCCTTTTACTCAAATCAATCTGGTCTACTAAGCAAATATGGCTAATTTTATTAGGCTTACTAATAGGTTTTTCACTACAAGTAGAAGCTGCTTTTGGAGTTATTTTTGTTCCATTTTCTGTAATCTTTTTACTACTAAACAGAAAGACTCTAAAAAATTTATTAGCCTTACTCTTTTCATTTCTTCTGACCATTGTCCCTCAAATTCTATTTGAATTCAGACACAGTTTTGTGATGAGTAAAACACTTTTTGCCGGGCTCTCTGGCTCTTCAGACATCTTGGGCAAAAAACTCCTCTTTGCCCAAAAATTTATCCAAAGAGGACAGGTTTATGCTGGGGCAATTCGCGAGACAAATCATATTCAAAACAATTTCCTGCTTTATCTCTTTGTAATTTCTTTACTAGTTTTGCTACTTCTGATTATAAAGAAAAAAGTTTCCAATTTAGTTGTTCAAAGTTTATTCCTATCTCTCGGATTCCTGGCAACCTCTTTTGTCTTTTATCTTATTTTTTCTCAAAACTTAAAGTCCTGGTACACCCTGGGCTTACCAGTATTTTTTATTTTTCTTACTGCTACATTTCTTTACCAGATAGCAATCGGTTCAAAGTGGGGAAAAACATTATCCGCCTTGGTTATTGTGTTTAGCTTTTATGCAGTCTCTACAAACTACAGCAAGTATCTCAAAACTATCAAAGTGAACCCCTCTGATGACCCCAGTAGTCTCTCAAACCAGATAAAGGCCATGGAATACGTCTATAAAGAAGCAAACGGAAAAAACTTTAAGGTCTATGTCTATCTTCCATCTGTTATCGACTATACATATCAATACCTGTTTTGGTGGTACGGTAAAAAAACTTATGGTTACATGCCATCAGACCTTACTTATCTTCCAGACCAGCCAGATTATATAGAGGATATGAAGTTATTCCATACTCCTCAAAGAGAAAAGAGTTCAGCAGACCCTGTCTTTATGATTGTCGAAAAAGGAGAAAACGAAAAGCTATACTTAAACTGGCTAAATAGCTTCGGAAAATACAATCTAAAGTCAGCAACCACTTACAACATCAGTCCCAAGCTGTTTGTACTAAGAATTAAGTAGATTTTCTTGAAATTATTAGCCAGACAGTCCAGGAAAATAAGCTAATAATTGAGATCAGTAGTCCGTTATAAAAAGACTTAGGTTTGTATTCAAAAACTACTTGACCTGACTTTTTACCTTTAATATCTACAGTCCTAAAAGGCACAGTCTTGTCACTAATATTTGCTTTTGCCCCATCAATTTTTGCTATCCATCCAGGGTAAAATGTGTCAGCAAGTAAAAGCTCGTCTCCATTATTATTTTCAAAGTCAACAACAATTCTATTGTTAGTATAGCTAGATATTTTTGCAGATCCGCTAGCCTGTTTACCATTCGCAAAAACAACTCTGGCTCTTTCCTGATATTTAGTGTTCTCCAAAACTGCTACCATCTTAGTTTCAAACACTTTTTTCCACTCCTTTATATTGATGTTGTGGTTCAGATAGTCACCACCAAGTTTAGCCTCTTTATCTCGTTTTATTGCTAGTAGATATTTAACATTGTATTTCCCTAGAGCTCCTGCGTTATAAGTATTTATTTCGCTAAATCTAGTTACGCCAGGATTTTGTACAAAGTTTATATCCTTACTAAAAGCTTTTGTGTAGCTAGTTAGAGCCATTGGGTCATATCCAGAAGGGCTCATAAATTGATATGCTGTCCAAGTGTTCTGTGGCATTATTTCACCGAGCTCTTTTTCAATACGGTAAACTCCTTTATCACCTTTTAGAAATTTTGTAACCTCAGTTTCTGGATAAATGTAGTTTTTGGGGACAAAAGGAATATATTTCCATCCAAACCTAAAAACATCCGCCATTAAAACAAGAAGTAATAAGACTTTCCAATGCTTAAATTTATTTGAGAGCAATACAATCATAAAAATTGCTCCCGATAGTAATCCAGGAATCGCAAGGTTTCTCATTCCTGTATTTATATTTTTAGCGCTTACCCTCCCTAGCCAAGAAATGTCCCAATTTAGCTTTAGGTATCCATAACTTATTATCCCAAAGGCAAAAATAGCACCAAAAATTGGTATAAATGTGAGCAGTTTACTCTTAAAGTTAAGGTTTTTAACATTATCTGCGAACTCAGCAACAAGTATTGATGCCGAAAGTAGCAAGATCATGTTAATTCTGCCTGCAACACTGGTGTATAAAAATGGGAACTTGTAAGTGTATATTGCTTGTCCTAAGGGTGTATCAAACTGCATTAGTAGAGCTACTAAGGCAACGATTGCAAAGAACTTCCCTTGCGCTAATTTTTTAAAATTAAAAATTGCGTAGGACAGTCCTACTAGTCCAAGCATGCTTACATAGGTCATCGTCTCGTGATAGTCAAAAAACCCCCAATGGTTACCAGTAGAAGGGTTGCCAAAAAAATCGGGTGCAACCAAGGTGATTAAGTTCCTTAATGGAAGAAGACCGTTGTTGATACCATCTACAAATTTATCAGCGAATCTTATAGATAGTCCCATAAGTTCAATAGTAGGAAGAAGCTGAATCATACTCATCCCTATAGCTAGCATTCCAAGAATAAAAAAAGAAATGTTGTAAGAAATATTTCTAATACCAAGTCTATAAACAAAATAACACACCGTAATTACAGCTGTGTATACAAGTGCTTGTAAGTGGCCAGCCAAAACTATCAAAAACAAAAGTGGTGCTATGGGCAAAAGATATTTATTGTCTTTTTTTAAATAAGTTAGTTCAATGGAATTCAAAATGAGAGGAATCCAGATCATTGTTACCCCCACGTTTACAAATTGTGACCAAAGAATCGAAAAGCCACCAAAAGCATAAACAACCGCGCCCAAATAGGCAGACAAAGTCTCTCTTTTGCATGTTCTCAAAAAATAATACATTGCAAGAGCGCTTCCCAAGGTCTGAACATATACAAACATAGACCAGCCATTTATAGATCCAAAAATTACAAACAATATGTTAAGAGGGTTAAGTGCGCCGGAGTTAAAATTTGCAAGTAGAGGGTATCCAGAATAAGAGTAGGGGTTCCACAGTGGCCACTGTCCCATCGCATAGTTTCTCCCAATTTCATTTTTCCAGAGAAAAAACTGAGAAAATATGTCCGAAATCAGAGTATTTTTTATAGCCACACCTACAACATTTCCCCATTTATATTCCAGCCAAGGTAGATACGCTCCTATCAACAAGTCTCCCGGAAAGGGTACTTTACCAGCCAGAATTCTCCAGTAATAAATCAGGGAAATCGTGGCAAGAACTATTAGGGGCAATTGCCAACTGAAAATATTTTTTTTCATTATTAAACTAATTCTAGCATCACAGCTTCAGGAACCAAACAAAAATAATTGCAAGCAAAGCCAGCACGGAAACTATATTTCCCGTCCTTTCAATTGGAGTTTGGCTCAAATTCAAATCAACCTTATCTACTCCCTCAGTAACTTTCAATTGAGTATATCCAATTGGATTTTTATTCAAATTAACATTTTTTGTATTTGTGGTCCACATTGGATAATAAATTAAGTTTGTTTCAATTATTCCTTTTTTTGCGTTTGTTTCAAATATCCAGCCGATGTTATTTTTGGTAGCTTTTAAAACCTTTATGTCTCCCGAAGTTGTTGCGACAACGTTATTATCAAACCAGTTAGGAGATTGGGTCACCCATCGAGGAGTACTTTCGCTGGCAATATCCGTTGTTCCAAACCAAAGTGATGTTTGGTCTTGATAGAATTTGTCTGGGTATCGAACAGATTCCATTGGTCTCAGATAATTTCTACTATTAAACAAAGCTAGTGCTATCAAAGGTAGTCCAAGCCATCGCCAGCTTTTGGTTGCAAAAGCAGAAAGAATTGACCCCAGTAGTCCTGTCACAGCTAACAGTCTCCAGGGAAACTGTATTTGAGGCAAAATTGGAATTAATTTCCAAATAAAGTTAGAGTTCTCAAGCATCAAAAAAATCGTTACCCCAAAAATAATAATCAAAAACAAAGGTAGCTTACTTTTTTTATTTTTAAAAAGTCCCAATACGCTTAACCCAAGTGCCATCCAGATTGCAAAACCAGCTTGAAGTGATTGCCCATCCTTTGGTCCTTTTTCAGAATACCAGTAACCCCATGGAGAGTATAAAAGCTGCTTAAAGGTGGGGAAGTGATCCAAATAGTTAACAACAGGGGGATCAAGATGTACCATATATTTTTCCAAAAGAGCTGGCACAATAAAAAAACTAGACAAAGCTACCCCCAAAAACATGGCAAGAGATTCTGTAATTATTTTTCTTTTATCACCAAAATTTAATATTATTGAAATTAATAAGATTATTGGCAAAAACATAAGTGCGGAGACATTGTGCGAAAGTATCAGACCAGCAACTGAAAAAGATAAAAGTGTACTCCTGTGCCTGCTTACTGCAAACAAAGCAAGAGCTACCCAAAACAAAGCCATTATCACTCCAATTGATCCGGTTACATACATGGCAAGGAGTCTATAAGGGAAATATGCCCACAAAACACTAGCAATCACTGCTGGCCACTTCCCAAAAAGTTTTTCCAGAAAAAGATAAAAAAACCAAATTGATCCAATAGTTGATATACCCATTAATATCTTAATGGAGCTACCCAGATCAAAACCCAAAAAGTGGATTAAAGAACCAAAGTAATATGGGAGAGGATAAAAGTAGTTAAACACAGGGTAACCATGTCGAAAAAACAAATCTTGCGAGTACCTTACAGGGAACTGACCGGCCATTAGTTCATTGAAAAAATGACCCAAGCGAACCAGGTGAAAGGCTCCGTCATGGGAGTAATAGAAACCGCTCTTAAACAGGCTCCAAACTACAGGTAAACAAATTATCAAAATGATTCCAAACATATCTTATTTTATCTCAGATTACTTTAAATAAGGTAAAATTACACTACGATGAACTTTACAGTAGACGTCATAATCCCCAGCTTCAATGGTAAATATTTGCTAGAAAAACACTTACCAGAAATAATAAAAAACACCGATTTTTTAAACAAAGTCATTATTGTCGACAATGGCAGTACCGACGGTACAGTTGAGTGGCTCAAACAAAACTACAAAGATGTAGTGGTCGTAGAAAACGAAACCAATCTAATTTTTACCAAGCCAGTTAACCAGGGAGTAGCAGTTTCTAAGGCAGATTTTTTGGTACTACTAAATAACGACGTCAGACCAGAAAAAGGGTATCTCAGAGATATCCTCAAATATTTCAAAGACGAAAAAGTTTTTGCTGTTTCATTCAACGAATCAACTTCCTCTTGGCCAAACCTTACTTGGAGTCAGGGAAAAATTCAGTTCACCAGGGGAGAGGATAAAAGTGAGCCTTATTACTCAGCGTGGGCATCGGGCGGTAGTGCCATTTTTCGACGTAGCATTTGGGATAGTATAGGAGGCTTTAACGAGATCTATGCCCCTTTCTACTGGGAAGATATCGATATCTGTTACCGCGCTTGGAAAATGGGGTACAAAACTATCTGGGACAACAAGTCCATTGTCCACCACGAACACGAATCCACCAGCAAAAAGCTTAAGCCAAGCTACGTGAGTCTAACCAAACAAAGAAACGAGTTACTCTTCAACTGGATAAACATAACTGATAAAGATTTGGCAGTTGCTCACAAAAAATATTTATTAAGCCATACACTCAAGCATCCAGGCTATTTAAAAGTAATTCTTTCAGCACTTTTCAGATTCATAACATATAACCCCGTCCAAAACATTGTCTTTACCAGAACCGACAAAGAGGTCTTATCCCTCGTCAATAAAAAATATGAGCAAAATTGATATTTCGATAATTGCTGTTGGATATCGATCTGAAGATACCATTTTGCCTTTCTTGGACTCCATCAAAAAAAGTAAAGATGGATTAAAAAAGGAAGTCATTATTGTCGACAACTATCCTGCGGATAAATGTGCAGACTTGGCCGAAAAACATTCCCTTAAGCCATTGGTTCTTAGGAACACCGAAAATGTCGGTTTTTCCAAAGCCATCAACTGGGGAGCAAAAAAAGCTCAAGGAAAATATTTCTTCATTTTTAACCCAGACACCAGAGTGGTGGGAAATGCTCTCAAGTCGCTATTCGATTTTGCAGAAACAAAAACAGTTCTAGGCGCTGTCGCCCCTAGACTACTAAACTACGATGGCAAAGTCCAGGCTAGTTGTTTTCACTTTCCCAATATCACCAATGCCATAAAGCAAAACTTTCTGGGATACAAAAACGCCTACAAAAAATACATTCCAGGTGACAATACTGCACAAGTCGATATTGCGGTTATGGCAGCCATGCTGGTTCCAAAGTCTACCTTCGAGTACGTAGGTGGACTGGATGAAAGATTTTTTCTCTATTACGAAGATATAGAATTTTGCCGAAGATTGCACAAGTTTGGCTTGCCAGTGTATTACTTCCCAAAAGCCAAGGTTCAACATGCCCATGGTGCGAGCGGAAACTTCACAGTTCACGCCCAAAGCCCATTACTTGCCTCTGCAAAGATCTATTACGGGCCGTTCTATTTTGCTATTCTAAACTCCATACTTTGGATAGGCCATAAATGGCAAGTATTGCTCAGAGGTAAAAAGTTCAGAGACTAGGAAAATTATTAGATAAACATTTTTTGTCTTTCGATAATCTATTTTGGATAACAAAATGGCCTATTTTGTAAGTTTCAATTATTGAAGAAAATGATTCTTCTTCAACTTCATCTTCAATAAATAATACTTTTGGAATTCCTCCATTTGGTTCTTTTAATAAAAATCTGGAGCAGGTAGTTCCACTCTTGGGTTGTGGTAAATAACCTTCAAATCCTAATACATTTCCGGTTTCTAGGTAAGGCAGATAGCCATAAACTGGCAGTCCAAATTGATTGAATAAATATGCCCAAACAGTTTGAACTCTATAAGGCATGGATGTGATTCTTAATGTAAAAGGTCTATTGTTTGCCAAAGAATATATTTTATTAATCACGTCAATTTCGTCTTTAAGAGACATAAATTGTTGAGTTTTAATATCTTCAATTAATCCATTTTTATTTTGGTTTTTAATTCGATAAAGATTGCCAAAAAGAGAAATAATAACTAAGAATATTGCTAGGTACTTGTTCAACTCAAAAACTTTATTTATAAATATTGCAATACTAATAATCAAACCAGTTCCAATACCTACATTTACGTAGTATGAATTATAAGATCCTATAAAAGTTAAAATTAATCCGCCTAGAATCCAGAGTAGTATCAGTTGGTACTCAACCTTTTTTTGAAAAGACTTGGTAATTAGTAAAAATAAAACTCCAAGTGCGAGTATGTATAGTAGTTTTGTATCCAAAGGAGCAAAATTATCATGCAGCATTAACATCCATCTGTTTACATAAATGCTCCATTTGAGATTATTGTTTGCAATGGTAGATAAAGAGTCAAAATTTAGCAATATATTTATACTTCGAAAATTATTTTTTAGCTCACCAATAATATATGTTGAGACTATGCTAAGTCCTAAAATAATTGCTATAGCCCATGATTTAAATGTAATTTTATTTAGATATCTTCTTAAAATAAACAAGATTATTAAGCTAAGTGGGAATAGGGTCACCAAAAATAGCTCAAATTGAACTCCGGTTGAAACACCGATCGCCATGAGAGGCAATCCCCAAAATTTGTTCTTAGACTTATAAATGAGTGATGCTCCGATAAAAATAATAATCCAAGAAAAGATAGCTAAGCTAGGATTACCAAAGTATAAAGCGTATTGAGTAGCCTCAAAAGATACGGCAAAAAACAGCGATGCAAGATAGGCGACTCTTCGATTAAACAATTTATTTGATATCCAAAAAACGGGAAACACTGCGATGGCATTTATAATTCTAAAAATGCCTGAAGCAAAGAAGGGGTTGCCAAAGCCAACCAAATAAATTACTCCAATAAGATACCAATGTAAGACACCATGATTTAATCCTGTTACACCGTTAGCTGCTGGACCAACAATCTTAAAGTCTGCTTGCTTGTAAATTGCTTGCGACACAATTGCATCTCTAGCCTCATCGTAGCCAAAATATACACTTTTTGAAAAATCATAAAATCTAACAAGTAAGGCAAGTGCAAAAATTATATAAAGGAGGATGTTATTTTTCACTTAGTGACTTTTCAAAATATTAGTTTCTGCTACCAAATATGCTGTTTCACCATTAAAATAATTAATTTCTTTTACAAGCGAATTTTTTAAATCAGTTTTTGAAAGACTCCAGGCAGAACCTATTACCAAGTTGTTAGGAGTCTGAATTTCTTTGTTCCAATCAATATTTCTAAACTCAATATTTTTAAAACCATTTTCTGTGGTCTGAGTCCAAAATATTTGTGGTTTAATTTTTCCATAAAATAATATGTACAAGTCAGGTACTCCATATATGTATGGACCATTTTTCCCAAAAACAGGATCAACAATAATTTTGTCAAATTTATCCATGTTTTCCAAAACTGTCATAGCTACCTCTTTAGATGGGTCAAAAAGCCAGTCAGACTTATCCATTGGGTAGTGCAACAAATAATAATCAAAAAAATAAGAAATATTTATAATATAAATTGCAGTCAGAAACACAAAAAATATATTTATAAGTTTTTTATTTTTAGCAATTTCAAAAAAGTAATTAATTCCTATAGCAATTATTATCGAAAAGGGTATGGTTAAAGTTAAAAGCCGGTAGGAATGATAATCATCCATGGTTATACTGGCCGGAATAGGCGAAATTAACAGCCAGAGTAGAAAACAATAAAAATATTTTTTATCAACAAAAATATCTTTTTTAAAAAGAACAAATACACCAATAATCAGCAAAGGAAATTCTAACCAGTAAATCCAGCCTATATCAAAGCTACTAGAGTTAGTTAAATCTAAGCCCTTGTTATTTAAATAACCAAAGTCTAAAAATCCTAGATACCTCTTAAAGACAGTACTCCCCATTACCACTATTTTGTCAAAATCCTGAAAGTCAGTTGCTCTGGAAAGAAAAATTGACATCTCAGGATCTTTGTCTAGAAGTTTTGCTTTTAGTCTAGATTGATTATTTCCACCCAAAGTCATCAAAAAAGGTGAAATAATAATCACCAGTGTCAATAACCACCAGCCCAAAAGTTTTTTGTTAACCAACTGATCTCTGAAAACAAACATCATTGAAACTATAAGTAGTGGCGCTAAGACTTTTTCAGAGTGATAAGCGTGCATGGATAGCGCAAAAAACACAAGTCCCCAGTTCATTTTTCTACCTTCTTTAACTGCTTTTATGGTCAAATAAAAACCCAAAAGCAA
Organism: uncultured Pseudomonadales bacterium; assembly: GCA_964439805.1. Taxonomy (GTDB): domain Bacteria; phylum Patescibacteriota; class Microgenomatia; order UBA1400; family MFAQ01; genus MFAQ01. Next base: position 42,111 of record CAYTOI010000005.1, on the reverse strand, counting down.
CAGGCACAAGGCTAAATTTGCTTCAAAAGCTCCGCGAGATAGTTTTATATGCCAAGGTGAAAGAGAAAGTACCAATGCCGAAAATAGAGCCAAGTTATTGTTTTGACTAATTAGTTTTAGTGTTAAATACAAAACAAATATGGTAATTATCCCTGCAAGAGCCGCAGGTAAGCGAACAGAAAATTCATTTAAACCAAAAATAGCTTCAGACAAAACCACACTATATATATAAAGCCCGGGCTTGTTGTCACCAAGGGACTCAAATACCAAAGGAAAAGTTTTTTGATGCATATCTTTTCCGGTATTTAGAATTGAATAAGCATCATATCCTATTGCTACTTCGTCGACGTTTAGCGCTACTGGATGTTTGGACAAAAATCCGAGTCTAAGAACCGATGCCAAAATAATTACGAATATTAATGGAAAGCTAAATTTAGATATTTTCACTTGGTTCCTGTTTTATTAAATACATGTTGTTATTTACATTTCTTCCTTTAAAAATTAGTTGTTTACTTACAATCTTCTTTTTTGGTAAATTTTTCACAAATTTTTCAGCCAGATTATCTGAAAGTATCAATACCTTATTCTCAGATATCATGCTCTCGCTAATTCCGGAAGGTGAAATAATCTTAACGTTTCCAGAGTGTCTAATAATTTTATTAAAATGGTCATCATTTGTTTTAATGGGTTGTTGGCCTTGTAACATTGCGATTCCAGGGCCCAAATCACTGCAAACATCATCAGTGATAAAGGCTGTATTAATTCCCGCATTTTTAGTTACTTTCACAATTTCTGTCAGTAAATTCAAAGAACACGTTTCTTTGTAAGTCGAGCTAACCGTTCCAGATACCATGCCTAGTGCGAATAAATTGACTAATCCCAGAATAAAGATAAAAACCATATACTTATTAGTTTGTGATAAAGCTTTTGAAATAATCAATAGAAGAGGGAGGCTTATCAAATATATGTGTTGTTCAGTTTGAGGAAATTTGGTAAGACCAATAAAAACCGAAACCGCCAATATCCAAAAATAATAAAAATTATTTTCTTTGTCTTTCTTCAAATATAGAGACAAAATCAGTAAGAAAAAGTAAATACTCAAATATGGAGGCACCCACATACTATTCGATAGGGTGTTTTTGTCACCCACGGCAAACAAAAAGGATGGACTGATATACATTAAGGACTGCCCAAGTAATACGGGAATGTATTGAAGTTTATTGTGAAAAACTCTGCCAATCGCACTATTTTCAGTTTTAAGATCTTGACCTCGAAAACTATTAATTGAATTCAAAATGCTTACATTTTGATTAAAGTTAAAATAGTTGGATTTAATGTGGCTTAAAACGTTTCGGTCAGATTTTATAATCATTAAGGATAAGACTATCGTCGATGCCATAACAATGAGGGTTTTGTAATTAAGGTTATTTTTAAAATATCCAATTAGTAAAATTAATGGACAAATAAACCAAGCACTAAATGAAATCATTATGGACACAATGCCAGCAAGAATAAGATAGATTATATTTTTGTTTTCAGTCAATAGTTTCCAGATTATAAGCAAGCAAGAGGTCAGAAGTTTTGCCTCCCAATTTCCCGGCCAAAAAAATATTGGACTTGCTAGCAAAAGAGAAGAGAACAGATAGCCATAACCAAAACATATGGCGACCAAGCCTGGCAAGACAAAATAGACAAAGTCCAAAATTTGCTCAGACAGTAAATTAGATCCAAAAAAATAAGTAATTCCAGAGGACAAATAAGACAATCCAGGTAGTTCCATGCCGTCAGAAGAACCAAACAAAAAAGGTAAATGCCTACCGAACTCATCAGTACCAAACTTTGCTAATGTCCAAGATCTATAAACCAACAAATGCTCAATATTAGTGAATTCAATGCTTTTTACCAGCCACAATCTAAAAAAAACAAAAGCCAAAAAAATTAAAACAACAGACAAAGTTCGTTTCACATCTTAATTCTACTGCAAATAGTATAAGAATAGGCATATAATTTAAGATATTAAGTATGAATAAATTATTATTTGGAGTATCAGCATTTTTAATTTTTGTTTTTTGGCCGATCTCGTTTTATTTAGCAAATCGCCAAGTTTGGTTACTTTTTATTACTTCTACTCTCGTAATAGTATTGAACTGGGTTTTGTATACCAAAAAAATTCAGTATCATTATTTTCTTTATTTGATTTTGCCTCTCTTCCATCCTGTTTTTTTGTTTGTCCCGGTTATTTTAATTATTTTTTATATCAAAGAGGTCCCTATCAAAGCCTTAGTTGCTTATGCGGGAATTTTAACGCTGTTATTCTTGTTTACATTTAAGTCATTCTATGCTTATTCAATTTTTACTCCAGACCCACTTGCAAAGGACACCTTAATAAAAAAAATATCCTTAATACCAAACAGGAATCTAGCAAGAGTTTATGAAAATCGATTTACAGTTCCATTGGAAAAATTCAAGTCAAATATCTTTGAATCTTTGGATTTAAATAATTATTTTTTTGCCTTTCATCCACAAGAGTTGGGTTCAGGTCAAAACTTAATTAAGTTTTCCTACTTAACAATAATGTTATTTATTTTTGGAATTTATTACTTAAATAAAAACATCCACAGAAAATGGTTATTATCCACTATTCTTTCTTCAATGCTTTCTCTAGCCTTAATAAACAATCAAGATAAATATGAGTCACTACTTTTCGTTCCCGTTTCACTTGTCTGCTTTTATGGTCTCAAAAGGATAAGTACAAACAATAACTATTTATCTAATATTTTTATGGTAATTTATATCTTAATTAGTCTTACAGAGTTAATCAGGGTGACTATAATATAGTTAATATATGGCCAAACTTCGTCCAAATTGGACAAAAATAATTCTGCTCACTTTTATAGTAGCTTTTTCTATCTGCATTAAAGCGATCAGAATCAATGATAGGTATACTTTCGAATGGGATCAGTCTAATGATGCTATGAATGTTATGAGCATGGTTTGGGACAAGAAGCCTGTGCTAATTGGTCCAAGAGTTGCAAACGATAATGGTTTTTTTACAGGTCCTTACTTCTATTATTTTTTACTACCTCTTTTTCTTGCCGTGGGTGGTCACCCAGCTGCAGGAGCCATTGCTTCGGTTTTGATAGGTGGAATTGTTCCTTTGCTCACATATTTTATAGGTGAGAAATTATACGATAAAAGGGTTGCCATTCTCGCTGCAATTATTACGGCCAGTTCAGTTTCTATTGTTTCTTGGAATGCCATGTTTATTACTCCTTTTAGTCTAATTGGTTATTATTTGTGCCATCAGCTACTAAAATCAAATAAACTTTTTATACATGCGTCGGCCTTTGCAGGCTTTGCTGCTTCATTCCATCTGGTTACCGCTCCAATCATGGGCTATGTCGCCCTAACTCAATTACTTACAAAAAAGAAAGCAACAGTCAGGCAATTGCTTTGGGGTTTAATTGTCTTGGCTCTGTTCTTTACTCCAATAGCGATTTTTGATCTTAGACATCAATTTTTAAATCTCAACAAATTATTAATATTTATAGGTGGTCAGTCTGCAGATAGAACATACCCAACTTGGTATTTTATGCAAACTTTTTGGAGATCACTTGTTCTGAGTGGTTATGTGCAGGAAAAAATTATTATTCTTATAGCCTTTTGTTACGCAATCTATAAGCAAAAAGATTTTCAATCAAAAATTCTTACTTCACTTTGGATACTATTACCCATGTTGGCGCTTTCTCAGTACAAGGGTAATATTCCTGAGTATTACTATGGTATGGCAAATGCTTTAATACCGTTATTTTTAGCAAAATTATTTGTCGACAAACTTACTATATGGATTATTATTCCGGTTATAGGATTGTTGGTATATTCACAGTTCATTATTGTACTTAACGATAAACCATTTGTCCGGTTAAGAGACAAACTTAATGTAGTTAGTTACATAGTAAACCAAAAAGAGTTTCCAGTGTTCAATGTTTCTTATGATCTTCCTCTAGGCGAAAATACAGGGTATCAATATATTTTTAAGTATTTTAAGCACGAGCCTTTCTCCGGACCAGAAGGGCACCTATTCAGTATTTCCTTGACATCAAAAGCAAATGAAAAATTTGTATACACATCAGGTCCTTTAGGAGTTATTAGACGATAATGATCAATTATAAAAAAATTGCCGGCATCATCTTAATTGCAATTATTGCTGTTGGAATTTTTATAAGATTTTACAAGCTTGGAGAAGTACCTAAGGGGTTCTATATAGACGAAGCTTCAATTGGTTATAACGCCTATTCCATACTCAAAACAGGCAAGGATGAATTCGGAAAAAGTTTTCCAGTTATGTTCAGATCTTTTTCCACTTTTCAAAGTCCTGTCTATACATACATTACGGTTCCATTTGTATACTTTTTAGGCATAACACCTTTTTCTGTTCGTCTTCCATCTGCTATTTTTGGAATGTTAACAATTCCACTCTTGTTTTTCTTGGTCAAAAACCTTTCCCCCGAGCCTAACAATAAATACCTAGCCCCATTTTCTGCCACACTCCTTGCCATTTCTCCTTGGCATATTCTCTATAGCAGAACTGCATACGAGGCAAATATCGCCCTTTTTCTTCTCCTTTTAGGCTTACTTTTGCTCTATAGTTCCCTCAAAAAGGCTTGGTTCTTGCTATTGTCAGCCGTTACTCTATCCCTTTCTGCCTTGGCGTATCGTGCTGAATTATTTTTGGTCCCTGTATTGTTAACAATGTTTATTGTCTTAAATTTTAAAAAGTTTTTAGAATATAAAAAACAATTTTTCTTACCTGCTATCTTAAGTTTTGTTATAGGAATCATAATTATTTTTCCAACTCTAAAAATAATTCAAACTCCAGGATTTAAGGCTAGAACATCAGCATTAAGCATTTTATCTAACGTTCATGAATTTCCATGGGGCAAAGTAAATGGCAACAGTCCATTGGCGAGCATTTCAAACAATCGCACAATTCTTACCATCAGAGAATTCTCGTCACTTTACTCATCTTACTTTTCACCAAGATTCATTTTTTCACTTGGTGACGCAGGCCCGAGAAAACCATTTCCAGACCTAGGGTCCTTATTTGTTTGGCAATTTCCGTTTTATCTTGTCGGTCTTTATTTCCTCTTAAAAAGCTCAGATCAAAAAAAACTAAAGCCCTTAATTCTTACTCTGCTTTTGGCCTCTCCCATACCTGCGAGCTTAACTAGAGACCCGTATTCCACTCTTAGGTCCCTTCCAATGGTAATTCCGTTTACAATCATTGTTTCCTACGGAATAATAAAGTCGTGGGATTTGGTATCAATTTCGTCTTACGTAAAGTTATTGGTTTTAACTCTAATAGTATTTTACTCACTAGGCAAAATGTATGTCTCAATTTTTTATCATCACGACTATTATCGTTCAGAGTTTTGGAGTTACGGTTGGCAAGATGCGGTTGAGGAAATAGACAAGCTAAATCCTAACATACCTATACTGGTAGATAGTGTCAGGGGACATCCATATATAGAATTGCTTTTTTTCTCAAAATTCGATCCAGAAAAATACCAAAATGAAAACTTTGAGGTATCCAGTTCTGATTACTACAGTAATATTTCAAGAAATGAAACCAAAAAAATTGGAAGAGTTACTGTCAAAAATTTTGTCTGGGGGGTCGACACAGATAGAGTTGAAAAATATTTAATTGTAGATTCAAGGGCTATCTCAGATCAGCAGATATTGGAACATAACATTACAAAAATTATCGATATTCTATATCCAAACAAAGAAATAGCATTAAGAATCCTCAAAACAAATCCTAGCCAATGAAGAAATTAATCATGGTTGTAACCATTTTGTCTTTGTCTATTTGGATATCAAACTTTGGTGCACAAAATATAGGTTCAGCTACAGACATAAAAAGTATATTTGAATCAGATTACCAAGCGAGGCAGCTGGTACTTCGAAACATTAACATTTACCCCAATATTCCTTTAGCAAGATTTTTTCAAAACAAGCTTGTAATAATCTCAAATAAGTATTTTGATAATCTTTTTGATTTTCTAGACCCAAACTATTACTTTTTTGGTTCTCATCCCAGGGAAGTGGTAAATGGCCAAAATTACATCAGGTTACCTTTGCTTGTCATACTTCCACTGTTGTTTTTTATTTTTAAGTTTAAAGGAAAATACAAAAATATTATTGCTTATCTATTTTTGTTAGCCATTGTCATGCTTTCGTTTTTTGCCAACCATCATATGCTAGATTTTTTATTATGGCCATTCTTTTTTGTCGCAATATATTTAGGATTAATAGAAATGTTCAACTCTCAAAAAAAACTTACAATTCTGTTTTTTTTACTTATTTTATTTGAGATTTTTTACGAACTAAGATTATTTTTTTAAATGAATAAATACTTTTATGCGGTAAGTTTGTTGCTAGTAGTAATCCTTGGGTTTGTTGTTAGATTTTATAAGTTAGGATTGGCTCCAGCAGGTTTGTATTTGGATGAAGCAGGACAAGGGTTTAGCGCCTATTCCATACTCAAAACAGGCAAGGATGAGTTCGGCATGCCTTTTCCAGCCGCATTTCGATCATTTAACGACTTTAAGACACCAATATATGTTTACCTAATTGCTCCCATCATTCCAATATTTGGCTTAAATACTTTTACAATTCGTTTCCCCTCATTTTTCTTTAGTATTTTGACATTACCACTTTTGTACTTTTTAATTTTAAAATTATCTGATAACTCAAAGGATTCAAAAAATTTAGCCTTACTTTCGACACTGTTCCTGTCAATTTCACCATGGCACATATTATTTGGAAGAACAAATTTCGAATGTAACGTGGCTCTGTTCCTTCTACTTTTAGGGATATATCTTTTCCAGGTTTCCTTGCAAAAGCCCGCAGTGCTGATCTTTTCTGGCATTTTCTTTGCCATAGCCTTACCCGCTTATCACTCTGAGAGAATTTTGGTTCCACTTATTTTGTTGTATTTATTAGTTAAATATTTCAAAATCCTTTTTTCTTCAAAATATCTCTTCTACTCAGTATTAAGTGTTCTAATTGGTTTTATTATTACCCTGCCAACACTAAGAATAATTAATACTCCAGGATTTTTAGCCAGAGTTTCCACTTTAGGAATTTTTTCGGGGGTTAACAGCTGGGGGGTAAAAGAATGGCCATCGCTTTACCTGTCTTATTTTTCACCTCGACAATTATTTTGGCTAGGCGATGCAGGTCCAAGAAGTTCTTTTCCTGGTTTGTCTGTTTTTTACTTATGGCAACTTCCCCTTTACATTCATGGATTGTACTTATTGTTTACCAAAAAAATTTCATCCAACTTAAAGCAATTTATTATATTGTTTTTGATCATTGCCCCTATCCCAGCATCCTTAACCAGAGATCCATTCTCTACTATTCGCTCACTACCTTTAGTTATTCCCTACGTAATCATATGTGCACTTTCAGCTATAGTGTTACTAAAAAAAATTTCTTTCAAAATTCAAACTGTCGTAATTGTATTGTTGCTCACATATTCTATTCTTAAACTGTATAGTTCTGGCTATTTATTAAATGAGTACTACAGAGCTCCTTACTGGGATTATGGCTGGCAACAAGTGGCCGATGTAATTAAAAATGAATTTAACCCTCAGTTACCAATCGTCGTGGACAATGCCAGAGCTGAACCATACAGCCAGCTATTGGTGTATTTAAATGCTGATCCTGTTCAATATCAAAAAAATAATTTTGAAGTTAGTAATGAAAATTACTATACTTACATGGGAAGAAATACTACCAAGATTATTGGCAGGCTAACAACAAGGGGGATTAACTGGACAGAAGATAAAAAAATTGAACAATACCTAATAGGAGACAGCCTTGCGATATCTCTCCAGCAAATTAAAGACAATAACTTGACCTTAATAAAACAAATTAATTATCCAGATGGATCTCCAGCATATCGAATAACAAAAACTAACCTTAAATAGTTAGAATATAATTTATATATGGACATCAAAGTTGCATTAAAAAAATACTGGCCATTGCTAGTAATTTTAATTTTAGGGGGCAGTCTCCGATTGGTAGGTTTATTAAAGCTGCCCATAAGTCTTTTTTCTGACGAGGTAGATATGGGTTATCAAGCATACTCACTTCTCAAAACTGGCTGTGATTACTCTGGAATTTGCTTTCCAATACAGTTCCACTCATTTAGTGATGTCCAACCCCCAATACCTATTTATCTGATAGCCTTGGCCAGTTTTTTAGGAATAAATCTAGATCTTGCCATTCGCCTTGTACCAGCAGTTTTTGGCACGCTTGGAATTTTAATGACTTATCTTTTTGTAGAAAATTTAAAATCAAGAAAAATCTTTGACTTAGATTTGCCTTATTTGGGTTATATATCTGCCTTTCTAGTAGCTATTGTTCCTTGGCACTTAACATATTCTAGAATTGGTTTTTCACTAGCCTTACTTTACTTTTTTGTGGTCTCAGGGCTTTATTTATTTACAGAATATTTAATCAAAGAAAAAAACTTTTATCTTTTAACCTCCTTTATTGTTTTGGGGTTAACTCCCATGGTTTACAACACCGCCAAGATGGCTATTATTTTTTACCCAATTCTTTTGTTATTTTTCCCGAACTCATTTAAGCATTTAATTCAAAATTCATATGCGAAATTGTTTTCTATATTTTTGTTTATCCCTGTAATTTTAATGTTTATCAATGGAGGCACTGCTTCAAGGTTCAACTACATCTCAATTTTCACTGATCCGGTTGCCGGGTCTGAGGTTAACTACCAAAGAGTACAAGACTTGGGGCCAAATTTAGTTGTCGGCGCTACAACCTCCATTTATTCAAAAATATTTCACAATAAGCCAGTATTTTACTTTAAAAAATTATTAGATAACTTCTTTGGTCTGATTTCTACAGATTTCCTTTTTACAAATGGGGATCCAAATCTTCGACACTCGGTTCAAAACTGGGGGATGATCTATAGAAATTTCTTACCATTATTATTCTTTGGTATTTACTATTTGATCAGGAACAAAAAAGATAAGTTTTTGTTTTTGTTGATTATATTTTCAGTTGTATCAATATCAACTTCTGCAATAACGAGAGAGGGGTTTGCTCACGCAAGTAGGTCATTTATGTTTTTACTTCCATTAATATTGACTTCTTCAGTAGGCTTCTCTTATATATTCAAAAACTATAGATTGATATTCTATATATTCTTATTTTCACTAATCATTGAATCTTTGTTTTTTGGACATGACTACATTTTTCACTATAGATACGATTCAGAAAAATCATGGAGCTCAGGGATGAAAGAATTAGCTCTAAAGGCCGGCACGTATAGTGGTCAGCCAGTGGTAATATCTCCAAAAAATGAATATCCATTAATTTTCTATGCATATTACAACAAATTCGATCCAAAAAAATTTCAGTCTTTTGTAAAGTCTGGAACAGCTTTTAGTAACACAGATGGAAAAAATGATTTAGATGGAATTCGTTTTGGAGATACAAATTTATACATAGCATCATTAATAGATTACAGAAACAAAAGACCAGATCAGCTAGAAAATGCAGTTTACTATTTAACCATGCTTGAGTATCTCAATACAGAGTTCAAGTCGGTTGCCAAAAATAGTGACATAATAAAACTACATTCAGGCGAGCCACTTTTTTATGAATTTAAATACTAGACAAAAAAATATTTTGCTATTTCTAATTGTTTTTTTTGGAGGAGTATTGAGATTCTGGCAACTTGGTACTTTCCCGCCGTCATTAAATTGGGATGAAGTAAGTCACGGTTACAATGCTTATGCAATTTTAAAGACAGGAATGGACGAATGGGGGGCTCGATTCCCACTTATTTTTAAGGCTTTTGGGGATTACAAGCTACCTGTTTACATTTACCTCACAACTATTCCAGTTTGGATTTTTGGTTTAAATGCTTTTGCCGTTAGATTCATTTCTGCCTTGGCTGGTACATTAGCCATTCCAGGTATTTATTTACTAACAAATAAGTTATTCGGTCGTCATCACGAATCACAAAGTGCTGAAGCGATCTCCGCGTCGGGGATTGCTTCATCGACTACTCCTCGCAATGACGAATTCGGGTTACTCGCAGCCTTTCTCCTCGCCATCTCCCCCTGGCACTTTTTTGTATCTCGTCCCGCTTTAGAGGCCAACCTCGCTCTTACCTTTATTATTTTTGGCTTCTACTTTCTTATTAAATACTTAAACTCAGCACCAAAAACCTCGCACTCTGCACTACTATATTCCTCCCTTCTCCTCAGTCTGTCTCTCCATACTTACAATACAGCAAGAGTTTTCGTTCCTTTAATGCTCCTCGCCACACTATTAATTTTTAGAAAAGAAATAAAAAATAAGTTTGTCATTGCGAAGCACAAAGTGCTGTGGCAATCCAGAATAATATCAATATTTTCCTTCATCTTTTTTATCCTTTCCATCACCATAGTCACCTCCCAAATCTTTTCCGGAGAGGCCACTGCCCGATATGGAAAACTTCAAATTCTTACAGAAAACACAGTCTTCCAAATAGGGGAGATGAGAACAGCAAGTTCTCTTTCTCCTATAATCGCAAAATTTGTTTACAACAGACCGATTTTTTTTGCAAAAACTGTTGCAAGTAATTACTTAAAATATTTTTCTCCACAATTTTTATGGCAATCAACAGGGTCACAGACTCAGTTTGCTATTCCTGGCCAAAACATGCTGACTCTTCCTGTCACCATTTTGGCGATTATCGGGTTGGTTTTTGTTTTACTAAACATCTCAAATAAAAACTACCAATTTGTTTTTCTGTGGCTACTATTGTCTCCTGTAGCAGCCTCACTTACCGCTGACCCGCCCCAGGCACTTAGACCAAACCCCATGATACCAGTGCTTATTATCTTTGCCACCTTACCAATATTAAAATTATCAGAGATACAAAAATTTAAATTTTTTATTCCAACAATACTAATAATAATTGGAATATGTTTTGCAAGCTATTCTGGAATGTATTTCAACTCATATGTTACTGGATACTCTCAATCTTGGCAGTTTGGATATCAAGAGGCTGTTGAATATATAAAAAATAACAGACAAAACTATCAAAATGTTTTTGTTACCAAAAGGCTAGCTGAACCGCACATGTTTTACGCATTCTTCACCAAACTCGATCCAAAACTGATGCAGCCTAACCTTAGCAACATTCGTTTCAAAAAATCAGACTGGTTCTGGACGGATAAAATTGATAACGTCTATTTTATAAATGATTGGAATATCTCTAGAGATTTGGTTGGCAGTTTCAAACTAGAGAGTGGAACAATTATTCCTTCTGCAAACAGTCTGTTGATAACTTCACCCGATCATATTCCCACTAACGCAAAGGTTGAAAAAATAATAAGTAATCTAGATGGATCTCCAGCCCTTATAATTACTTCCATAAGATGAAAAAATATTTTTTATTAATCTTGGCTTTAGCGATCGGCACTTTTCTTAGGCTTTATCAACTTTCAACAGTTCCAAACGGTTTAACATGGGATGAAGCGGCCATAGGCTATAACGCTTACTCAATTCTCAAAACAGGCAGAGATGAGCATGGCGCTTTTTTACCTGTTATTTTTAAAAGCTTTGGGGATTACAAACCAGGTGCGTATATATACTTAACTGTTCCTTCTGTGGCAATATTTGGATTAAATGAGTTTGCAGTCAGGTTTCCCGCTGCGCTATTTGGAATCTTTAGCATTTTTGGAGTTTATCTTCTAGTTAAAGAGCTTTTTCCCAGAAAAACAACAGACCAGCCTGAACTTCTAGCACAAATTGCTGCATTAATGACTGCCGTCTCTCCTTGGTTGGTTCACTTCAGTCATGGTGCTTGGGAAACAAACGTCTTTGTAAGCTGTTTGCTCTTTGGTGTCTATTTTTTCGTCAGATTTGTAAAAGGCAAGTCCACTGCATATCCAACACTTTTCTTGGCTTGTGTTTCTTTGGCAATGTACCAAGGTGCAAAGCTATTAGTGCCTCTAGTTTATTTGCTTTTACTTGCTATTTATTTTAAAGACTTTTTAAGCCAGTTTGTTCAATATTTAAATCCAAAAAGAATTATATTTTTATTGCCCTTTATACTTTTTGGCTGTTGGATATATATTGGGGCTTTGTTTGGCTCAGCAGGGAACAGACTTTCAACTCTTAGTATTTTCAACTACAAACCAAAAATAGTAGCTGACAACGTAATCTTTCATAATCAAAAACTTTTAACAACACAATTAGTTATTTCTCGCTATAGTTATTATTTTTCTCCCGAGGTTTTGTTTTACGAAGGTGTTGCAGTGTCAGAAAGGGCACATCTTCCAGGTTTAGGTTTATTAAATCCAATAGAGATTGTATTCATTTTTGCTGGGCTTGTGTATTTGGCCAAAGAGGCGACTTTAAAACAAAAAACTCTTGTCTTAGGCATGCTCTTAATTTCACCCATTCCTGCCTCTCTTACGTTGGCAGAATACTCACCACTAAGATCGCTTTTTATGGCATTTCCTTGGGCAATTATCTCGGCCTTGGGCATATATTACTTGCTTAGGGCTCCAAAGATATTTTTTGTTCCATTCGCCATCCTTTACACACTGTGTACCATTTATATTTTTGATTTGTATATTTATCACTCTCAAACTATTTTTGCCAAGGAATTTAATTATGGCTATAAGCAGGCAGTTCAGCTCATCAAGGATAATCCAACCGAAACTGTTTTGTTTACTGATGTTTTAGGCCAACCTTATATCTACTATCTTTTTTACACCCAATACGATCCAATTACTTATCAAAAAAATAATAGCTTTATTGATGGCGGGTTAGATGTTGGTAAGGTGGGATTGGTGGGGAATGTTCAATTTCATCAATTTGGTGTCAGCGAGTTAAATAGAATGAAAGACACAATGTTTGTCGGCTCTGAAGGTAATATTGATAATCAATACGACATTACAGGAGACAATGTCAGCATGTTTAGACAGATTGAAACACCAGACCATAAAATTATTTTTAGAGTCATCAAAACCAAACCTTAATGAGAAAATACCTAATCTTTTTAATTATTTTTTTGGCAGCAGTTCTTAGAATTGTCAGCTTGGACAGGTACCCAGCAGGTTTAAATGCCGATGAGGCCGCCATAGGATACAACGCCTGGTCTCTAATAAAAACTGGTATGGATGAACATGGTACAAGGTGGCCCATGGTCTTTAGAAGTTTTGACGACTACAAGCCAGCAGTCTACTTTTATATTGTGTTACCTTTTGTTAAGCTCCTCGGTTTAAACATCTGGTCTGTTCGTCTTCCATCAGCTATCTTGGGCACCATTTCCGTCTATTTGGTTTATTTAATTGTTAACAAGTTGTTAAAATCCAAATCTGACAGCAACCTCGCGATTATCTCTGCCTTCATACTCGCCACTTCACCTTGGCATCTCCAATTTTCTCGCGGTGGCTGGGAAGTGAATGTGTCTACATTTTTTATACTTCTCGGAGTTTACGGATTTTTAAAAGGTTTGGAAAATTCTAAGTACTTCTTCCTTTTTGTCATTAGTATGGTATTAAGTCTTTATACTTATCACTCATCTAGGCTTATCGCTCCACTTGTTTCCCTGTCTCTAGTAATTTTTTATTGGAAGTCTTTATCCTCACAAATAACTAAGCACTTCACACTAATTGCGGCTGCTGTTTTTATAGGTGTAGCTGCGTCTCTTCCTCTCGCTTATCAAATGCTCTCCAAAGAAGGGCAGTCCCGCTTTACTGGTGTGTCGGTATTTTCTGATTCTGGACCACTGTGGCAAGCTCTAGAGGCAAGGCGCGAACACCCAGCCGGTCTTTATACGAGATTAATTCACAATCAATATCTTTCCTACGGACTTCGCTTTACAAGAAATTATTTATCGCACTTTTCTCCAAGATTTTTATTTATAGGTGGTGATGAAATTGCACGTAGTAAGGTGCCGGGCATGGGCCAGAGCTTATTGTTTTTGATTCCATTCTATTTCTTGGGTCTATTCAATTTATTAAAGCTAGACTTTAAATGGAAAAAGTTTATCCTGTTTTGGTTTTTAGTTTCTCCTGTAGCGGCAGCGATGACATTTCAGTCCCCTCACGCTCTCAGAGCCCAAAACATGGTCATTCCACTTAGTATAATTACTGCTCTCGGCATCTCCGAACTCCTAAACCTTAAAACTAACAAAATTATTAAACTCCTACTGTCTTGCGTTCTAGTTTTCTTGAGTTCTTTTTCCTTGCTTCAGTATCTACATCAATACTACATTCACTACCCCAAAGAGCTGCCTTATGCCTGGCAATACGGATTTGATCAAATTGCTGCCTACACAAAGGAAAACTACAATAAGTACGATAAAATAATTATTTCAGATCGCTACGACCAGCCATATATCCTCATGGCCTTCTTCCTCCAATATCCTCCAGAGGTACTTCAAAAAGAACTTGTCATGACTCCAAGAGATAAGTTTGGCTTTAGTACAGTAAGAAAAATGGGAAAATATGAGTTCAGATCAGTTAACTACAGCGAAGACAAAAAGTCACCCAACACTCTAATTGTTTCTACTGACGAATCTGTTGACGATAATGTGTTAATCTACAACATCAAAGATCCTTCAGGAAACATTATGTACAAATTCATTTCTACAAATGCAAAATAAGCGCCAAACAATTTCCGTCACCTTAGCCACCTTCAACGAAGAGTCTGTTTTGGTAGACTGCCTAGAATCAGTATCAGGCTGGGTAGACGAAATAATTATAGTTGACGGCCATTCTATAGACAAAACTGTAGAAATTGCCAAAAAATTCGGAGCCAAAGTCCTCCTCAGAGAAAATAACCCTATCTTCCACGTTCAAAAGCAAATAGGAAACGACGCAGCCAAAAGCGACTGGATTTTGCAGTTAGATGCTGACGAAAGAGTAAGTCCAGAACAAAAAGACGAAATAGTTAGTTTGTTGGAGGGAAAATATTTCGGCTACACCAGCTGGATCTCACCGCTTAAACTCTCTATAAATAAAATAATAAAAATATTTCCCGAACCAAAAAAACTTAGCAGTTCCGCCGAAGCCTATTGGCTACCCAGAAAAAATTATTTCCTAGGTAGATACCTCAAGCACACTGGTCAGTACCCAGACCCAGTAATAAGACTTTTCAAAAACGGCAAAGCTTTTCTGCCTTGCATTAGTGTTCACGAGCAAATGGAAGTAAAGGGAGTCACTGGTTGGTTAAGAGAAGACCTAGAGCACTTCGCCTCACCCAATTTTGCCAGGTACTTGCTAAGAGAAGATCGTTACTCCAGCCTTACCGCCAAAGAGTTACAATACAATAGAGTAAATATAAATTTTCTAAATTCTTTTAAGTATCTGGTCTTTTTGCCCCTCTCCACTTTTTGTCGATTATATTTCCGCTATCGTGGCTTTCTGGACGGATTCGCAGGTTTTGTCTTTTCTCTGTACTCAGGTCTTCATTTCGCCTTTGCCTATATGAAACTCTGGGAAAATCTCAAAAAGGAAGACCTCGCTCTCAAGTAGTAAAAAGAGATATAATTTCAAAGAATGGCAAACCCTCTCAAAGTTCAGTTTATTCAAGACAATCACTCCACCGGAAGGGGAATTGGTGTGTATGCCGAAAACCTGATTTCTAGTCTCAAAAAAATCAAAGGACTTTCTCTAGTTTCAAAAAATGCAGATATAGTCCACTATCCCTACTTCGATCTTTTTTACCCTACTCTCAAGGTAGTTCCAAATAGCAAAACCATAGTTACCATTCACGACGTCACTCCACTGGTAATGGCCGATAGGTACCCAAAGGGAATTCTCACTAGTTTTGGTTTACTTCGACAATGGCTCAGTCTCAAAAAAGTTTCGGCAGTTATTACCGATTCCGAAAATTCCAAAAAAGACATCCAAAAATATCTTTGGTTTCCAGAAGAGAAAATTTTTGTCACTCCGTTGGCGGTCAATGAGCTATACAAATCAAATGTCACAGAAAAGCAAAAGTCTGACATCAAGAAAAAATACAATTTACCAGACAAGTTTATCTTAACTGTCGCTGGAGGACCAAATCCAAATAAAAATCTTCCTAGTTTGGCAGAAGTTACCGAAAGATTGAATATCCCCTTGGTTATTGTTGGTGGGGGAATGAACCAGCAAATAATTAAGCCGGTGCCACCAGAGCTAATAGACATGGTGAGGCTAGAGGTCTATCAGCACATCCTGCGACCTAAAGTTCCCAATGAAGATTTAAATATTATGCTCAGGCTAGCCACCGCCTATGTTCAGGCTTCATTCTACGAGGGCTTTGGTATACCTCTTCTAGAAGCTATGACCACAGGCTGCCCCATTGCCAGTTCAAAAACATCTAGTCTTCCAGAAGTTTACCATCCAGAAACTATTGTTTTTAACCCTCGAAGTTTAAAGTCTATGGAGAAGGCAATTAAAAAAGTGATAGCTCTAAAAGGATCAGCCAAAGAAAAATATATTGAAATAAATAAGCAAAGAAGTAAATTCTTTACCTGGAAAAAAACCGCTGAGTTGACTTACGAGGTTTACAAAAAAATTAATGAAAAAAACTCTTAATTCTCTCTTAATTAGTTTTATTAATTGGAGAGTGTTGCTACTTTTAGTTGTTTTGTTTTCAGTACCTTTGGCCAAGAGCTTCAGTGTCTTTAGTAATTTTGATGGAATCAAGTTTATAGATATCGCCAAGGAGGGCTACGGAACTCCCAATACATATTACAGTTACCTACTTTTTCCTCTTTACCCTACGCTCATAAAATTCTTTGCGCCAGCTATTGGTTACTTAGGTTCTAGCCTTTTTCTATCCCACCTTTTTGCTTTTGCTAGCTTGTATCTCTTCCAAAAACTAGCTTTGTTAGACTATCCAAAAGACTCAGTCAAAAGAGCTGTGGTTTTACTTCTCTGTTTTCCTGCCTCCTTTTATCTGGTGTCGTCTTATTCAGAGTCCCTATTTCTATTTCTCTGTCTTACTTCAGTTTTTCTGTCTCGCAAAAAACAATATTTATTCTCTGGTTTGGCTGCTGCACTCGCTAGTTATACTCGGCTAGCAGGTTTAATTCTCTGGGTAGTATTGCTAGTAGAGTTCTACCAAGAAAACAAAGAAAATCTAAAAAACTTCTTTAGTCTCAACACCCTTTACCTTTTGCTTCCACCTGTTGGCGCATTTTATTATTTAAATTTTTTGCAGATAAATGATAGTAATCTTCAAAGATTTTATGACTCTTTACCAAACAAATTTATTTTTCTACATCAAGTAATCTTCCGCTATCTGAAAATGTTACTTCTTATGGATCACGACACGGCTCTTTTTATGATAGTTTTGACCGAAAGCATTATTAGTTTATTTGCCATTTATCTCTTGTTTATTACCTACAAAAAACTTCGCCCTTCATATTGGGTCTATTTCTTTCTCGCCTTTTTTGTCCCCACTCTTTCAGGTGACTTTGTCAGTATGCCCAGATACTTATTGGTAGTTTTCCCCATCTTCTTTTTCTTGGGTGATTGGCTAGAGCGCCAGCATCCCTATTTCCAAAAGCTATATTACCTCACTTCTTACTTCTTGCTTTTTATAAACTTAAGCTTCTTCGTTCGCGGCATCTTCGTCGGCTAACATGTACAAAAAACTTCAAAAGCTTAACACGGCCAAGTTTAGAGAAAGTCTTTTGTATTATATAGGCAACTTTACCCTTAATTTCTTTCGTTATCTGTTTCACCTTGTTCTTCTCCGCTTGCTTACTCCTCCAGAGTATGGCGAGTTTCTCTCTTATCTTTCTCTAATGTATATTTTGGCCATCCCTACGGGAACCATTGGTAGTTTAGTTACCAAGTTTATTGCTGATTTTAAGGGTAAGGGAGACGAGCGTTCAATTAACATCTTTTTTTACTATTTATTAAATAAGACTGCACCGCTCGGCTTAATTGTTGGAATGATACTGATTATTTTTAGCACGCCGCTAGCCTCGCTCTTCAAGGCGCACCCTTTGGCCTTTATTGTTCTAGGCATTAGCACCTTTATTTCTCTGTTCCAAACTATAGTTAGTTCTTTCTTGGCTGGCTTTCAAAAGTTTTTGGTGCAAACCGTTCTTGGTTTTGTCAGTGTTGTTTTTACCATTGGGATTTCAGTAATCTTCATAAAGATGGGGCTGGGTGCTTCCGGAGCGGTGCTCGGCCAAATAATCACAGGTTTAGCCATTACAATTATTACGCTTTACTACATCAAAGACTCTATATATCCAAAGGAAATTCCTACAGGTAAGGAAAAGTTCTCTCTCAAAAATTTTACGTTTTTCTCCTTTATATATAGTCTTGGCACAATGACACTTATGTCTGTCGACATTCTGGTGGTAAGAATTGTTTTTGACACTCACATTTCGGGTCTGTATTCCTCATTGTCCATCTTAGGCCGTATGATTCTCTTTGGTCTCACCCCAATTATTAGTTTAGTTCTTCCCACCGTTTCTATACGCTTCGCCAAAAAAATCAGTTCTCGTTCAATATTTTTTAAGCTTGGCATGGGAATAACTGTTCTTGGATTTTTGGGCTCACTAGTCTTTACTCTTATTCCAAAAACAATTATTTCTCTTCTTTCAGGATCTCAGTATTTGGAAATTAGTCCCTTATTACCTTTGTTTGCTTACTCTATGGTTTTGTTTGCACTTTCTCAGTATCTATTATCATTCTTAATGGCTACAAATAGAGAAAATGCCAATTACTTGCTTTTGGCGGCAGCAGTGGTTCAGCCATTTGTCTTGTATAAATTTGGTAACACGATTGCAACTTTAGTGACCATAAATCTATTCATCTATTTAGGCTTATTCCTCTCATTGGTGGTTTTCCTCTTGTATCCCTTTAAGAGTAGGTTAAAATTCACCCATGAGACCTAAACACGACCAAAGACTGCTTTCGGTCATTGTTCCTGCTTTCAACTGCAAATCTATTCATAGCGATATAAGTGTCTTGGTAAATTATTTAAACGCTCTCAATAGACCTTGGGAAGTGATTTGTGTAGTGGATGGGCTGATAGACAAAAAGGACAAAACTTATTTTAGGGCCAAAAAAACCAAGGCAAACAATATAAAAATCTGTTTTTATAAACACAACAAAGGCAAGGGTTACGCTATACGTTACGGCATGGCCAGAGCAAAGGGCGGAATAATTGCTTTTATCGACGCAGGTGGAGATTTGCATGCTAGTGGACTCGGGCTCGCCTTGGAGCACATGAAGTGGTACAAGGCAGATATTATTGTGGGAAGCAAAAGACATCATGCTAGCAGGGTAGACTATCCCTGGCAGCGAAAAATTCTCTCATATATAGTACAAAGAATGACTAGATTCTTTTTTGGTCTAAACGTTTCTGATACTCAGACAGGGCTTAAGGTTTTTCGACGAGAAGTTCTTGTAAAAATATTACCGCGGCTTATGGTGAAGCGCTGGGCTTTTGACTTGGAGATGTTGGCTGTTGCTAACAGGCTTGGGTACACCAGAATTTATGAGTCACCAGTAGAGATAGTTCACAACTTCTCTAGTAATGTAGGGGTAAAAGCGGTAGAAAATTTCGCCAAAGACTACCTCGCCATTCTTTATCGCATTTACGTTCTCCATTACTACGACAATGACTACAAAGACCGCTGGCAGGGTGACCCTAATCTCAAACCACGCTATAAATAACTTCCATGAACTTAGAACCTCGCACCAAACGCCAATCACACCCCACAGTCTCCATCATCATCATCGACTACAAAGAAAATAACCCATATTTGGTAGAGTGTCTCGATGCAATTCAAAAGCAAAGTTTCAAAAACTACGAAATAATTTTGATAACTGATTACAAAAATAATTTAAGTTACCCTAAGCTCAGCAAAAAACACTACGGAAAGTATGTTGGCCCAGCCGAAAAAAGAGACGATGGTGCCAAAATGGCAAAAGGGGAGGTCCTTGCGTTTATCGATGATGATGCCTATCCTCACAAAGATTGGCTGAAAAACATAGTTAAAAATTTTGAAGGTAAAAATATTGTGGGAGTTGGTGGTCCAGGAGTCACCCCTCCAAATGTTTCAATAATAGAAGAAGCAAGTGGTTGGGCTTCAGCTTCCCCTTTTGGTTCGGGGACATATCTTTATAGATTTTTACCTAGAAAAAAAAGATTTGTTGAAGATTATCCTTCAATGAATTTGGCTGTACGAAGAAAAGAGTTTTTGGAAGTAGGTGGGTATGACTCAAATTATTGGCCTGGGGAAGACACCAAACTCTGTTTGGATTTGGTAAGCAAAACAAACCAAAAAATAATTTATGATCCCAAAGTGTTGGTCTACCACCACCGACGTCCAGTCCTCAGGCCACATCTGCGGCAAAACGGAAACTTTGGGTTACACAGAGGTTTTTTTGCAAAAGTCCTACCAAAAACCTCTCACAGACTTATCTACTTTCTCCCATCATTTTTCTTGATATATATGGCTTTGTTGGTTTCGCTCGTCATTGCGAATTTCCGCATTAGTGGAACTGAAGCAATCCCCGCCATTAAGATTGTAATTTTCAGCCCTCTAGCTGTTTATTTTATTCTCCTCTTCCTCAACTCCATCTGGATTCTTACCTTTTCAAAAAAAATGACTCAATCTCTTTTGTCTGTTCCCGTCATCTTTGTTACACATCTCTGGTATGGAGTTCGCTTTTTACAAGGATTATTATTTACTGATAAACTAAAACAATGAACCAAAATGTAACTACCGACGAAAACTTTTCCACCGGCAAAAGATCCGACGGCCACACCATAATTGTGGATCTAAATAAATGTATTGCAGCCGGACCTTGTGCCATAGCTGCCCCAGGA
Source organism: uncultured Pseudomonadales bacterium (assembly GCA_964439805.1). Lineage (GTDB taxonomy): Bacteria > Patescibacteriota > Microgenomatia > UBA1400 > MFAQ01 > MFAQ01. The sequence goes on along the minus strand of CAYTOI010000005.1, from coordinate 21,219 downwards.
GTTTTTGAAATCCGCGCCGAAGATGGTAAAGCGATAATAAGCAATCCGGATGGTGATACCTTAGATATGGTTCTCGAAGCAGCCCGCTGTTGCCCAATACTTGCTATAGCTATCAAAAACCAAGCAGGCGATCAAATCTTTCCATAATTTTTATTAATACATTTCCCGTCATTCCTGCGAAGGCAGGAATCCATCAAATAAATACCTTAAATGATTAAAAACAAAAAGAAAAAACTGAGATCTGTTAACCGAGATCTGAAATCTAATGCCCTCCGCCTAGTTGTCGGCTACCCCCCAATGCCTTCTGATAAAGGCGTCATGCTCCTTTCCCAAAACAGACAGTTCCAATACTTCAACGCCAAAACCTACATCTACCCCATGGTCCCTGCTTATGCAGCCTCAAACGCCCAAGCAAATGGCTACTCAGTAAAGTGGATGGACGGAATAGCAGAGGAGCAAACTTTTGATGAGTGGCTAGCAGAGTTCAAAAAGTTCAAGCCAGACGTTCTAATGGTAGAGACCAAGTCTCCAATAGTAAAAAAACACTGGAAACTAATAAACAAACTAAAAAAAGAACTTCCTAAATTAATCACTGTTTGGGTAGGAGACCATGTCACTTTTATGCCCTCAGAAATGTTTGAGAACTCAAAAGTAGATTTTCTCATTACCGGAGGGGATTATGACTTTGTCATAGTAAATCTTTTGAATCATTTAACCAAAGGCGAAAAACTCGAAGGCGGCATCTGGTGGAAACAAGGCGACAAAAGAATTGCAGACAAGCCCGCAGAAACAGTAACAGTCAAAAATAAATTAAAACTTTGCAATTCAGGCAAGCCCAGTATAGCTCACAACCTTAACGATCTTCCTTTTGTCGATAGAGAACTTACAAGGTGGGAACTCTACAGCGTCTACAACGGCAACTACAAATACACTCCAGCAACATATATGTATTCTGGTAGAGACTGCTGGTGGAACAGATGCACTTTCTGCGTTTGGGACCATACCATTAACCCTATAGGTTCATACAGAAGATTTTCACCACAGAGATTATTTGATGAAGTAAAACACGTTGTAGACAAGTATCATGTCAAAGAAATCTTCGATGATGCGGGTACTTTTATGATCGGCAAACCTCTTACTGATTTTTGTAACATGATGATTGAATCAGGGTACAGTAAAAAAGTCGTCTTTGGTTGCAACATGCGTCTTAATGCTCTCAAGCAAGATCAATATAATCTCATGGGCAAAGCCAACTTCCGCTTTATTCTCTACGGCATGGAGTCAGCCAATCAATACACCTTGGATCACCTAGATAAAGGCTTAAAGGTAGAACAAATTGAAGAAGGTGTCAGAATGGCTAAAAAAGGAGGCCTTGATCCTCACCTTACTATTATGATGGGCTACCCATGGGAAACCTACGAAGATGCCAGAAATACAGTAAACCTCGCAAAAAACTGCTTTAAAAAAGGTTATGTTGACACTCTCCAGGCCACAGTGGTTATTCCTTACCCAGGAACTCCACTCTGGAAAGAATGCAAAGAAAAAGGCTGGCTACTCTCAGAGGATTACGATGACTACGACATGCGCAAACCAGTCATGAAAAGCTCGTTGACAGAAAAGCAGGTCCTAGAGCTCACTCAAGACTTGTACAAATCCTTTCTGGGTCCAAAATTCATAATTAGGAAGATAAAGGAGATAAGGAGTATAGACGACATCAAATTCCTCTTTATGGCAGGTTGGAGATTCCTTGGCCACATGATGGACTTCTCTCCCAAACAGCTAGGCCAGCACGGCGAAAACGCCTAGACTTGCCTTTTCTGTGCTAAAATATACCCCATAGCACGATTAAAAATTTAACGGAGGCAATTTTGAACAATTTAGCTTATTTGAACATCCCGACTACAGATTATTTAGGCCATGTAAAAATTGAGTATACCGAGATGGGTCCCAAGATCTCTCTTTTTTCTCAAATCCCATTTCCCGACGGCTCCAACCGCCACCACACCAATGGCGGCAGAGGAATTCTTTGTCTTTCACCATTGGAAACAATTGAAATTCTTAACTACATTGTCCGGGTCAAAAAAGTAGAAATTCCAGCCAGAATTAAACCCATCATCATTACTCACGAAGACAAAGAGCCTGAAGGTGAAAAGCTTGAAAATGAAGGGCTTAAATATGTAAAGATTTTTTGGACAGAAGGCAACAAAGAGGCGTTCTGTCTCTTTAATACCTTAGACCTCCTGATCCAACTAGCCCCTGAAGAGATCTCTCGCTATTTCCTGAACAAAAAAGCTGCCCAAGTAGCAGTTCAAGAAGACGCCCAATGTCTATGAAAGACTTTTACGAATACAAGCCAAATTAACTCTCCTTTATAAAAACTCAAACCAGGAGCCCGCAATAGCGGGCTCTTTTTTATTACCTGGTAAACTATAGCCATGGTGCCCAGTATCTCTATAGTTATCCCAACTTTAAACTCGGAGTCTGTCCTGGAAAAATGTCTCAAATCAATCTCAATTCAAAAATACCCAAAGTCAAAAATTGAGATTATTATTGCCGATGGTGGCTCAATTGACAAAACCATTTCCATAAGCAAAAAATACAAAACAAAAGTAGTAATTAACAAATTAAAAACAGGCGAGTCGGGGAAAGCTTGTGGAGTAAAAGTCGCTGCGGGAGAGCTCATTGCTCTTGTGGACTCAGACAATATTCTTCCCAATAAACATTGGCTCTCTGACATGGTAGAACCTTTTATAGACAAAGGGATGATTCTCTCGGAACCAATAAGGTACACATACAGAAAATCAGATCCTGCACTATCTAGATATTTCGCTCTGCTAGGGATGAACGACCCACTCTGTCTTTTTATCGGCAACTACGACAGATACTCATATATTACAAATCGCTGGACCGACCTAAACTTCCCTACAGAAGATAAAGAAAGGTATTTAAAAATCAATTTAAACCAAGAACCAGTTCCCACAATTGGCGCAAATGGAACCATTTTTCGCTCAAAATATTTAAAAGAAGCAATAAAAAACTCAGATTATCTCTTTGATATTGACATCGTCTTAAAGCTAATTAGATCCCAAGGGTCAGTAAAAATAGCAAAAGTAAAGACTAGTATTGTCCACACTTTTGTAGAAAATGATTTAAACAAATTTTTCAAAAAACAGCTTCGACGAATAAACGACATGTCTTTCCATAAAGCCAATAAAAATAGGGACGTTGATTGGGAGGGTTCTTTCCTTCCTCAAATAATTAAATTTGTTTTTTCTTGTGTTTTAATAATTCCGATAATTTACCAAACCATCATAGGCTACATTAGAAAACCCGATTCTGCCTGGCTTTTTCATCCTATTATTTGCTACTCTACTTTATTTATATATATTTATGGCTGGGTTAGAGGTAAAATTGCCCCATCTGAATCTAGTAGACGACACTGGAAACAATAATGAAATTAAAAAATAAAACATTTTGGACTGGAAAAATAGTAGCAGTAACTGGTGCAAATGGGTTTTTGGGTAAACATTTTGTTTCAGAGTTAAAAAAAAGAGGGGCATTGGTCAGATCTGTTACTAAAAACAAATACAATTTGCTTAAGCCAATACAGGCGATTAGGGCTTTAAAAAAGGCAAATATTGTTATAAATTGTGCAGCTTTAGACGGTAACACAGAATACAAAATTCGTAATGCAGCCAAAATTATGGATGCAAACATTAGAATAATCTCCAATATTCTAAACGCTGCAAAAAAGAATGACGTCAAAGATGTTGTGTTGGTAAGTACAGCTGAAATCTATTCTGCCTTAGCTCCCAGTCCAACCAAAGAAGACGACGATTATCAAAAGTACAGCAGCCATAGCACAAATGGCTATGTTTTATCAAAAAGATTTGGAGAAATTTTGGCTAACCTCTTTGCAAAGGAATTTAATTTAAGAATTTACTTACCAAGACCCACCAACATCTATGGTCCTCAAGATCATTTTGACGAGACTTCTAGCCGTGCCATTCCTAGTTTCATAAAAAAATTAATAAACAACGAAGATATTGAAATATGGGGTGATGGATCCCAAACCAGGCAATTTATATATGTTGAAGATGTAGTAAGGATCATCTTAACGTCTGTTGAAAAAAAATACACAGGTCCTTTAAACTTGGCCACTCACAACTCAGCTTCTATTCTCGATTTGGTAAAGCAAATCAATCGCATGCTCAGTAGTCAATCAAAAATAGTTTTAAGCCTATCCAAAGCAATTGGCGTCCAAAATCGTGTATTGGATACTTCTGTCCAAGACAGTCTTGTTAATTTTCCATTGGTAGAGCTAGAGTCCGGTCTGCAAAAAACAATTAACTGGTACAAAAAAAATTACAAAGATAAGTAAATGGCTGATAATTTAAAATTAATTCGTCTAGTACTATTTCCATTTTTAATTTTTACATTCGTTATTTACGCGTGTCTCTACTTAATTACTCCAATAAGGCTAGCATACGAAATTTCAATGCTTTTGGGACTTTTTTCTACATCAATAGTTATTTACTGTGAAAGACTAAGCTACAAAAAAATATTTGCTATTTTATTTGACTGGAAAAGTATTTGCCTAGTTGTCCCTGCAATTTTTATAATCTTTGTCTTCGGGTTTGTGTTGTCACCACTTATTAAACAAGTTGCGGTCGACGGACATACTGTATTTGGATTGACAGCGCTTGGAGACTATTACAAACACCTTTATGTTTTGTCTGCAATAAAAACCGGTGGCTTGCCAGCCCATCACCCTTTTTTCCCCTCAGCAAATCTTTCTTACTACTACGGCTATTATTTGATCCCAGCTGCAATTTCAAACGCCTTTAATTTAAATCTCGCCAGAGTTTTTTTCTTTTATATACTTACAACTACCTTTATTGTTCTTTATGTAGTAATTCAAATTGCCATGGGTTTATTTACTACTTGGTATCAGAGATTGCTTAGCTTTGTACTTTTTGTATTTGGTACGGGTCTAGATATTGTCCCTACCTTAATCCAGGCCAAAACAGGTGCTTTGACAGCCAACCATATTGAGTTTTGGTCTCAGGTACTAAACTTATCCAACTTCCTTGTGAATAATCTTTACACAGCACTGCTCTGGGTTCCTCAGCATACTCTACCAGGAATTGTCGCACTTGTTACAGGTCTGATTATTATTAAAGACAAAAAGGTTTCCTTTTTTTGGTTAACTTTTGCTGTTTGGTTTTGTTTTATCTCTAGTACATTTGTATCTATAGCACTAGTTATTTGGTTGGGTTTAGCCTTTATTTTCTTTAAAAAAAATCGTCTTTCTTTACTAATAAGCGGAATTTTTGTGGTTTGTCTATTGTATCCATATCTCATTGAGCTATCCGGAAGAGGTTCGCTGTTATCCTTTGGCTTTTACATGACACCGTTTTTATATTTACCTTTTGCTCCAAAATGGATAAATATTTGCTTAACTTTTTTTACTGAGTACGGATTGATTATCGCAGCAATCCCAATTTTTATAGCTGTTCAACCAAAATCCAATCATAAAAAAGCAATTTACATAGCATTGGCGATATTGCTACCCATAATAATTGGCTTGTTTGTTAAGTCCGCAGGTTTCAACGATTACTCAATGAGGTCAATTCTGCCTTCACAAATGGCCTTACCATTTTTGATGGCCTATTCCCTTAGCAATTTCACAGTATCCATTTGGAAAAGGTCAGTTTTTGTTTTACTGCTACTAAGTCTTATTCCTTCTATGGCTGGTTTTTTTTACGAGGTCCACTTTAGGTTAATTGATAGGGGAGTAATAGACTGGCAAAGCTCTGAAATGTTAACAAATCTCAGAAGGAAACCGGTAACCAATCTTGCAGCAATCAGCAACGAAGATTGGGTCTTTCTAATTCCTTCATATGGTTTTCAACCATTATTTTCTCCTCGCCTTTTCGACTCAAGTGGCTACATTTCAGGAATGGGATTAGTAGAGCAAGAACTCTATGCAAAAAGCGTTAACAATCTCTTTATCTATCAAAAATACGGTACCAGTCCAACTGAAATATTCCACCTTCAGCAAGAAAAGCTGCAAAAAATTGATGAGTTTTTTGCCAGCCATCAACAACTAAACTTTATAGTTTCAAAAGGTCACGGTACCAAAAATGGTTTTGATGTTTGGTATAAAATTTTTGAACAATCAAACACCAAAGGCGAGCATATTACCTCCAGATACACTATTTATAAAGGTAAGAACCTGTACGATGCTCTTAAATTAAAAAATATATCAGCAAGCATCAATTTTAAAAAAATCTTCCTCGATAGAAATAATCAACTAAGTTTAAATCAAGGAGTGTGGTTAATTATTGGATGTAACTATGACCAAAAAAAACCACTTAGACTTGAATTTGAAGACGAATATCTCCTGTTTAGTGTTGATCCTGGTGTCAATAGCAGTAGATGTGCTGGAGACTTATATTACCAGCCCAAAAACTCAACTTTAAATATTTCAAATACAAGTAAATTTGATACTTTGTATGTTTCGCCTGTTACTATAAGCGACGTGTCTTCTTTAAATTAATCTTAGAATAGATCAAAACGTTAAATGCGGTAAATTGGTTTACTAGTGGTACTTTGTTTAGGATCTCATTTAAGCTTTTAAAGAAAAGCGACTTGTTATATAGAGCCGTCGGAAGCCATCCCCATCTTTTTTGCCTATCCAAACGGTAACCATTTCTATTCAAAATCATCTTTAGCGAAAAAATATTACTACGTAGATATTCGTAAGTTAAATGACTTTTAATTTGGCCAATTAATGTTAAAAAGGGTATAAAAAGTAAATTTAGTGGATTCATTTCAAAAATTACTAACTTTCCATCTTTTTTTAGTGATGCTCTGACGTGCTTCAAAATCTCATCCAAATTATCGGTATGGTGAATTAAATTAACCGCTAAGACAAAATCGAAACATTCTTTGTAGCCCTTCTTCTTGAAATCTCCTACAACACCTTTAAAGTTTTTTATTTTATATTCTCTTGCTGTCTTGTTAGCTATCTCAATAGAGTGTTTAGAGATATCAATCCCAACAACAGATTTTGCATTTTTAGCCAGTTTTAGACCAAGCTTTCCCGTTCCACAACCTAAATCAAGTATATTTTTGCCCTTAAAATTTCCCAATAAATTCTCAAAAAAAGAAAACTCCAATTTTTCTGCCAAAGGTAAATCGGTTAAATCCAATCTTTCAATATTTTTTGTGTAACTATCCCAATAAATAGCCTGTTTTTTGGAAAATTTTGTTTTCATTTTGTTGCCTTATTAATATCTGATAATAACATTTGTAGTCTTATTTTTATCTGCCTATCAATATCAAACCGTTTTGCCAAGTCTAAACATTTTTGGTTTTTCCTGGCCAAGTTCTTTTTGTCCAAAAATGATCTTAGTTTTTCAATATCGAAGACAGTGTTTTTAGGATCCATAAAGTAGGCAACTCCACTCTTAATAACTGGTCTAGAAACAGACGGCTCGCAAGACACAATAAATGGCAATCCACAAAGTAAAAAATCCCATATCTTCATTGGTTCAATAAATTCTGTAGATCCAAATTGTTCATCGTAAAGCGCAATTCCTACATCGCACTTCGCGGCAATTTTTTGAAATTCATATCGCCCATTTAATCGAATTACTTTTGCGTTTTTAATTTTATATTTTTTAACATATTCGTCAAATTTGCCGTGTTCACGCGTGGGGGCAATAACAAAATTTATACCCCTTATTTCATGTTGAATTAATGAGAATACTCCAAATAAGATATCAAACTGTCTAGCGGTCATCAGACTACCAGTCCAAACCATCTTGTTACCTGTTCTGTAATCTTTGCCATTCTTAAAAATATTTGGGTCAAAAACCACCGAATTGGGTAGGTATTGCGCTATAAGTCCATATTTATTTTTTTTATATTTTTTAAGCGCATCACAGATAACCCACGTTTGATCAGAATATTTCGAAGCGAATTCGTCTGCTAATTCATATAACTGTTGGAGTATTTTGTTGCTAAATCTATTTTTGTTAAAGTCAACGCAATGAAAAACCAGAGTATATCCAAAAATATTTTTAAAAAGCAAAAGTGGAAGACAGGAAAGAGGGTCTATGCCTATAACCAGTCTTTTTTGACTCCTTGTTTTAAATATCCACGCCAGAAGTGCAAAGACTATTAAAATGATGTCAACTAGAAACTTTATGGGGTTAATTTTTCCTAGAATTTTTGGCAGGTAAATGTTCTTTGTCTTTCCTAGCTCTCCCCATATAACTTCATTTTCAAAACCATTTAGCGGTATACCAAACAGAACAACATTTTTTACAATTTTTCCTAAGGATTTAATTATTGAACTGTACGGACCCTCTATGGGCATAATCGGCAGATCTTTTCGGTAAGCAATATGGGTTACAACAAATACAGTGTCAAACTTGTTCATAGCTTCCACTATTCTACCCCAAGCGTGATATATTTAGTCATAAAACAGAAAAGTATATGGCAATCAGTATTGTTATTGTAAATTTTAACGGACAAAAATGGCTAGGGGATTGTCTTAGGTCAATTAGAAATCAAAAAATAAAAAATTTAGAAGTTATTTTAGTAGACAACAACAGCACTGATGATTCAGTGAAAATAGTTGCTAGAGAGTACCCAGAAGCGAAAGTCATTAAAAGTAAGACAAATCTTGGATTCGGACGAGGAAATAATTTGGGAGCCAAAAAAGCAACTAATGAACTTCTTTTTTTTCTAAATAACGACACTTTGCTTCAACCTAACTGTCTTAGAGAGGTTGAAAGGCAAGTACGCTTAAACAATCTAGACCTTGCCAGTCCAAAGTTACTGAATTTCTCAAACGTTGATTTTTATCAAGGTAGAAAGTTAACCTTGGATATTGTGGGGTCTCTGTCTTGGGGTAAAAAAACTACTATGATTGAGGGTTGCGGATTAATAATTAAAAAAAAGGTTTTTGAGACACTAGGGGGATTTGATTCAAGCTTTTTTATGTATAGTGAAGACTTAGATTTGTGCTGGCGAGCTTGGCTTTACGGATATAAAATTAAAATGATTAACACAGCCTCAATTAATCATTTTGGAGGTGGATCATCACTCCCAACCAATGCAGGTGACGAAAAGCATATAGTGCCTCTTTTTAGAAGATATGAGACAGAGAAAAATACTATTAGGATGATGCTGAAGAACGCTACTGTTGCCCATTTAGCCATAGCCATTCCCTTAATGTTTTTCTTAATAGTTGGTGAGTCATTCCTATACATTTGTACTGGTCAATTTACAGCTGCAAGAAATTTATATATGGCCATTGGCTGGAATTTTAGCCACATATCTGAAACAATAGTCGAAAGGAAAATGATACAAGTAAAAAAAATAAAACCAAGTATTTGGCCATTGTTGGCCAAAAAAATCACTAAGTTTGAAGTACTAAAGTTAATTGGAATCCCCAAAATAAAAATATGAAGACAAATAGTTATCAGCTCAATCTTTCAGTTCATGGAACCCATCGTATAATAGCCTCTTTTCTTAAGCCAAGAGAAACTATTTTAGACATTGGATGTAATGACGGATATTTAAAAAAAGTATTTCCAGATGGTGTATTTAGCGGCATTGAATACTCGCCCCACTCAGCCAAACTAGCTTTAAAAAATGGGTTTATAGATGTAAGGGTTGGAGATCTTAACAATTTTAAAAAAATAAAATTAAATCATAGATATAACATAATCGTTTTTGGTGACATTCTGGAGCATCTTCTTTTTCCTAAAAAAGTTTTGACTTACTTTGTAGATAATAACCTAAAGAAAAATGGCAGAATCATTGTAAGCCTGCCTAATGTTGCCAACTTCGTCATTAGAATTAATTTACTTTTTGGTAGTTTTGTATACACAAAGTCTGGTATTTTGGATAAAACACACTTACATTTGTATACTTCAGAAACAGCCAAAAAATTATTGCAAAATTCCGGCTTAAAAATATTGTCCGAAAGATATAGTTCAAATCATTTTGGATTCTTAATAAAAATATTTCCCTTCCTTGGAACTCTACTTGGATACAACTTGATATACTTATGTCAAAAAAAATAAAGGTCTTAATCAATGGGATCACTCTAGACGATGCCAACCTCACGCCTCTTATCAATAAAATCATCTACTGGCAATCAAAAAAAACCAAAATTATAGTGTATGGAAGTAAGGATCTTGTTTTAAGACTGCAAAACAGTATAGCTAACCTAAATTCAATATGTTTGACAAATACAAAACCTTTAAGGGGAGGCCTTTTCTTTTTAACTAGTGCTCTTTCCAGAAATATAAAAGCTTTGCAAAATATAAAAATAATACCCAGAGTGAGTATCGTGTATTCTGTTTCGTCTGTATTAGATTTAATTCTTCTTCCTTATATATTAAAGAAAATCAAAAAAGCAAGTAAGTGGCTGACAGTATTTGATAACACAGTGCCTTTATTTGCTAATGGCAAGATAATTTCGGGAAATCTAATGGTAAGAATTTTGGCTTGGATTTTTTTTAAGATTAGTCTTCTTTTGTTAAGATCGGCCGACACAATTTTTGTCGTAAAACCAGAATTAAAGGATTATTTGATAAGCAAAGGATTTGCCGCTCATAAAATTATCATTACAGGTAACGGTATAGAAAAGGACCTAATTTTAAAAGCAAAAAAAAGTAAAAAGCATAGCTATGACGCCCTATTTATAGGCAGAATTAATGAAGCAAAAGGAATATATGATTTGTTAAAGGTTGCTAGCATAGTAAAAAAGAAATTGCCAAAATTTAAACTGGCTCTTATGGGGCGAGGTGATGATAATACAGAAGATAATTTCACGAAGAAGATCAAGATGCTAAATTTACAAAAAAATATTATATTGCTGGGTTTTAAAACAGGTCAGGTGAAATATGACATAATAAAATCTTGCAAGGTTTTTTTATTTTTAAGTCAGACAGAAAGCGTTCCAGTAGCCCCCATGGAGGCAATTTGCTCAGGCAAAATTACGTTAGTTTATAAACTAGACGCATACAATATGTACAAAAACAAAGAACTAAATTTATTTAATCAAGGGGATTATAATTCTGTTGCAAAAAAAGTGGTTGAAATATTAAATGGCGAAAATTTTGTAAATTACTCAGGACTCAAACTAATTAATAAATATAGCTGGAATACTATTGCAAAAAAAGAGTTTAAACTCTTTCAATAATATTTTGTATTAATAAAATGGATAAACTCAAGTTTAGTAACAGCTTTTTATATAAAACAGGCGAAAGAATTATTCCAGGTTCTGTCTCCGAACTAGTTCTTTCAGAACACTATACAAGATACATCTTTGTCCAAGATCTTTGCAAAGATAAAAAGGTTTTAAATGTAGCTTGTGGTGCTGGGTACGGCTCCGAAGTGCTTCTAAAAAATGCATCAGAAGTTTTTAATATTGACATCTCAGAACAATTGGTGGCGTATGGCAATTTGCGTTATGGTAGCTTTAACAACCACTTTTTAAATATGGATGCCCAGAAAATGACCTTTCCAGATAAATATTTCGACGTTATTGTCTCATTCGAAACATTTGAACATTTGCCGAGATATAAAGATTTCCTAAACGAGTGTTATAGAGTTTTAAAGCCTGGTGGCATAGCAGTTATTTCCATGCCAAATAAAAACATAACCTCTCCGGGTCTACAAAAACCACTCAATCAATTTCACTTTAAAGAGTGGACATTGCCTGAGTTTACAAAAGCTATTAGTAAAAAATTCAAAATAAATAAGTTATATGGCCAAAATTTTACTTTCCCAATAAAGCACAATAAAATTGCAACTAATGTCATATTCAGAAACCTGGTAAGCTATTTTTACTCAAAAATGCCTGCATTTATTTTAAAAACTATAAAAATATATTTTTTACAATTTAAAGACATCCCCATGCAAGACATTAGACTAAGTTCAACACATAAGATCAAAAACGCAAAACCAACTGATTTTATCCTAAACAAAAATGGACAAGCATATTCAATCGTGCTTGCAATACTAAAAAAGTTCGGTCGCCTGAAAGGTAAAAAAATCCTAATTCTCAGCCATTTCCCCTAAGATGAACATAAAAACAAGTCAATATAAACTATCTGATTCGTCTAGAATTTTCCCATTAATATTAATTGTTATTCTTTCTGCTTTACCATCAATCTTTTCTTGGGGGAGAGTAATGATCGGAGGAGATACAATAATTCCCTTTAACAGTAGTGCAGTCATTAAGTATTTGTATCAGTGGATAGAAGTGCAAAACGGATTGTATTTTTCGGTCAATTATTATCCACTTTACATTTTTTACAAAATATTTGAGTTTTTTGGATTTAGTTATTACAGTATTTCATTGCTTATCTTATTTATATTAAATTTTGTAGCAGGACTTGGAATTTATAAGTTAGCAAAACTATATTTTAATGGCAAAGATTATTATTCTTTCACAATTCCAATCACTTTTTATTTGCTTTCACCAGCATTGCTAAATTCCTGGCATTATTTGTATATATATACATTTATTCCATGGTTTATATTCTTAATTTTGGGATTTATAAAGAAAAAGGAAATAAAAATTATAAATCTCGTTTGGCTTAATATTGTCATTTATTTTTCCTCACTGGATCTACCAAATCCTAAATATATATTTTATTTATTGATAATTTCTGCGGTATTGGTTGTAACTAGTTTTTTATTAAAGTTAATAAATTTTTCCTTTCTGGTAAAAACCGCTGGCGCGTTTGTCGTGTCGATTTTTATTTCATCTTATCTAATATTGCCACTAGCTGGTTTTGCCTTAAACTATAGCCCCACTAGTTACGGAGTATCTGTAAATCCAGATGACGATAACCCCAGCAAACTGATGGACTCTGGTACAGCAACAGTTGACAAAATGGTCAACTTACACCACAACGGAATAAGCATTAACACAGAGGAAGGTCTACGTTATCTGAAAAACCCAATAATGATTATCTTGAGCTATTTATATATATTTTTGTTTTTTATGGATATATTATTTATGAAAAAATATCATAACCATGAATTGGACGGTCACAAATTGATGCTTTTAGTCCTCATAATTATTTTTTTAGCTTTATCTGTAGGACCGAATCCTCCTTTTGGATTTATATATATTTATTTTGTAAACAAATTTCATCCACTCGCTTTTTTAAGAACTACCGCTGGAGCAGTATTTGTTTTATCTGCACTTTACTCATTATATTTATTTATCCTTATTCAAGAACGGGAAAAATACTCAAGAAAATTACAAATTTTATTATTGATAGCTACTTTAATAACAGGTTCTCCTATCTTGTTTGGTGATTTTTACAAAAACAGTACCAAAATTAACCAGTTTGCAAAAGATAATAAAAAGTATGGTTTTACAGTTCCGTCAGAGTACTTTTCTGTAGCATCAATAATTAATAATCAGAAGCTAGATTCAAAAATCTACTATCTAGGTTCAGATTCTTCTTATATATATACAAAATGGGGATATTTCGGTCCACCATTTTACTCATTTACATACAAATCAAACCCCATTTTTGAAAAAACAGTTTTGCTTAATCAGGCATATCACAATGTAGGACTAACTTTTGTAGACGAATCAATAATAGGTAAAGTGGGTAATCCCAAGGCTCCAACTAACGACTACTCGTTTGGAGAGGGGTACGTGAAGCTTTACAAAGCCTCTAGTGTTAACTTTCTTCCACATGTCTACGTTCCACTATTTGTTCAAACAAGCACTGTTAGTGGCAATATTAGATCAGCAATTTATGCATCTGATGACTTAGATGGCCCCAGAGTGATTAATGATGTTCCTATTTTGGAATATAAAAAAATCAATCCTACCAAATATAGAGTAATAATACATGGTGCAAAAAATTACTTTCCCTTAGTGTTTTCCGAGTCTTTTAATAAAGGTTGGGTAATATACAGCCAGACACCTAAAATTAGTAAGTTGTTAAGCCTAGATAAGTATAAAATTTTAGATGGTAATGGCGAAAATCAAGCAACTCTGGCAGAAGTAGAGGGCTTTATTAATAAAGGTTACATTACAAATCTAGGTGATGGAAAAAACAAGAAGTCTGTACACAAAAAATGGGAAAGTGGTGCCGAAAAAATTGATTATGTAGAAACCTACTTCATTGATTTTATTTCAAAAAATTTTCAGGGAACTATTCAAAATGACAATTTAACAAACGGGATTTTTTATGAAACCTGGTTGAAGAAACCTATTGACTCTAATACCCACAAAGTCGTAAATCGCTATGCAAACTCCTGGTATATAGATCCGCAGCAAATATGCCAACAGGCTAGTATGTGTTATCAGAGTCAAGATGGTAGCTACAATTTTGAAATTATTATTGAATTTTGGCCCCAACGGTTATTTTACATAGGGATATTAATCTCCGGAGCTACTTTGCTTGCCTTAGCAGGATATTCTATATTTATTGATGTAAAAAAACATAAAATAACAAAAGCAGAAAATAATGAAACAAAAAATTAAAAATATATTTGCTTATTTTTTGGTTCCTTTGTTGCTTTTTTTGCTTGGCTCGGTGATGTTTTACAAGTACCTTTTTGATAATGGCTTTGGTTTTTTCAACTTTCTTACCTATGGAACCAATGTTGATCTAATCTCTACACGCTCCGGAGAACTGCTTGCAGGAGATAAGGTGTTCGGTAGGTTTACCGCTACGTACCCTAACATGGGAATCGTCTCTGTCAGATTTAACAATGGTAATAGAGATAGTGACGATGAAATAATTTTCCGCCTTAAAGAGGAAGGTGGAAGAAAATGGTACTACGAAGCTGTATACAAAACAGACCAGTTCCTCCCAGGAAAACTATTCCCTTTTGGTTTCCCAGGTGTCACAGACTCATCAGGGAAGAATTATATTTTTGAATTGGAGTCTGTAAAAGGTATTAAGGGGAGGGGGATATTTTTGGACAGAACAGAGCCCGTATTCACGGTAGTCTCTTTTTTTAACAGAGGAGAAGTTACCAGCGATAGAAAAAAAGCCATCGATTTTGTATTGCAAAAACTGCTAAATGTAGTAAATGATAAGGAAAATTTAACCAGTGTTCTAATCTACTTTTTACCACTTACTTTGTATATTATTTTTTTAATTACGCTTGGGTCTAGCTTTCATTTTTTGCTAAGTGCAACACTTATACCAATTGTTTTAGATATTTTCTACTTACACTTAAATAGTTATGTTTTGACATTTTCCATTATCTTTTTTTGGGTCCTTACCATTTACCGTCACAAATTTGGACATCAAATATCAGCCTCTTTAGGTATTTTATTTTTAGCAATCACACCAATATTTAGAATTTTTGAGCTGCATAGCTTTGCTCAAAAATCTGGAGTATGGGCTTATCTCTTTTTGTGCGTTGCCGTAATTCAAAAATTTTACAATTTTAACAAAAAGAATCAGAAAACATTCCCACTAGAAAAATTATTACCAGCGCTTTCTAAGGTAAGTTTAAATAATGCCAATAATGGTTTAAAAACATTTTTACAAATCATTACAATATTAATTGGTATTATTGTTACAAAAAAATTTTGGAGCAGCCTAGAAAATATTTACAAATCATATCTACTTTTTTGGTCTTATTACCCCGAATACAAAACACCTCCAAACTTAACCATGTTTTGTATTTTGATTTTTTCTTTAGTCGCTATATTTTTGGCCATTGTCTACTTTAAACGCCATATTCTTTGGAGAAACAAGCCGCTTATTATTGTTTTACTTTTTGTCTTTCAGGTTTTGTCGGTCTCTCTAGTGGGCAGATTTACCAAGTTTCAAAATGATCCAAAAATATTTAGTATCTCACCATCAATAACATCCGAAGCTTGGGTTGATATTACTATTAACGGGACAAACCTCCAAAGTCTACCTTTTGTCGGTAAAGTCCTAATTGCTGGTGTTGAGCAAGGCGATTATATTATCCACTGGAGTGACAAGAAAATTATTGTTCGTACTAACCCCACAGTTACCAAGTCCGGACCGGTCTGTGTTCAGACACTTTCTAAAGGTAATACAAACTGTTTACCTTTCCAGTACAATTTTGGCAAGAATTAATCAGTGTAAAATAAAATTGTGAACTGGTTAAAAAAATATTTTTACTTTTTCCCTGTCCTTCTTTATTTGCCTGCTCTGGGAAACTTTTTTTCCGGTGACGACTGGTTCCACCTACGCATTTCCCAAATATCTAGCTTGCAAGAGTTTTTTAACTTTTTTTCTTTTACAGCCAACGCGCAAACAGCAAGTTTCTATCGACCCCTTTCAACCCAGGTATTCTTTTTTGTATTCCAAAAGCTCTTTGGGCTCACTGCTTGGCCTTATTATCTTTTTGGCCTTGCACTCTTTACCTACTCTCTACATCTTGTCTACAAATATGCCCTCTCTGTGCTAAACACCAGGCACTCTGCACTAGTCACTACATTAATCTATGGCTTATCGGTCAGCAATTTCACTCGAATCTACTTTCTCTCTGCCTACCAGGAGTTGTTTCTTGTCGTATTTTCTTTGCTTACTTTAATAAACTTTGCCAAAAAGCCCTTGCTCTCTGTCCTCTTTTTTATCTTGGCTCTGCTTAGCAAGGAGACCGCTATCGTCTTGCCTCTTCTGATATTTATGTTTAACTACAAAGATCTTAAGAAAAACTCTGTCAATCTAATATCTCTTGTCTGTATTTCTATGGTTTACTTATATTTTCGCCTCTTTCACTTTGGCCTCGCTGCAGGCGATAGTTATGTCTGGAATTTTTCACCAGCCAAAACTGTAAACACTCTATTGTGGTACATTCTCTGGAGCTTTGGAGCTCCTGAGCTACTTGTGGACTATATTGGCAGCGGGCTTAAGATTGTCCCCAGATTTTTTACTGACTACGTTTACTGGTGGAGAATAATTATTTTTCCTTTAATTATCACGATACTTTCTGCTTTGGTTTTGGGATTTCAAAAGCTTTTGTATCACTACCAAGAGAAAAATTTTGTGCCTTCGCTGATTAATTTACTTAAGTTTAAAGCCTTTTTTCTAATTACTCTTTTGCCGGTTCTCTTTCTTCCGTCTCACAAATTTACTTTGGAGCTGGGTCTCCCTTTGGTCGGATTTTCTCTTATCATTGCCTGGCTATTGCCCAAGAAATTCAATATTTTGAGTTTTTGTTTTTTTGTATTTTTCATTTTCTTAAACCTTTCCATGAACTACTTAACCTACACTCGCCATTATTCCGTGAGCAGGGGAGAGATAGCAAAAAAAGTTTATGAGTATTTTAATGCCCGTTCTGCTAAGTATCCGGAAAATTTCTTCTTCCAGTTTAAAAACGACTACAAAAATAATGGTGAGGTCTGGGGTCAGTCCAAGCAAATTTCCCAATCCCTCTCTGGCTCTGAGTTTTTTAAGGTGTATTACAGAAATAAAACTGCAGAAGTTTTTTATGAGGATAACAAAAACAATATACCAGGAAACAAAAAAGAACTGCCACTTAGCACGGCCATGTTTTTGAATAATTAATATGACTGCCAAAACCAAGTACACTTATTTTCTATTAGCTATTATTTTTTTCTTAGCTCTTTTTTTGCGGGTCTATCGACTAGGAGTCGATAATCCTACAATTTATGCAGACGAGGCAGGTCACTACTTCATGAGAAACTATTTACTTGAGGAGCATATAAGCATTTCCAGGCAGATACTGTATAGAACTTTTTCAGCTACCTGGATAGTGGGGGTGAACCCGCTTGGAGCTAGGCTGTTTTCAGCTATTTACGGATCGTTAGCTGTAGTTGTTGGATTCTTCTTTGCCAAAACATTAACTAAGTTGTCTGACAGCAAACTTTATCTTCGAGTAGCTCTGGTGTTTGCTATTCTCATTGCCATTTTGCCTTGGAACTATGCCATTAGCCGTATTGGACACACTCACATACCTATTGTGGTTATAATGACACTTTTACATTTGGGTCTATACCTAAATGCCAAAAACTGGCAAGGAAAACTTGTGTCTCTTATCCCATACGCCATTGGTGGATACTTTTATCCTTCCTTAATAGTTATGTCTCCGTTTGTTTTGATAGTTCCTGCTGTTGACATAATAAAAGACAAATCTATAAACAAAAAATATTTATTTTCAGCAATTACAGTCTTTATCCTTATTTTGTTATACGCTCTATTGGTAAAGAACCAGATTTTTAATCGCCAAAGTAGAGGCGTAGATCTTGCCATTTGGCGTGATGTAAACGTAACCGCTGATAGTAACTTATATAGAGGGCTAGCGCGCCTCAGTACTCCAACTATTTTTTCTTTTGGAATGGATCCAGAGAGACTGGCAAATAAATTAGTTTTTAACTTTCCAATCTCTGTAGCTTCTGAGTTTACTAGTAATTACTTATCATTTTTTTCTCCAGACTTTTTGTTTCTCAAAGGGGACCAGGTTTTACGTCACTCTACTGGAATGGTGGGAAACTTCTACCTTTTTCTTTTGCCATTCATAATCTTTGGCACTTACAAGTTCTACACACTTCACACCACACACTCATTACTAATTACCCTTTGGATACTCGCCTCACCTCTAGCTGCTGCCATTACCAAAGACGGTGCCACGTATTTGCTTAGAGTTATTACTCTCATGCCTTTTATTACCTATTTTGCAGCCCTGGGGATAGTCGAGTTTTACGAATTGTTGAAAGGCAAGTTTACAAAAATATCGTATCTATTGATACTTTCTATCATTTCTCTTTATTCAGCTTTCTATTATTTTTATGGTTACTTCCATGTTTACCCTGCCTTAGCGGCAGATAGTTTTGAGTATGGCTTCAAGGAGCTTGCTCAGTTCCAAACCAAAAGGCCTGGCAAAATGTTAGTAATTTGGGATGACAAATATCCCTTTAGTTTGTTTTGTTTTTGGCAGAATTTGCCCTTTGATGATTGCAAATTTGAAGATACAAATACAAGAGTAGAGATAGGATCGTCTAGACTAGACCTCGCCCTCCCCAAAGTAATCTTTTCTCTACCTAGTTCACCTACCGATCTGGAGTTAGTTGTCAGAGGTTCTGCTCCCAAATATATTGCCTTGCCTACTAAATACAAAAAGAATTTTCTACCATTGCCCAAAAATTACAAACTAGTTGAAACAGTAAAAAATCCAGATCTGTCTACAGTCTTTGAAATATATGAAATTTAAATATTTACCTCATCTTATTGTTATAGTTCTCGCAATTTTTATTCGCTTTGTAAGGCTAGACCAGGTACCATCTTCACTTTATTACGACGAAATTGATTTGTCTTTACAGGTAAGGTCCCTTCAACAAACAGGTAAAGATTACAGGGGAGAAGTGTCACCTTTTTATTTTCGTTCATTTAATACAGATAAAACTCCTGTCCCCATTTTACTTTCAATAATTCCCTCAAAGTTTTTTAGCTCTGAAGAGTTTCAAGTTAGAGCTGGAACTGCTTTTGTTGGGGTATTGGTTGTCATGCTGGCAATGGTGATTACTTTTCAGATTACCCGATCCTCAGTAGCTACAATTATTTCTGGTTTTGTATTTGCTTTTTCACCCTGGTTAATTCAATTTAGTAGAGTAGCTTTTGAGGCAGAATATGTATTGTTGTTTGTGTTTTCTTATTTAATACTTTTTTACCAGTGGCTAAAATCCAAAAAAGATAAATATATCTACATGTCCGCTATAGTACTCGGTTTGTCCATTTATACGTATCGCACCATGAGCTTTTTGGCACCAGTTCTTATGCTTGTAACGCCGATCTTTTTCTCTAAAGATTTTTTTAAGTTAGGGTTCAAAAAAACACTTACATGGTTTATTGTTGGATCTGTCATAATGATGCCTTTTTTGTATGCTACAACCATTGGCTCAAAAGATAAAACTAGAATAAGTCAGATTTCTATCTTCTCAGACCCCATGATACCCATAGAGGTGCTAAGAGGTAGGGAATTGGTATCTGGTAATTACCAAAATACTGCTTTGGGTCAGCAACCAACTTTTTGGTCAAAAGTATTTCACAACAAGGGGATTAGTGTAATAGATCGGTATAAGAATAATTTTTTCAGTAATTTTTCTAGTGATTTTTTGTTTGTAAGTGGAGATCCCAACGGTCGACATTCAGCCAAAAAAACAGGTGAGTTATTGGTAGTAGATATTTTTGCCCTAATTGGATCAGTTATCTTTATCTACTTAAATAAAAATAATAAAAAAGTTTTATTCCTAGTTTTGTTATTATTTTTAGGATCAATTCCTTCAAATTTAACATTAGATGGTGGTACGCATGCCTCCCGCTTAATTAGTTTCGCAGGACCGTTGCTTGTATTGGTTTCGTTGGGTTACTATCAAATATTTTTGGTTTTGCAAAAAAATATATTCACCAAAATCACCTTTACTTTATTAGTATTAATTTGGTTTTTTAACTTTTTGCAGTATACAAATAATTACTTCTTTCATTTTCCTATAGAAAATGCCAGAGAATACGGATATGGCTTCAAACAGGCAATGCAAAAAATTAACAAGCTAGAAAAAGACTATCAGCACATTGAGCTGACAGATACCAATGATCCGCCTATACCTTATTATCTTTTTTGGGCAAATGTAAAATCTAGTGATATTCAAAATTATGGAACTGATTTTAGTGAAGTGGTCCAAAGAGGAAGTTCTTTAGATAAGGTAAAACCAAAAAGTTTTCCTTTTACCTTTTGTGATCCCAAGGGGATAAGCTCTCTAAAGTCCAACACTCTTTATCTGGTTTCAGATAAAAACTTGCCCATGGACTTCAGATCTCCAGACAAAGACAAGGTTCCTCAAGGGTTAAAAGTAATCGATGTTATCAAATATCCAAATAACGAAGTAGCATTTTATCTCATTACTAGAGATACAAAAAACGGAAAAGATATTGAACCTCTCAAAACCGAGAAGTGTAAGTAGCGGCTATTTCTCAAACTTAAAGAGAGACACCTCACCAAAGCTTGTCATCTTTGGCTCTTTCCAGGGTGCGGACGCATAGTACTCCCAACGATTGTCACTCTTAATTTTTTCTAAGCTTGGTGACACTATATATAGTGTATTGAGCCAGCCATATCCCTCTACACCTTGTGGTTTGATCTTGGAATCCCTTTGGACAAAGTACCGAAGCCCCAATGCTTGTGCGTCTCCAAAAATATTTTCCG
>CAYTOI010000004.1:53383-68204 GCA_964439805.1 uncultured Pseudomonadales bacterium | reverse complement strand
GCTACTGACCCAAAGAAACACGCTCTTATTTTATCATTCCCGAAGCCAAAAAAACACACCCTTAGGGGACGTATATTACCCAACTAGCCTCAGGAAGGATAAGTATCCCATAGGAATGGTATAATATCCAAAATCCCAAATTCGATCTTTTAAATGGAGACTAAATGAAAAAAACAGATTTGTTGCTTTCGATATTCTTTGTAAACATTGGAACCTATTTATATCTTTTGTTCGTCGGGACAGTGAATTTCGTTGAGCCGTCAACTTTTCAGTGGCTTCTATCTGGAATTGGTTTTACTATTGTAGGCTCAATTACTGATGTTTTAGCCATGGCAACAATAATCATCGTTATTGCCATGTTATTCAAAGGCAAACTGAATGATCGGGCGTTTTTATACTTTCTTGTTTTTTGGTTCTTTGTGTTGTTATCTTTTGCAGCCAAGGTATACGTAAGCACTGAATTGTTTAACTTGCGATCCTCAATAAAACCTGAGGCTTTTGCCATTCTGTCAGTTTTTATATCTGCAATCTATAATTACCTGCTCACTTTGGTTGAGGATAGAAAGAAGTTAGGAACAGTCATAGTGGGTGGCGATATGAAAGTGTGGAATGAGCTAAAAAATATCTATAAATATGATGGAAGTGTAGGTGTAATTGAAAATGTAAACAAACTTAACAAGTTCAACGAAAAATATGAATCAAAAAGATACATCATCGTTGATCTTTCAGCAAAAGAACTCGACCTGGTAATGCTAAGTCTCACTTTTGCAGAGTGTGTTGCATTTTATCTTCACACTGGTACAAACGTGCCAGAAATTGAGGAGTCAAAACTCAAAAAATGGCAAGAAAAATACGAATTTGATGTAATTCGTTATGATGAATTTATGGCCATATCTCTAAACAAATAAAAATATCACCCCGCGCGAGCGGGGTGTTTTCTGTTTAAGATTTCTGAAGCTCTAAAAGCCTAAGTTTCAATAAATATAGATCATTTGGAAGATTTCGAGTTGAAATAAGCTCAATAGCATTTTTTGTTTCTTTGGTAATACGGAACTTCCCATCGTTGCAGATAATGACGGCCACATCAAACAGCTTCGGTTCGGTCGTATTGTTCTTTTTGAAAATATCCTCGAGTTCAGTCTTTGACACTACAAAGTTCAAGCCTAGAAGTAAATCGACTATCTTTTCATATGCTTTTTGCGTACCACTTTTGTTAAAAACCAAAACTCTAATTCGTCCAATCATAAATTCTCCTGTAAACAAAAGATTCCCTTATAAATAAATGTTCTGGGATAAGTATTCTACACCCAAACTAGGTTAAAATGAAAGTATGAAGATTTTAGGCATCGACCCGGGCACGGGTAGGCTCGGCTGGGCCATAATAGACCATACCAAAGGGGTTACTACTTTCATTGAGTGTGGCTGCTTTGAAACGGCCAAAAATAGTGAGCTCGAGGAAAGACTCGAAAAGATCTACTACTTTTTGCAGGAGCTAATCGCCAAACACAAGCCAGACGAATTGTCTGTAGAGTCGCTCTTTTTTACCAACAACGCCAAAACTGCCTTTGATGTGGGAGCGGCTAGGGGAGTCATACTTCTTTGCGGCAAACTGGCTCATATGCCAATCACTCAATACACTCCCACTCAAGTAAAGTCTTCCCTTACCGGCTACGGCAAGGCAGAAAAAACTCAGATTCAGTTTATGATCACCAGAATTTTGAAATTAAAAGAAGTCCCCAAGCCAGACGACGCCGCCGACGCCGTAGCTATCGCCCTTACCCATACTTTTCACAAAAAGACAAACTAATACCGAAAACAATCTGCTAAACTAAGTTATGATTGGCTATTTGGAAGGTACCATAAAACACGCCCAGCAAGGCAAAATTATTTTGTTTTCAGGAGGCATTGGCTTTACCGTTAACACTCCTAGTAATTTAAGCTTTTTAGAAGGCCAAAAAGCCGAGCTTTATATCCACACTCATCTCCGCGATGACAACCTCTCTCTTTTTGGTTTCAAGGATGCAAAGGACTTGGATCTGTTTGAACTGTTAATTTCCGTTAGTGGTGTTGGGCCAAAAATTGGGTTAGCAATATTTGCTCAAGCCACAACTGCAAACATCATTGAAGCCATTGCTCAAAGTAACCTTAACTTTTTTACTTCCATTTCCGGAGTAGGTAAAAAAACAGCTCAAAGAATAATTCTGGATCTAAAATCCAAAATTGCCAAGGGAGATGTAAATATGGATTCTCTTCAGGGGAATAGTGAGCTAGTGGATTCACTAATCTCACTTGGTTTTCAAAAATCAGAAATTAGTAAAGTAATTTCCAAAGTCGATTCGTCCGCGCCACTTGCATCTCAAATTAGAGAAAGTTTGAAACTATTAAACTCATGAGTGAAGAACTAGAAAATCAACCACTGCGTCCCTCCTCTTGGCAAAATTTTTCTGGACAACCTCAAGTAGTAAAGTCTATTAAGATTGCCATCACTTCTGCCAAAAGTAGAAGTGAACCCATGGAACATATTCTTTTGTATGGACCTCCTGGACTGGGAAAGACGACACTCGCTCACATAATCGCCAAAGAAATGGGTGTAGGGTTAAAGATTACCTCTGGTCCAGCTCTCACCAGAGCCGGGGACTTGGCCTCTATTCTTACTGGACTAGAAAATAATGATGTCCTCTTTATAGACGAAATCCATAGACTCAATAAAGTTGTCGAAGAAGCTCTATACCCTGCCATGGAAGATAGAGCCATAGATATTATTTTGGGTAAAGGTCCTGGTGCCAAAAGTCTCCGACTAGATCTCCTCCCGTTTACCCTCATCGGTGCTACCACTCAAGCAGGCAAAATTAGTTCTCCTCTCAGAGATCGTTTTGGCTTGGTTCACAGACTCTCTTTTTATGAGCCAGAAGAGCTATCGGATATTGTTCTCAAGGCTGCCAGAAAGCTCAAGATGGAACTGGATAATGTCTCAGCCCTAGAAATAGCCAAAAGGTCCCGTGGGACGGCTAGAATTGCCCTCAAGCTCCTCAGAAGAGTCCGGGACTACACACTTGTGGAGCACAACGCTGAAGTGTCCCCCGAAGCTACAAAAAAATCTCTCGAATTCTATATGGTCGACGATGAAGGGCTGGACGATACTGACCGCAGGCTCCTTTCGGCTATCATCAATCAGCACGGTGGTGGCCCCGTAGGGCTCGAGACCTTGGCTGCCTTAATTTCTGAGTCTGTAGAGACTATCAGCGATCTTTACGAGCCTTACTTGCTACAATCTGGCTTTATTTCCAAAACAAATAAAGGCAGAGTAGCCACAGATAAGGCCTACACCCACCTAAAAGTAAAAAGATAAAAGGTATAATTATTTGATGGCATTTTTCCTCAGTATATTGATCAGTTTTTGTATTTTGATTCTTCCTGCAAAAGTTCTGGCTATTACAGATCCCCTCGCTGTCCCCAATAATAAAATTGGAATTCACATCCTTTTTGTAGACGAAATTACCAAAGCGGCGCGACTAGTAAACAATGAAGGAAAAGGGGAGTGGGGTTATGTAGTGATTCCTATTCAAAGTACCGATAGAGATAGAGCCAAGTGGCAAAAGTTTTTTGATGATTGCAAAACCAACAAAATTATTCCCATCATTCGCCTTGCTACCACCGCTACAGGTCCACATTGGGACTTGCCAACAGAGTATGACTTAGTAGATTTTGCCAATTTTTTGAATGACTTAAAGTGGCCAGTCCAAAATAGATATGTCATTATTCTTAACGAGGTAAATCGCAATGATGAGTTTGGTGGCGCAGCTAATCCCGAAAAGTATGCAGACTTCCTTAACCTTTCTATAGACGTTTTTAAAGGTAAATCCGAAGATTTTTTTATTATGTCTGCAGGGCTAGACAATGCCGCCAGTGACAAGAGAAACTCTATCAAGTGGAGTACATTTCTACAACGAATGCATGCCTACAAATCTGATATTTTTAGTCGCGTCGACGGCTGGGTATCTCATGCTTATGCTAATCCAGATTTTTCTGCAAGAGCTGATGCCAAGGGTCCAAACAAAATAAATTCTTTTGAAAACGACCTGCAAGAACTGCGAAAGTACACTGCCAAAAACTTACCCATTTTTATTACCGAAGCTGGTTGGTCTACTAAGAATTTATCAGAAAAACAAATAGGGTTGTATTACAACTACGCCTTAAAAAAAGTCTGGAACAATCCTCAAATTGTGACTGTAGCTCCTTTTCTTCTCAACGCGCAAGATGGACCATTTGAACAATTTAGTTTTATTGATAACAAAAATGAATTCAAAGAGTTTGCTCTAAACTTCAAAGAAAACGCAACCATTGGTGCTCCAAAAATAAAAGAATCGGTTCCTACAATGCAGATAGTTGATATTGTAGCCACCAAAGAGGCCACTCCTAGTATGGTCAATTTTCCTATAGTCCTGGGATCCGAAATCCAAGGCAAAAACGTTTTTAAAAATTTGTACAATAGTTTTATTAGAATCTTTTCTGTATTTAAATGATTATTTTGCACGGCGAGAATACCGTTGAGTCTACAAAGAGATTGGTCAGTATTTCGGAAGACTTCAAAAACAAGGGAGTCCAGGTCAACAACTTTGAACAAAATGAATTGACGGTTGGGAAGCTAAGACAAGAACTATCTCCAGCCGACCTGTTTGGAAATACCAGCTTTCTCATCATTAAGGGGCTTCTGTCTGGAGCGAAGTCAAAGAGTAAAGACAAAATAATCGACTATCTGAAAAGCGAAAATCCTCAGAACGTACTTCTCTTTGAGCCCAAGAGCGTTCACCCTTCTACAGTAAAGCAGTTCAAAGGTGCCGTGGTAGAAAGTTTTAAGGTCGACATCAATATCTTTAAATTTGTCGAAAAAGTCATTCCCAACAATTCAAAGTCACTTCTTTTTGCCTATGAAGATTTAATTGCCAAGGGAGCAGAGCCTGAATACATTTTTGCCATGCTAGTGCGCCAAATTCGCATAATGATTCAGCTAAAGACTAGCCCAAACTTAGTAAAACTAAATCCCTACTCAGCAAACCAGCTCAAAACTCAAGCTCAAAAGTTTTCTGCGGATCAACTCTTAGATCTTCACGAAAAACTTTATCAAATTGAACGAGGCATAAAGACTGGCAAGAACCCTTTACTGCTCAGCACCTTGCTTCCTCATTTTCTAGAGCATATTTAGGTGGTACAATCAATCGAAAGTAAATTCAAAATCTAGGAGGCTTTTATGTGTATGGGTATGATCGCATATGGTGATTTTCACGACGAAACCGGGGAAGTCATAGCGGGGTTGAATCCAGGTGATGAAATTTTGATCAATGGATTTGACGAAAACAATAAACCTACCCAGGAAGTTGCAACTGTATGGACTGTAAGTGGATATTCTTGTTTGACTACAAATGGACGGCCTTTAGGTTGTGGCATGGGCATCACCATTATATTTACCGGCGTTAACCACAAGTTCTACTCAGTAGCCCGCAATGCGCGCGAGTATGTGAAGTCGATGGAAGAGCAGAAGGTCCTCGAAAACTTCGATTCTGAACCTGAATAGCCACGATTGTTTCAATCAGACCTCCTTAGTTGGGGGTCTTTTTTTATCCCTATTGTGTAAATACTACACTATGTGCTATAATATCCTGTAGCAATTTTTGCACACACTTTAAAATCGGCCTAACAGCCAAAATCGGAGGATTGAATGACTATTAAGATAAATAGATTTACTACAGATAGCTATAAGCTTACAGTTGGTTACGTTTTTTGGCGATGGAATATGATTTTGAATATGAATATTTGGGGTGAGTACCAATTTGTTGATCGTGATCACCGTCAGTACCCCGTAGACTTTGCCGAGAGACTCAAAGATAAATTCGCTGAAATATCAGAACTGCCGCCCCGCCCAGACATTGCTGAATACTATGCCGATCAATGTCGGTATGTCCCCTCACAATATATCGATTGGTATAACTATAATTTGTATTTTGATCTTAGCCAAATAGATCTTAGCCAAAAAGGCGGAGATCTTCGAATTTTTTACCGTGGTCCATTGCACACTGTCAGCCATTTTGAAATCATTTCACTAAGGGTCATTTCTGATCTAATTACTGAACAATTTGGTTACAAGCCCAGATATGGTTGGCAAGATCCCATCCATCACATGCTAAAGACCATAAAAGATAAAGGGGTGACGCATTCTCACGGCGGAGGGCGCCGGGCACTCTCCAGAGATCATCACAATGATGTTTTGGGAATTGCCACAAAATACAAAAAGGGTGCAGGGGAACTTGGTGGCTTTTATGGTGAGTCTATGGTTGATATGGCATGGTCTCACGGACTACCCATTATGGGAACCATGGGACACGAATTTCCCGAGGCTTGCGCAGGTATCTGGGGAGTTAAAAAGGCAAATAAAATGGCCCGACAAATCTGGCACGAAGTTTACGGAAGAAACGTAGGCTATTGGCTAGATGACACTTGGGGAAGTGATTGGTCTGACGCAGAGATCACTGCAGAAGAAGTTCGAAGGCTTACAGGCTTCCGACACGACTCTGGTCCTTTTGATTGGTATGTAGATCAAAAAATAGCTCTTTTAGATAGACTTAAAGAACCAAACACCAACAAGCATATCATTACCAGCGAAGGTTTAAAAACCCTGGAAGACATCGTTCATACCGTTGAATACAAACCAGGAAATTTTGTGAGAGGTTCGCTACTTGGGAAAATTCTTTCAAATAACTCCTGTGATGTTGGATCAAACGAAAAAGGCAAACCAAGAATGGGCTTCAATATTATAAATAAGCTTATGCGAATTGGAGTAGGAGACAAGACTCCAAAAGATGTTTGCAAAATTTCAAACGAAGAATCCAAGGCTGTTGGCTCTCCTGAGGCAATTGCAGAAGCTAAGGCTGCTCGCGACGCCGCCTTGGCTCGAAAGTAACTAATGTGTACCAGCGCTCTCGTAAAGGGGGCGCTTTTTTGTGCCTGTACCAGCCTATATAAATATGATATAATAACCAAAATCACGTTTATAAGGAGCTAACTATGGAATTCGTAAAAGCATCAAATAACGCACAAGGTATCAAAGTTGAAAGTGCAGGATTCGGAAAAGTGACCATAACAGGCATAATATCTGAAAGTCTTCAGTACTCACACACAATGAAGTCTTTGGAATTGTGGAAAGCGTTATGGGTAAAACCAGGCATTCGTAAGTTTACAGACTTTACCGGTGGTCTAAATCGCATAGTTCCGCGCGAAGATTTACTCACCAACTTCGACTTTGAAGAGGGCTATCGTGTTGTCGTTAAACCTCAGTTGATTAAGGATGCCTTGCGAAAAGTAAAGTGGTTTGGTCTTTTTTAGTCAATCGGCCAGTGTAACAATCCGTCACAAGTGTGGCGGATTTTTTGTGGTTTGGGCCGCATTGAGTTAGAATAAATTGTGAGTAGAATTAACCTCGACAATATAAAAACATATCATCAGATAGACGTTACTGACGAGTATGAGTCTTTGTCAAAGTTTAACCGCCATTTTGAAAAGGGCTACCACGATTCCCAAACAAATCAGCTCCCCATAGCCCTAGAAGACATAAAGTCATTTGTTATCTGCACCGATGGTGCTAGTAAACACCTTGCCGATTTTTCCCTATCCCTTACTCCATTTTTCCTTAAGTTTCCTTTTGAGATAAGTACAAACTTCAGGCTACCTAGTTACGCAAACGAAAACACATTAGTCTTTCTGATATCCGATCACCTTAACTCCGAAGAAATAATTTCTGTAAAAAAAGAAATTGAAATCAAAAAAACTCCCAGTATCAGTCTCATCGCTGGAGGTGATTATCAAAACATGCCCCACGCACTCGGTTTTATCTTCGGACTTTTTTGCCGACTAAATCCCATTTTTTCCAAAACCATAAACACCGATAATCTTTTTTATCAAATTGAAAAACACACCGAAAAACTTAGTAGAGACGAAGACGAAGCTGCAAACCCAGCTAAACAGCTTGCTCAAAAGCACGCCCAAAAAGCAGTCTTTCTACTTAGCTCCGGGCACTTGGCTGGTGTAGCTGCTTTTGTCTCTGGACTGATTATTCGTTGGGCCAAATCTTACTCCGCCTCCTTCTATTTGCCAGAAAGTACCGGTTACCTAGAAGAAATGCTTACCTACCCCACCAAAGTTATAAACGAGTATCAAGTCCTTGTTCTCAATACCGAAATTTATCCTCAAGCTGTAACTGCTAGGCTAGAAAAGGCCAAAGAAACTCTGTCCAAACGACGTGTAAATTTTAGTCTTATAAAGCCAGACAGCAACGATTGGTTTGGCCAAATTATGGAGTCGCTGGTCTTTCTTACTTTTTTTAGCTATTATTTAAGTATCGTTAACAAAGCAAAAAATTAATGTCCAATCTACCTGCCCAGGTTTTACCATTCTCCAAAATAAAAAAGGAAGATATCCCACTAGTCGGGGGTAAAGGCGCTAACCTTGGCGAAATGTACAACTTCGGTATTCCTGTTCCTAATGGTTTTGTGGTTACCGCTCAGGCTTATGAAAATGTTATAAACCACAATGCTCTTCAGCCGGTCATCATGGAGATAATCCGCAGAACCGAAGTCACCAATCAAAAAGAGCTAGAAAAGGCTTCCATAAAAATTCAGCGACTGATCCACACTGCTGACATTCCTAATGAGTTGGTTAAAGAAATCTTTGATAGTTATAAAAGTCTCAAAAAAGGCGACACTACCCCACTTGTTGCAGTTCGCTCTTCTGCCACAGCAGAAGACCTGCCAGATGCCTCTTTTGCCGGTCAACAAGAAAGTTATCTAGACATCAAAGGCGAAGCCAATCTTATCCAAGCCATTCGCTCTGCCTGGGGTTCACTTTGGGGAGCTAGAGCCATCTTTTATCGCGCAACCAAAGGCTACGATCACTTCAAAGTACTTCTGGCTGTCCCGGTGCAGCTCATGATTCAATCCGAAGTTTCTGGTGTTGTTTTTTCTGTGAACCCAGTCAGTAAAAATAAAAATCAAGTTGTCGTTGAAGCGGTTTGGGGTCTAGGTGACTACATGGTTCAAGGTGTCGTCAACCCAGATCATTACATCGTCAACAAAAAAGATCTCACCATTCACTCTCGTCAAATTGTTTCTCAGTCCATAATGGAAGTCCGTAGCCACCCTAGTGGTGTCAAAAAAGTAGATGTTCCAAAAGCAAAAGTAAATCTTCGCAAGCTTACCGATGAACAGGTCATAGAAGTTGCCAAACTTTCCATAAAAGTTCATCAACATTATTTCTTCCCTCAAGATAGTGAGTTTGCTGTAGAAGAAGGAAAGGTCTACTTGGTCCAGACCAGACCAATTACTACACTCCAAAGTGGCAGCTCCAAAGTAATTGTCAAAGAATCGCAAATAAAAAACCTAAAGCAAATTTTGCAAGGTGAGCCAGCTTCATTTGGAATTGGATTTGGTAAGGTAGTGCGCATAAACTCAAGTAACGAAATTGATAAGGTTAAGCTTGGTGATGTTTTGGTAACAGAGATGACCAGCCCAGACTTTGTCCCTGCCATGAAAAAGGCTGGTGCCATAATTACCGATAAAGGTGGACAAACATCTCACGCAGCTATCGTCTCTCGAGAGCTGGGAATCCCCGCTGTCGTTGGAACAAAAACTGCAACCAAACTATTAAAAACTGATCAAGTGGTAACTGTAAATGGATCCACTGGCGCAATTTACTCTGGTCTACCAGAAAAAGATAATACCAAAGCAGTTGTTGCCTTTAAAGAAGAAGAATTTCCAGAAACCGCAACCAAAATTTATGTCAATCTTGGTGAACCAGACCTTGCTGCGGTTGTGGCTCAAGGGAACGCGGATGGAGTAGGGTTGCTCAGAGCCGAGTTTATGATGGCCCAAATAGGTACTCATCCTCGCAAAATGATTGAGGATAAAAAGTCCAAAGAATTTGTCGATTTGCTTGCCGAAAATTTGGCCAAGTTTACCGAAAGCTTTGGCAACAGACCAGTTGTCTATAGAGCCTCTGACTTCAAAACCAATGAGTATCGAAACTTAAAAGGTGGAACTCATTTTGAACCAGTAGAGCCAAACCCCATGCTCGGGTTCCGCGGTGCCTATCGCTACATCAAAGACGAAGCAGTATTTAACCTAGAACTAGAAGCCATCAAAATTGTTCGTAACAAAATGGGTTTTAAAAACTTGCATTTAATGATTCCATTTGTTCGCACTGTTGACGAGCTCATTGCTGTTAAACGCATTATTGCAGCGGCTGGACTTTCCCGATCTGCCAATTTTAAACTTTGGATGATGGTAGAAATTCCAGCCAATGTAATTCTTCTAGACGAATTTATTCAAGCTGGTATCGATGGAGTATCTATCGGTAGCAATGACTTAACCATGTTAATTTTGGGTACTGACAGAGACAACGAAATGGTTGCCCCGGAATTTAACGAAAAAAATCCCGCCGTCCTTTGGGCATTGGAACACGTTGTAAAAACTGCCGTTAAACACAAGATTACCTGCTCACTTTGTGGGCAAGCAGCCAGCCAGTACTCTGATCTAGTCGAAAAACTTGTTCAGTGGGGAATAACCTCCGTTTCCGTTAGCCCCGATGCAGTTGACAGCACCAGAAGAACAGTCGCCTTTATAGAAAAACGAATCCTTAAATGAAAAATATTA
Organism: uncultured Pseudomonadales bacterium; assembly: GCA_964439805.1. Classification (GTDB taxonomy): domain Bacteria; phylum Patescibacteriota; class Microgenomatia; order UBA1400; family MFAQ01; genus MFAQ01. The sequence goes on along the minus strand of CAYTOI010000004.1, from coordinate 57,507 downwards.
CAAATAATACAATATCTTGAGTTCTCGAGTTTTTGAGTTCTTGAGTTTTTAAAGCTATGTCAATAATCAAAACCGTTTATGCTAGAGAAATATTAGACTCTCGAGGCAACCCTACTTTAGAAACATCTATTTTTACCGATGATGGACGCGGTGCTGTGGCTTCTATACCTAGTGGCGCCAGTACCGGAAAACACGAAGCAATAGAATTAAGAGATGGTGATAAAGGTAGATACGACGGTTTGGGAGTCCTCAAAGCTTGTGCTAACGTCAACCAAATAATTGCTAGCGCCATAGTCGGTATGGACCCCACAAAGCAGAATGACCTGGACCAAACTCTCATTAATTTAGATGGTACCGAAAACAAAAGTAAGCTGGGAGCAAACGCTATTCTTTCTGTTTCTCAAGCGGTTTTTGAACTTGGCGCAAGCTGTGCTGGCATGCAAACCTTTCAGTACGTTGCTGAAAAGTATTCTTTTCCCAAGCCACAAGCAAACAGATTACCAACTCCAATTTTTAATCTCATAAACGGCGGCTTGCATGGGGCTGGCAATATTCAGTTTCAAGAATTTCACTGTATTCCCTCTAGTAGAAAATTGTTTTCTGAGAGTTTGGAAATCGGCAGTGAACTTTATCATCTCCTAAAAAAAATCTTAATAGAGAAAAAAGCCATCCATTCTGTGGGTGACGAAGGGGGTTTTGCTCCTAATTTATTTTCCAACTCTGATGCCATTGAACTACTAGTAGAAGCATTTGAATCTAGTAAGTATCGAATCAACGAAGATGTTTATCTTGGCTTAGATATTGCTGCCTCCACTCTTTTTAATGGCGGAAAAATCAGCATCTCTGATAACAAGGAAGCCATGAACAGTGAGCAGTTCGCCAATTTTCTTTCTGAACTCTTCCACAAATTTAATTTATTATCCATTGAAGACCCTTTTTCCGAAGACGACTGGGAAGGTTGGACAAACTTTCAGGCACTGATGGGGAAACAATTAATGATAGTCGGTGATGATCTTATCTGTACCAACAAAAAAAGATTGCAAGAAGCTATAACCAAAGAAAGCTGTAACGCCATCATTGTAAAACCAAATCAGGTGGGAACAATCAACGAAACTGTTCAAGTAATAAAGTTAGCCAAAGAAAATAATTTTTCTGTAGTTATGTCACACAGATCAGGTGACACAGATGAAGACTTTTTGGCAGACTTAGCAGTAGGAGTTGGTGCTGACTTTGTGAAGTTTGGCGCTCCTGGTAGAGGTGAAAGAGTTAGTAAGTACAATCGTTTGCTCTACATACAAGAGTTCCTCCAGAACAATCCACAATAATTTATGAAAATATTAAAAATAAATTTTCAACATCTTGAGTTTTTGAGTTCTAGAGTTTTTGAGTTCTTCATTTTTTATGCCAAATAAAAAATGTATTCTCTGCATTTTAGACGGTTGGGGAATCGCTCCAGCTACCGAAGGTAATGCCATAACTCTAGCAAAGCCTGAGAGTTTTAATTATTTGTTAGAACATTTTCCTAATTCTACCTTGGCTGCGTCTGGTCCAGCTGTAGGATTACCAGAAGATCAAGACGGAAACTCCGAGACAGGTCACTTAAATATCGGTGCTGGTAGAACTGTCTACCAAGACCTATCTCAAATTAATATGTATATCGCTGACGGAAGTTTCTTTGCTAATAAAGTACTTCTAGATACAGTAAAACACATTAACTCGTACAAGTCCCGATTGCATCTACTTGGCCTCATTGGAGCATCTGGAGTCCATGCTAGCAATGAACATCTCTACGCGTTACTTCTTTTTGCCAAGAGGCAAGGAGTAAAGGATGTCTACATTCACCTAATTACCGATGGCAGAGATAGTCCACCAGACAATGCACCTGTTCAAATAAAAGCGTTACAAGAAAAGATTAAAGAAATTGGAGTGGGGAAAATCGCTTCTATCATGGGCAGGTACTACGCCATGGATAGAGACAAAAACATGGACAGAACTCAAAAAGCTTACGATGCTCTGGTTAATAAGCCTATTTCGTACCAGAAAGATATTTATGAATATATTAGTTTCTGTTATGGAAAAAACTTGACCGATGAATTTATCCCTCCTGCTGAAATAGAAATCCCAGGTGAAAACTCTAGAGTCTCTGCTGCAGACTGTCTAATTTTTTATAATTTTCGTACCGATAGACCTAGGCAGCTCACCGAATTGTTTCTTACCCATCCTCTAGCTAACCAAAAATTTGTGACTATGACCAAATACCGAGATGACTTTAATAATCCATATATTTTTGTTTCTCAACTTACAAAGGATACTTTGGGTGAAATACTTTCTAGAATGGGAAAGAAACAGCTACGAATGGCAGAGACAGAAAAAATTGCAATGGTAACTTATTTTTTTAATGGTCAGCAAGAAACATCGTTTGACGGAGAGGATCGTGAGTTTGTAGCATCCCCAAAGGTGGCAACTTATGATCTGAAGCCAGAAATGTCTACTGTAGAGCTCATCGAAAAATTTTCCAAGCGTTACAAGTCCGCAGATTACACCTTGGCCGTTATAAACATTGCCTGCCCAGACATGGTTGCTCACACTGGAAAAATTGAAAAGGCTGTAGAAGCCATAAGGGCAGCGGATACTGCTATCGCTTCACTTATGAAGCTAGCGAGAGAAACTCAAAGTTATCTTTTTATTACTGCTGATCATGGAAATGCAGAGGAGCTTATAAACCTACAAACCGGGAAGGTAGACACTGAACACTCTACTTCACTGGTACCTTTCATTGTTTATCACCCCACTGATAGCAATTTTAAGCTTAAAAACGGCAAACTAGGCGATGTGGCCCCCACCATCCTAAAGATTTTGGAGATAGAAAAGCCTCACCTCATGAGCGGAAGTAGTCTTATAGTATAATATACCCTGGAGGCACCTTTGAAAAATATACACAAACAGATCGATAAAGCCATCAAAAACGTATTACTAGGAGTAGAGAATGCACGTCCAGATTCAGTCCTAATCGACAATTGCTTGTTTTTTAAAAACGCGTACTACCCAAACACAGTAACTGTTGACACTCCTTTGGAATATCTACATTTACTGATAGCAGGGTTAGATGCTATTAATCTACAGAACTTTAGATGTTCAAAAAAAGAGCTTAATCACTACAAAAAAGTTGATTCAGACTTGCTTAAATGGTATCAACTAAATGTAAGCTACATGTATTCTCACGAGCTGGGGCATTTTCTGTGTTCCAAAAATTTTCCTACTGTGCAAGCGTACTTTGAAGTAAATTTCTTTTTAAGCGACGAAGATGAGCTGGGTATCGAACCTTCTGTTCAATTAAGAGGCTGCTTAAAACTTGAAGATTACATTAAGATCCTGCTTAGTCCTGACGAACCTTCAGATAGAGACTGGTCGTTTTATCATTATTACAAACGCCTATTATCATAATTATAGGCGTTTTTTGCTATTAACAAGGTCACTTCGCCTTTTAGTTTAGTGGACTTTAAATTGTTTAATACCTCTACAACACTTCCCCTAATAAACTTCTGAGAAACCTTTGTAATATCTATAGCCAAGCAAATACGAATATCTTCTCCAAAAATCTTTTTAATCTCCTCTAGGATTTTTTCAGTTCTTACTGCTGACTCGTAAACCACAACTGTATATTTAAACTCTTCAATATTTTCCTTTATTCTCTTTAGTAATGTTTCTCTTTTGCCTCCAGTTTTGGGCAAAAAGCCTACAAAGAAATATTTATCTGTAGGCAATCCAGAAATAGCCAAAGCTGCGCTTTCTGCGGTAGGACCAGGGATAACATCTATGTCCCAGCCAAGTTTAAGACCTTCTGACACAAGTTTGTAACCAGGGTCAGATATAAGAGGCATGCCAGCGTCCGACACCAGAACTGCTTCATCTAGTAAATTCATCTCATCCAATAGGTGGGGTAGTACTTTGTACTCATTAAAGTCGTTAACAAACTTAATTCTGCCGGTAAAATTTTCTACATAACCAAACTGTTTAAGTTTTGACCAGAGATTGTTAAACATTCTGCTGTCCTCGCAAACTACAAACTTACATTCCTTAAGAGTCTTCAGAGCTCTCAAAGAAATATCTTCAATATTCCCAAT
>CAYTOI010000004.1:27634-53283 GCA_964439805.1 uncultured Pseudomonadales bacterium | reverse complement strand
CCATTTTCCAAAAGTGCTACAACAATATCTCCGTCCTTTACAGCACCTATCTCACACTCTTCAATAATGACAAAGTCATGATTAAAAATACCTTCTTCAATCATAGAGTCACCTTTTACTTGAAGTACAAAAGCTCTTTTTTTGCCTGACACCATAGACGAAGCAACCTTCATGGATGCGTCTGGGTCTGTCATTGGTTCAATTGGTCTGCCTGCCGCAATATACCCAAGGATAGGAAGCTCTATGGAAGCGGTTTCCATGTTTTGTTTGTCGACAATTTCAATTCCACGAATAGCCCCGTCAAATTTGCGTATGACGCCCTTCTTTTCCAAAGCTTGCAAATGTTCATGAATGGTAGCAAGTGAGGAAACTCCTATAGCCTGAGCTATCTCAGACAGGGTTGGGGAGTAACCATTCTTTTGGATAAACTGGGAGATGAATTCGACAATCTGCCTTTGTCTTTTGTATAGTGTTACCGTCATATATTCACTTTAGCCAAACATTACCCAAATGTCAACATACAAAACCCAAACCAATTACAAAGAAACTGCATGATTTTTAGTTACATCAAAATATTGATCTAGCTTTCCTATTCTTTTTAAATAGTTTTTAAAATCACTATCCCCTTGAACAATTGAAATCGATCTGTATGTTTTTCCTGTCTTAGTCGTATACGACATACTATATCTTGCAAGATCCTCAGTAGAATCTTCACCTATTTCATCAATTATTTTTGCTATAGAGATTAGAGTATCATTTATAATTTTTTTGGCTAGTTCTATGTCCAAATCAGTTGGGGCATGGAATACAAAATCAGGTTTTCGATTATTTTCTAAATCATGGTTGGGCATATTTTTATTAAAACCTACAAACTTCATATCTACTAGTTTGAGTAATCCAAAACCTTGATTTATATAATCTTCACTTGTAGGTTTTTCCCCAGACAATTCAAATTGTTGCCTAAAAGCAGATGCCTGCTTTCTTAAAGCACCAATTTCTTCAAGATACCTATTTATAAACAATTTACGCTTTTCTACAGGTAAATTTAGGTGAATTTTAAACGTTTTTTTCTCATGTTCAATCATTTCTGCAAATAAAGACTCTGAAACAATCGGCAAATCTTTAGATTCAGAAGCGACATAAGCATTATTCTGCTTAACCAATTTATAAATTTGTTCTCCAACATTCGATTGGGGTTTGTTGGCCATTAGTTGTCTTATATGATAAAAATTATCTTGTCCAAACTTACAATAAAGACCACTGAAAACTCCTTCTCTGGGTGATAATTGCTTTTCAATAATTATATCGACTGCGTCTTCGACTTCATCTTTGCCTAACAATCCAAAATCAATATAGTCTACAGTCTTTTTAAGAAATCTTTTTATGGGGAAAAAAAATTGTTCACCTCTATTTGGGTAACAAAGATCAAGCGTTTCGGTTGAATAGTTTGGTAATTTCCTAATAGATTGAAGCAGATCCCTAGATTTTCGAAATAAATCAATGGCGTTATCATCAGTAACTTCCGTGTCCACCAAAACATCTTTTTCTTTTAAAATGGAGTCATAAGTATTCTCAAATTTTTCAATAATACGTATAGGTTCTGTGTCCATATTAATAAATATAATATGAAAACAAGCGTAATACACATGAGTCTTTAAAATACTGGTAAACAAGCTCAAATATGGTCCTAAAGTAGAATAATGACCTATATAGTGATATAATAGGACTATTCTAATTCAGGAGGATCGTTTAAATGAAAATGAAGTTATGCGTAGACTGCGGGGCAGCCAGTAAAGAGAAGGCAAATTATTGCCACCGCTGTAAGGTCGACATCCAGTCGATAAAGCCAGAAAAAACAGTATATGTTCTGTTTGTTGGCAAAGTCATCGTCAGCGACCTGTACTTTACTGATTTGGAAAAACTGAAAAAGTACCTCGATAAGTTCATGGATGAAGTCGACGAGTACAAAAAATACAACGTGGCACGCTGTTTCCATAGCCAGATAGTAGGTGAATGTGATTTTGAGCCAGTTGAGGTGTTTGAGATTTGTTTCTGGGGTATCAAACAGTACTTCATGCCCTCTCTAAAAGTAGCTCCAAAAAAGCCGTCCAAACAGGACGGCTCTTTTTATGCGAAAATATAACTAATGGAATTTAAACTCAAGTCCGACTACCAGCCTACAGGTGACCAGCCCAGTGCCATAAAAACACTTACCGAGTCCATCAGCAAGCAAAACCCACACCAAACCCTTTTGGGTGTCACTGGTAGTGGCAAAACATTTACCGTTGCCAATATAATTCAAAACACCCAGCTACCTACTCTAGTACTTTGCCACAACAAAACCTTAGCCTCTCAACTTTATCAAGAGTTCCGAGATTTCTTCCCAGAAAATGCCGTCAGTTATTTTGTCAGTTACTACGACTATTACCAGCCAGAAGCATATATTCCAAAGACGGATACTTATATCGAAAAAGAAGCTGACATCAACCCAGAAATTGATAAGTTCCGCCTAACCACTACCGCAAACCTCTTGTCCCGACCTGACAGCATTGTCGTTGCGTCTGTTTCTTGTATCTACAACATTGGCTCTCCAGATGATCAAGAAAAAAACTTGCTAATCCTCGTCAAAGGACAAATAATTTCTCGCGACACTGTCCTCATGCGCCTTACCGACCTGCAATATTTCCGTACCAACGCCGAACTTAGTAGAGGATATTTTCGAGCTGTAGGAAATACTGTTCAGCTCTTTCCCTCGTACAAAGACTGTGTCATCTCTATGACTTTTGACAATAACTCTCTTGTAGACTATGAAATATTGGACCCTCTAAATTACACTCCACTCGAAGAAGAGGAATCTGAATACAACCCTCGCAATCTACTAACCATTCACCCCGCCAAACTATTTATTACCGATCCCAAAACTCAAGGTGATGCTATTGCCAACATCAGAAAAGATTTGAACACTCAGATAAATATGCTCAAAGAAGCGGGCAGGCAGCTAGAAGCCTATCGACTAGAGCAAAAAGTAAACTACGACCTTTCAATGCTCGAAGAAGTGGGGTATGTGAGTGGTATAGAAAACTATTCTCGTTACTTTGATGGCCGCAAGCCAGGAGATGCACCAAACTCTTTGTTTGAATATTTTCATTACAACGTCAAAAAATTTAATAAGCCAGGATTTTTGACTGTAGTCGACGAGTCCCATATTTCCTTGCCACAAGTAAGAGGAATGTATAACGGAGACCAAGCCAGAAAAGAAAATTTAATTAACTTTGGTTTTCGTTTACCCAGCGCCAAAGACAACAGACCTCTAACCTATACCGAGTTTCAGTCCCGAACCCCTATAAACTTGTACGTCTCCGCCACTCCCACAGAACACGAACTGTCACTGTCCAAAACTTCTACCATCCCGACAGTAGCAGAACAGCTCATTCGCCCTACTGGTCTACTAGACCCAATTATTTCGGTGCGACCCAGCAAAGGTCAAGTAGATGACCTTACCAAAGAAGTATTAAAGAAAAAAGAAAAAGGGGAGAGGACTTTAATTTTGACCATGACGAAAAAAATGGCCGAAGACCTTACCGACCACCTCAGAGAAAAATATGGTCTCAAAGCAGAATACTTGCACTCAGATATCCATACACTGGACAGAGCTGAAATTCTGGAAAAACTTCGCAATGGAGAGTTTGATTGTCTGGTGGGAATAAACTTGCTAAGAGAAGGTTTAGACTTACCAGAAGTATCTCTAGTAGCAATACTAGATGCTGACAAAGAAGGTTTCCTGCGTACGCCAACAGCTCTAATTCAAACCATGGGAAGGGCCGCTCGTCATGTAAATGGAGAAGTAATTCTCTATGCCGACAGAATGTCGGACTCTATGAGAACGGCCATCAGCGAAACCGAAAGAAGAAGAGCGGTACAAACTCAATACAATATCGATCATGGCATTACTCCTACAGGTATCAACAAGCCAATAAGAGAAGCTCTCATGAAAAGAATTGCCGAAGCACCAGCCCCAAGAATAAAAGAGTTAGCCGAACATGGCTGGACAGAAATAGACGACATCAACCCCGAGTCGCTTACTCCCCAAAAGAAAAAGATTCTAGAAAAGAAACTAAAGAAAATGATGGAACAGGCTGCCAACTCTTGGAACTTTGAACTAGCAGCCCGCTATCGCGACTCCCTCAAAAAACTGCAATAATTCTGATATAAATACAATATTGTATGAAAAAAATAATATTTTTTGATGATGACATTCACCCTAACGGAAGAATTAGTCTGAGAATATTGCCAATATTGGACGACCTTGGTCTAAATGATATATATCTTCACTTTAAAGATTATGATTCATTTAAAAAATATTTATCAGATTCTAAGAATATTGATAATTTGGGTGTATTAGTTTTAGACTCAACTATTGAAACTCATGAAAAAACGTACACAATGGAGGACACTCTTCCGCATATAATATCTGTTTTTCAAGAACATGCTATAAGGAGCTCAAATAATAGATTATCTGAAAGAAAAACACTTTTAGGACTAATTGGCAAAATAATGCCCGCCTCAGGAAATACCGGACACACCGTTCAGGACTATGATCAGGCAAGAAGAAACAATGAATATTTTAGAGAGTTAGTGGAAAGATCATTAAGCATGACTATCGACGAAGAGCAAATGAGCGTTGCTGAAATTGGAGGAGGAGCTGGGGTACCAAAGCTAGTAGTGGAACAAATATTACTTTATTACAAAAAGCTATATCTAGATGACGAATTAATTAATGAAGCACTAAAAGAACTAAAATCCGATAATAGTTTTAACAGGGAAACTAAAGATTTTTCTAAAATTGAAGAAAATATATTAAGCGAAGAGGAAGAAAGACCCTTTGAGGCATTAAGAGAAAGAGCTTTGGGAAAGGAAAATATAAGTTTAAAATAAAAATCCCCCGGCCGAAGCTAGGGGATATTAGGGTGGCAAAGTCTTACTTAAGATTTGCCATGTTGCCGATGGAGCTGCTTTTTGTTCTGGCAGACGCCCCAGGTTGGCATTCCATATATTCTTTTGATATCAATGAAAACTTTCCGTAACGTTCACTGCCCGATGGCAAAACCTGAAACGTATAGGCAATACCATCAGACCAAAAGATAACTTCTGACATAATATGGATTAGGCTAGTGACATGCCAGTCACCAAGTACTATTACCTTACCTTCAGGCGGGCCAGGCTCTACGACTACAAGTTTTTTGTTCTCAGGTATTGAGTGGTAGTTAAGCTCGCCCTGTTTGGTTACATACCAGGTTCCAGGTGGATGCTCTTCTCTTTCCTTTTCCTCAAGAAACTTTTTCATCCTCGAGCTTTTTGACCTATTGTAATATCGATTATTATTTATCGTCATCTTCCTCCTTGAAGCTTCTGTGGATTTAGGTTAAAAATCCCCGAAATTCATCGGGGATTTTGTTTAACTATCGCAACTATTTTTTTTCGTTTGGTCAAAGACGTTAATGTTGATCCATATACGGGGCGCTCAACTCTTCGGCTGGATGACTCGAGATCAGTAGGAAGGTGGTCAGAAGTAGTCCCGGCAGCTGCTGCTTCTGGAATTGACACTCCATCCCAAAGTTCTGGCTCGCCGGCTTTGAGATGTCGAAGTTCCCCATTCTCCATCATAACCATTTCTTCACCATCACGAATCACATGAGAGCCTGCAGGTATACTATCAACCTCTACTGGATCTGGCTTCCAATCTTCAATTTTGAAACTGAATTTATACGCTGGACAAGTCCTGCACTCACGATCTTCATAATATAAAGCTAGTTTGTCTGTCATTTCAAAAAAATCTCCATGTAAAAGAATTTTCTAGATAAATACTAGAATACCCTATATTCTAGCACAAAATTAGCTTGTCAAGTGGGTGCTATACTAGATTTATGCTTGATAACGACGACAAAAAAACGATCGATAAAATCAGCTTTGACCAGATTTTTCAGGCTCTGCAAGATGTAATTTTTCCCAAATTCGATGAAGTAAACCAAAAAATAGATGATCTTAACAGTGAAGTTGGAAGTTTAAAGCAGGATGTAGGAAGTTTAAAGCAGGAGGTTGGAGGTTTAAAGCAGGATGTTGGTGGCTTAAAACAAGACGTCAATGATCTAAAAATAATGGGTGAAACTCTTGACGATGACATGACAGGCATAAAAATGAGGCTGAGTGGTGTCGAAAAGAAGGTAGAAGTTTTAATTGACTCATCTATTGAAGTAAAACTCCTCAAAAATAGGGTTAATCGAATAGAAAAAGCTATTCTTTAAAGTTTGGGTATTGTTTGGCTAGGGGTGGTAAAATGAATAGTTATGTCTGAAATCTCACCCTCAACTCATCTCATCATCAAAGGTGCTCGTCAGCACAACCTCAAAAACGTCAACTTAACTATTCCCAAGAACAAATTGGTCGTCTTTACCGGCGTTTCTGGTTCGGGAAAGTCTAGCATGGCCCACGATACCATCTATGCCGAAGGGCAGCGTCGCTACGTAGAATCCCTTAGTTCTTACGCACGCCAATTTTTGGGAGTTATGAGCAAACCAGACCTAGATCAGATCGAAGGTCTATCTCCAGCCATTCTCATCGACCAAAAACAGGGGAGTCACAACCCTCGCAGTACCGTAGGTACCGTTACCGAAATTTACGACTATCTAAGACTTCTTTTTGCCAGAATCGGTCATCCTCACTGCCCAAACTGCGGCCGCGAAATTATGCCCCAAGACATTAATCAAATTTATAAGTCAGTTATCGAACAAGCTACTACTCATCCTTCTTACGAAAAAATCAAAGGCACAAGAATCCTCATTCTCGCTCCCATCGTCAAAAACCAAAAAGGCGAGTTCAAAGACCTTCTACCCAGCTTGGTAAAACAAGGTATCGCTTCGGTCCGAGTTGATGGCAAAATACTTAGCACTAGCACTACCATCTCTCTATTCAAAAACAATCGCCATCACGTGGATGCAGTCGTTGATAAGCTGATTATCGGCCAAGTAAATGGCAATGTAGAGTACGAAAAGCAACGCCTAATAGATTCATTGGAGCAGGCCTTAAAAATCGCTGATGGAGAAGTTTATGTCTCTATCGTTTCTGATCCTTCACTTTCTTTCCCCGAAAATCCAGAACAGATGGAGGATCACTTGTATTCTCAAAAACTAGCTTGCCCTATTTGTAATATTTCTATTCCCGAAATTGAACCTCGCTACTTTTCTTTCAACGCCCCAGAAGGTGCTTGCTCCGAGTGTACTGGCTTAGGAACAAAAATGATTTTGGACATGGAGTCCATCATTAGTCCTTCGCTAAGCCTCCTGGAAGGAGGAATTGTGCCCTTAGCTTCTCAGTTTGAAACCAGAACCTGGTTTGCCAAACTAATTTTGGAAGTTATGAGTACGGTTGGGTTCCTTGGAAATCAACCTTTATCCGAAATGAGCGAAGATCAAAAAAATATTTTGTACTCTGGTACAGGTGAAACTGTTTACAGTATCAAAGGTCTCAATAGACACGGCAAAAAAGTAGTCCGCAAACAAACTTATGCAGGCCTCGCCAAAGAGTTCGAGAGACGTTACGAAGAATCTGCCTCTGAAAGTTTCAAAGAAGAAATCTCCAAGTACTTAATCAAAAAAACCTGCCCAGTTTGTCTAGGAGCTCGACTTAAACACGAAGTCTTGGCTGTCACCGTTGATGATCTCTCTATTGCTGATGTGACTCAAATGGCTACCAATAAGTCTTTTGATTTTATAACTACCATAAGCAGTAAACTCACTACTCAAGAATCTCAAATCTGCGAACCAATAGTCAAAGAAATTGGCGATAGACTGAAATTTTTAATCTCTGTAGGGCTAGATTACTTAACCCTAGCTCGTGAATCTGGTACTTTGAGTGGGGGAGAACTGCAAAGAATTCGTTTGGCCAGCCAAATAGGCTCTCGACTTACTGGCATTCTTTATGTCTTGGATGAGCCAACCATCGGACTACATCAGAGAGACAATGCCAAGCTCATAAATACTTTAAGAGATTTGGTAAATCTGGGGAACTCACTAGTAGTAGTAGAACACGATCAGCAAACCATGGAAAGCGCTGATCATCTTGTAGAGTTTGGTCCAAAAGCAGGCTATCTGGGCGGAGAAATTACTTTTGAAGGTGACATCAACGAAATGAGATTAAGTAAACAGTCTCTCACAGGTCAGTATTTATCTGGCAGACTCAAAGTAGAACCAACCAAGCCATACATCACCAAAGAGTCACCAGGGTCTATAAAACTTACCGACTGTACACATCATAATCTCAAAAATATCGATGTCGATTTTCCTCTTAACAAACTTGTTTGTGTAACCGGTGTTTCTGGTTCAGGAAAATCTTCACTTGTAGTAGACACTCTTTACGAAGCTTTGTCACAAAACTTAAACCCGCTTCACCATAAACAAGATATTCAATTTGGTTCAATTGTTATCCCTGACATTGTCAAAAGAGTCTCTTTGATAGACCAAAGTCCCATAGGTAAAACTCCTCGCAGTAATCCAGCTACTTACACAAAAGTCTTTGATCAAGTACGTCAGTTGTTTGCCGACACCCAAGAAGCAAGATTTCGAGGTTACGGACCTGGAAGATTTAGTTTTAATGTCAAAGGTGGCCGCTGCGAGACCTGTCAGGGCGACGGACAAATAAAAATTGAGATGCAGTTTTTGGGAGACATTTATGTCACTTGTGAAACTTGTAAGGGCACAAGGTTTAACGAACCAACATTAGAAGTTCTTTACAAAAACAAAACCATTGCCGACATCCTTAACATGACCATGAGTGAGGCTGCAAACTTTTTTGCCAATCACCCTGGAATCAGCAAAAAACTCCAAACAATTCTAAAGGTAGGCCTTGGCTATATAAAATTAGGACAATCGGCTCCAACTCTTTCTGGCGGAGAAGCTCAAAGGGTAAAACTAGCCACCGAACTTGCAAAGACAGGTAGTGGACATACTGTATATATCTTGGATGAACCTACAACCGGATTGCACTTTGACGATTTAAACAAGCTAGTTCAAACCATGGTTGACTTGGTGAACAACAATAATACCGTTATTGTCATTGAACACAACCTTGATGTCATTAAGAATGCCGACTATATTATAGATATAGGGCCAGAAGGTGGAGAAGCAGGAGGAGAACTGATTGGCAAAGGAAGTCCTGCTAACTTTATGGACAAAAGTACTCCGACGGCCTTGGAGCTCCAAAAGTTTCTTAAATAATGTTAAAAAAAATAATTGTTTTGTTCTTAGCTATTACGTGTAGCTTTTTTGCCAGTACTCTCTTTTTCAAGTCAGATACTGCTGCCATAGCTAAGTTTAATACTGGCTATCAAGTGTATTACAAGGTCAGTGATAATGGTGTCACGCATGTCACTTTTGTTATTACACAAAAAAATAACCTCTCAATAGTCTACGCCACAGAATACGGCATCAGTTTAAACGAAACAAAAATCGCCAACTTGAAAATAAAAGATGAAGGTGTCGAAGTTATTCCTGTTGTCACCAAAAATCAAAACCAAACACTTGTCTCATTTCCTTTTGCCAAAAAAGTAGTCGGTAAAGACAAACTCCACAACTTCACTATTGAGTATGATACTTCCGATATAGTCAGCAAGCAGGGAAATACCTGGCAAATAAATATTCCCAGGTTTGAAACAGATGAAAATGTTTCCGATCAGACCGCCATTCTCACTCTACCAGCCAATTTTCCTCAACCAGCTTATATCGATCCCAAGCCAGATATCGTTAACGGCAGTACTTATTATTTTAGTAGCAAAATTCTAGCGAACAAACCAATTAGCGCCATTTTTGGCAAAAATCAGTACTACAAAGGGAAAGTTAGTTATTACATAAAAAACACTTCCTTGACTAGCACCTCTCAATCAACTATTACCTTAATCCCAAATACTGCGTATCAAGAAGTTTTTTATGAAAGCATTACTCCGTTTCCAACAAAATTTGAAAATGATCAAGACGGAAATCTGATAGCTACCTACGAATTGAAACCAAATCAGGAACTAGACATTGAAGCAAAATTGTTTGTAAAAACAGATTTTCTTCCTAAACAAGTCCAGGTAGAAAAAAACTATCCATACACCGAAAGTACGAGTATTTGGAACTACAACCATAACATTTTTTCGGTGCCTGAACTAAAAAATCTTACTAGTCCAAAATCAATTTATGACTTTGTTGCCAATAAGCTCCAGTACGATTATCAAAAGATAAACGGTAAGGGTACTATTCGAGTCCCAGCAGGGGATAGTTTGTTAAATTATTTGTCCGCAATATGTACCGACTACACCGATCTGTTTGTAGCCTTGGCGAGAAAAACTGGTATTCCGGCGAGGGAGCTAGAGGGCTTGGCAATCTCTGAAAATCCAGACTTAAAACCAATATCAGCTGCCAGAGATATTCTTCACGCTTGGCCAGAGTATTATGACGAAACAAAGAAACAATGGATACAGGTAGATCCTACTTGGGGAAGCACCACTAGAGGACTCGATTATTTTAACAAATTGGATTTTAATCACATAGTTTTTGCCATACACGGAAGCGACTCTTTTTCTCCACCACCTGCAGGAGCCTTCAAAAAAGAAGGAAGTACAGATAAGATGATATCTTTTGAAGCTATAGAGGAAATTAATTTTCCCACAGAGAAACTGGAAATAAATTCAGGCAAATTTTCTTTGTCCAACACAAATTTTGTTATCAAAAACCTAACGGGGACATACATAACAGACAGTGTAAACGTCGCAGAAAGCAAAACGACTCGAGAGTATTCTGGATCTGTAAACGTTCCTCCGTTTGGCAGCGCAGAAATTAGTTTGGAGAACAAATTTGGTATGGTTTTCCTTAATCCCAAGTCAGAAGTTATAATTGAAATCAATGGAAGAGAGTACTCAGCCACTAATACAGGAAAAAACCTTATCCAAAAGGGTGGAATTTTTGCCATCATCGGAGCAATTTTGGGAATCATTACCCTCATCGCCAGGAGTCTACTTCTTCGAAGACGAAAATAAAGAGCCACTCTATATTGGCAAGTCCATTAACCTCAAAAGTAGACTAAAGCAGCATTTTGAAGGTTTCAAAACCAATAGCAGTAAAGCTGCCATTTTTATCCCTCAAACAAAGTATCTATATCTAAAAATTTTAGATAACGATATTCAGGCCATCATTGTAGAGGCCAACTACATCAAAAGTTTTCAGCCAAAATACAACTCCATTACCAAAGATGACAAAAGCAATCTCTATATTATTTTTAGTAACGAGCCTGATGTTAGGCTGCTTCTGGCTAGAGCCACGGACATTGTCAGTCTTAATTTGGACAATTTTCAAAAACAAGTGTTTGGGCCATACACTTCAGCAAGCATTGCAAAAATACTTCTACGACACATCCGCAAAACTTTTGGCTACTGTCTTCATCCATTTAATCCCACTCAAAAGGCCTGTTTTAACTATCATTTAGGTCAGTGCCCAGGTGCTTGTACAGGTGAATTAACATCCAAAGAATACCAAGCAAAAATAAATATTATCAAAAAATTTCTATCAGGGAAGTTCAGTGTTTTGCAAAAAACACTTAAAGTTCAAATAAAAAAAGAGAGTAAAAAACAGAACTTTGAAAAAGCAGGCTTCTTTAAGAAGCAATACGAGTCACTACAAAACATTTTGTCAGCAGGAAAATCATCACTACTCCTAAAACTTTCCGACTCAACACTAAAGGCTCAAAATGAGATTGTAAAAGCCTTAAATCATCCAGTTCTTACCAATACTCCAAAAAGAATAGAGTGTTACGATCTCGCTCACCTACAAGGTAAAGATTATGTGGGGGCTATGTCAGTCATGGAAAACGGTCTACTTACGAATACACAGTATCGCAAATTTCACATTAGCTCCAGTTCCACTTCTGACCCCTACGCCATGAAGGAGATTGTCGAAAGGAGACTAAACCATCAAGAATGGAGTTTTCCTGATCTAATTATTCTAGATGGAGGGAAACCACAGCTAAACATAGTGTCTCCCATAATTCCTAAGAATATTGCAGTCATCGCATTGGCCAAAAAAAGAGAAACAATTATGTTTTACGACAAATCAGGAAAACTAGTAGAGCTAAACTTGGGTTTTGAAAATCCTGTTCTCAATCAGTTCATAACCCTAAGAGACGAAGCTCATCGCTTTGGGAACAGTTTCCACAAAAAACAACGTGGCAAATCAATGCTAATATAGATTTAGACATGAAAGCTATCCTCCGCCATATTTTTGTCAACTACTTAATTATTTACCTTGCGTCCCTGCTTTATCCTGGTTTTTCCGTTGACGCTACAGTAAAAACTTTGTTAACCGCCGCCATTATCTGGCTTTTACTAAACAAAATAATTAAGCCAATAATTAAACTTCTTTTGTTGCCAATAAACCTGATCACTTTAAATCTCTTTTCTTGGTTGGTAGGGTTTTTGACCCTTTTCTTACTTCAAGTTTTTGCCGACGGCGTAAAGGTATCTAGTTACTTTTTCCCTGGGTTTAGCTCTGGCGGGTTCTCGATTCCAGCCTTTAATATAAATATTTTCTTTTCTTACCTAGTCATATCAATCCTTTTAAATTCCTTACAATCAGGCATAAACTGGCTTTTCCGTAAAGAAGCTGATTAGATTATAATTAACCAATGAAAATAGGACTAATACTTCAAATAATCGTTTCTCTGCTGCTCACGGTAATAATTACTCTACAGTCCAGAGAATCTTCGGTTGGGGCTAGTTTTAGCAGTACTCAAAAAGGCTTCCATACCAAAAGAGGACCGGAGAAAATACTCTATATCTTTACCATTGTTTTATCTGTAATATTTTTAGCTCTCTCGTGGCTAAACATTACTATTTGGAAATAAGGTGAGTAAGCTCCGAGAAAACATTTGGTTTCTAACAAGTTTCTCCAAAAAATATGGTTTGCTAATAATTGGAAGTCTTGTCCTCACAATTTTTTTGCTTATAGTCTTTAGCAGTTTAATTAAGAAAATTCCTCAAAATAAAAAGGTAATTACGATAGGAATAGTCGGACAGTTTGGGTCTAATCAGCTACCCTCCAGAATTCTCAATATTTTAAACTCTGGACTAATCTCTCTAAACGAAAACTACGAACCAGTTCCCAACATTGTAGAAAGTTGGACTATTTCTGAAGATGGCAAAAACTATACCTTCAATCTCTTTCCAGACAAGAAATGGTCAGACGGTAAGCCACTGATTGCCAGTGATATAAAAATGAGTATTCCCAATATCTTAATAGAACCAGTCGACCCTTATACTTTAAAGTTCCAAATTCCTACTAAATTTTCGCCATTTATATCGCTTCTAAACATTCCCTTAATTAACAAAGAAGGCAAAATAGCAGGGAATTACGACATTAAGCTTAAACAAAAAAGTTCAGGCATTGTCACCCAAATTACCCTTCAATCAGTGGAGAGAAAAATAATCTTTTTCATCTACCCTACAGCCAAACAAGCTCTTACTGCGTACAAGCTCGGCCAGGTAGACTCTGTCTTGGACTTACCTACAGACTTGCAAGAAGAATCCAATATGTACGGACAAATTGAAAAGAAGGCAGACAACACCCATGTGGCGATGTTGATTTTTAATCAAACTGATCCCAATCTAAAAGATAAATCAGTAAGACAAGCGATTGCCTACATGCTCAAAGACAAGACCTTTGGTGAAGCCGAAGCTTTTACTACTATCAATCCAAAATCTTGGGCCTACAACCCAATTGTCAAAAACTACACTCTTAATCCTCAAAGAGCCAAAGAGTTAGTAAAAAATAAAATTAGCTTGGAACTTTCTACCACACCCGAGCTTCTGAAAGTAGCCGAAAACATCAAGACTCAGCTAGATTCCGACATTTTTGAAATAAGCACCAAAGTTGTTACCTCTACTCCAGAACAGTTTCAGATATTTTTGACCTCATTTAATATTCCTTCAGACCCAGATCAGTACAGAGAATGGCACTCCACCCAAAGCACCAATATTGGTAGAGGATCGGATGAAAAACTAGATAAGTTGTTGGAAGATGGACGCGTTACCTACGATCAAAAAGCAAGGAAATCTATATATTTTGACTTTCAAAAAACTTTCTCAGAGGAATTGCCAGCCCTAGTTTTATTCCACCCTTCTACATTTACCCTCTCTCGTCACCCTGAAAACCTAGACTTTCTAAAATAATTTTTGTGGGCGGGGTGGGACTTGAACCCACATGAGTTGCCTCGCAGCGTTCTGAACACTGTGCGTCTACCATTTCGCCACCCGCCCATAAAATCAATTATATCAAGCTCATAATGACTTTAGTGATTATGAGCATATAAATGACAATATTACAAATCTACAATTAGATACCTATTATTCGGAGTCTTTTGTTATAATTGAGCCACAAGCCAAGCTAGCCAAGATGGTCACGGCGCGTGTCTGAAAAACACGAAATTGAGGTTCGAGTCCTCAGCTTGGCACATTGTTTGTTAAAATAACATTAATGCGGGAATAGCTCAGTTGGCTAGAGCGTCTCCTTGCCAAGGAGAAGGTCGAGGGTTCGAGTCCCTTTTCCCGCTCATTTGTATTTATGCCGAGGTGGCGAAATGGTAGACGCACTACCTTGAGGTGGTAGCGGGAGCAATCCTGTGGAGGTTCAAGTCCTCTCCTCGGCACAATTAAGAACCATGCCCTTGGGCAGGGTGCTTAAATTGACATATATGAGTGGACTTGAAAGCCGGAAGCGCGACTGGCGCTGAGGCCGGACTTTGAAGCAAACCCAGCAGGGTTTGACTGAAATGCAAGTCCTCTCCTCGGCACATAAATGGACTCTTAGCTCAGTTGGTTAGAGCGCCTCGTTTACATCGAGGAGGTCGAAGGTTCGAATCCCTCAGGGTCCACAAAAATTGCACCCTTGTGGTGCGATATTTGTGTAAGAAAGAACCTGGGGTTCGAAAGGCGGACCCTGCGACTGGCAGGGGAGCCAGGTCTCGAGGAAAACTTAGTAAAGTTTTACCGAGAGGAATCCCTCAGGGTCCACAAAATATCCCATAACGCGACAAAACATTTCCAAATCCCATAACTTTAAGTAAGATATAATATAGGCATTAATTGAGTTTACTCAAATAATAGATTCTCGCCCTTTTACAAATCTGAATATTAAATTATGGAGGTTTAATTGAAAACTCGAAATTTACTGTTTTTTGCTTTAGGAGTTTTTTACCTCCTAACATTATTTTTTGAAGTTCAACCAGTCAAAGCTGATTACAAAAATCAGATTGAGGAAACGTTTGTTTTTCCTTACTCCGGAACATATTACATTACCCAAGGCTGTCACAGTGATGGCTGGGGAGAATATTACACAAACGGTGGCACAGTAACCTGCTCTATCGACTTTACCAAATATGGTGATAGTCGCAAAGAAAATTGTGGTGAACCAGCTATCGCGCCCGTGTCGGGAGAATTTGTAAATTTAGGAATTGATCTTCAAAAAAATACCTTAGGGTTATTAAAAGGAAGTCGTTTTTGGACTCTCTGGTTTCATGGAGATTTTGTAAACAGTGGGTACCTAAAACAAGGTGAGGTGTTTGGCTACGAAGCAAACAACGGCTACTCTTCGGGATGCCACTGGCATATGGATGTTTATGACACCTATACAAACCAGTGGGTAGATCCTAGAGACGTATCCACCATGCAAGTAGTCAGCGTTCTCCCCGAAGGCGCCAAAACTGATATCATCCCAGAGCCAAATGATCCATTGATAGAAGTCCTAAAAAAGATTTCTATTGAAACAAAATCTACAATAATCTACGAAGACATCCTTCCAACGGCAACAGAAGAAATTATTTCGACACCCACAGCTCCAGTTTCAGAACTTCAAACCTCTGAGGCTCAAGCCGCAAACTATGACAAAGGTTTAATTTTTGACGAGTTTGTAAAAACCTGGGGAGTCTTAATTGGATTTCTTTTGGGGCTTGGAATGGTTGCTTTTGGTGGAAATGATTATGGATCAAAAGGTACTGGCTTTGTTCTACTGATAATCATAATCGCATTTGGCATCAGATCTTATAATCAAGGTCTAGAACCAAGATTTAAACTGCCAAAAGAAGTTGTGGTCTTGCCGACTGCAACCACAGAGACAGTTAAGCCGTCAGAGGATAGACAAACAGAATTTGTTATAACAAATGTTTCGCTGTCAGAGTTGCCTTCAACAGGCAACGATACCGAAAATGTTGTACCAGAAAGGACAACATCATCTCCAATATCTGGAGACTGCGCAATAAATCCGCGCTGGCCAGACTCAATTCAGCAGTGGTGTGTTCCAATAACTTTTTATTCTCGGCAAAACAATATTGATCCAGACAGATACGCAGCTCTCATGGTGCAAGAAAGTTGGGGAAACCCAGATGCACTATCTAGTACCTGTGCATTTGGTCTTGGACAGGTAATGCCGTCCGATGGAAAAGGATTTATAAGAACCAGTTCCAACGGAGATCAGTACTTTGAGTGCGATCTGGAAAACGGAACACTTGAAGCTTACAAGCAATATTACGCAAACGGTAGGGGAGGATACTTCTTTGAAAATAGAGCCTCAATTACCGACATGAAAGCTGATCCCAACTATGCCATAGAGTCAGGAACTAGTATTTATGGTCAATATTTTCATAACAATGGAGATTCTGACTGGAATGCTGCCTACTACTACGGCGGTCCCGGATATGGCGACCGATACAGAACTATTTTGGCCAGCAACTACGATTGTGTTGTGAAGGATATTTCAACTGCCTGCGCAACAGGATCTGCTGGTATTGAATCAAAGATAAATAAATAGGAGAACCTATGAGCTCAAGAACTGAAAGATGTGCAAATTGTGGAAATAGAAAATTAATTGGAGAAAATTGTATGGCCTGTCAATTGCCAGAAAATACACCTGTTCGTAGTAATAAATCAGTGATCTATATTTTGATCGCTATGGTTGTACTTGTTGTTTTTGGAGTTAGCATGGTGCTTCCGGTATCTGCCGCTGATCGAAATGGCAGTATATCAGGAGATTTTGCCAGCTTAACACCTGAATCAGCGGCTACTTTTAGTCCTGTTGATCTTCCCAAGAAAATTAAGTATATCGTCGAGACCTGTGAGGTCAAAGGCGAAGAAGCCGGCAAAGTAGAAACTTTTAAGGCCGAGATGAGAGAACTGAATAATAACTGGCTCGCTCAATTTCAAAACGACGACGGGACGTTTATTCAGGAAAAGTTCCCAAGCTTTAATGGAAAAATGTTCCTTTTGTTTTGTATGCCCAAAGAAATTGGACCCAATTGGATGACCCTCTACGGGGACAAATTTTTTACTGCAGTTGGGACCAATCCAATTGATGATAAAGCTGAGAAAACAGGAAAAATAAACAAAGAGACAATCAATAATGGATATTGGCTTTTTTATCGACCAATTGAAAATAAAAAGTCAAATTCTAAGGCTGTAAATCAAACCATTTCTCAAACACCAAATATTGTTACCGCAACAATGTATTTCACTGACACTCCAGCTCCAACCTTACCTCCACCTACATTTACTCCCATTGTTTTGGCAGTAAACGTCACCAATAACTACACACGTATCGAACTGGATGATCTCATCTATGATCGCGGTGATGGCGCTGTAGCTTGGCAACAATGCGATTCCAAGTCCTTTACTTTTCGTTCAAAAGGAAATGGTTACATGGAAGCAGCCTGCCCAGATTTTTACACACCTACAGTTCATATTGATACGGTAGGGAGTCTAGGGGAAGGTTATAGCGTCTACAGTATGGCTGGCACTGGCTCATGGTTTGCAAGATCCGGAGTTATGATTTATGGAAATACCGGATTGAACTATTCCTGGACAAACAGTTTGGGAATTCAATACTATTCACTTGGGATCGGCAATGTTTCAGTTTCCCCAGTTCAACTAGTCGCTCCCACCCAAACTCCTCCACCATCACCCTTACCAAATGTAGTACCCACAAGCACCAGCTTCAAGTCGACGCTTGGTTGCTACATTATCAGCTGGGAAAAAATTAAGTCCGACCCCCAAGCAATCATCAACGAAATAGGTGATCCGATTTTGCTCTTTATGCCAGATAGAACTTGGAAGGGCAGTAACTCAAATCAATGTTACGAAATCACCGGATACCCAATCGTTGTTATCAACTTAGATACAGGAGCCATGGGAACTTGGAATTTAAAATCCGGCTCCACCATTATCTTGGGTTGGCTGGATCCAGCATACAAAGATTATCCATTTATTTGGAGAGTCTCCAATAACATCTGGGTCGGTAATGTCGACCCCTAGAGGAAAAATGAAAAACATTCCAAATAAACAACCACCTTGGGCACTATTAGTTGTCTTTGTAGTTGCTGCTGTCATATTTTTTAATGGCGGCAGAGAACGTCTCAGAGATTTCTTAATGCCTAACACCACTGAACAGTCAACAACAAATCAATCCAAGTTTGAAATACCTCCTGCCGATCCTACAAAGAATGGTCCTGGAGCTGACTATTTCAATGACTCAATAAAGACAATGGTTCCTACAGAAAATCGTTGGAAGGTGAATGTCGCTGATCTTTTTAATCTGGACCTTGTAAAACTAAATCAGTACTTTAGTGAAAGTGTTTACAAGGAAGCCTCTACAAAGATAGAGGTAGCGACTTATGTCAGGCCGCGTGCAGCTGGAAGATATACCGCGATAGTTTGGCCAACAAACTTTATTACTAAACTTGTTGGCGTAGATGGTGAAGTGCTAGACGGTACTGTTACAAGCACCATAACTTCGGCCGATGTATTTTTAACTGTCGGGACCACTCCTGGCGCTGCTCTTGCAGGAATTTCCAAAATTGAAGTGGTCGATAACGCAATAAATATCACTTCAAATATTAAGATTACTGTTCTGCTCGCTGGAATTCCAATCAGCGAAGAAGACAACAATCCTCAGCTGGAGCACGCTACCATTTCTACACCTAATCCAAAACTAGAATCCTGGCTTGGGTTCAGTGATAGTATGCCCAGCGAAAGCACTCTTAATAACCTCGGTGCAAAACAGGCAACAAAGGAAGCACTCTGGCTTATGCTTCACGTAGATGGAGATGGATTATGGAATGACTTCAAAACCTCCATCGAAACTCCAGGTGAAGGTCACGCTAGCGACGTTTTGGTTCCATACTTAAAATCCGCTTTTTGCTCAAAGCTAGCTGATTACCAAACTCAGTTAGAACAAAGCGGAAAAGTACTGGACAAGGTTGCTTGCGAACAACTGATTTTCAACGTTACCTTAGTGGCCGTGCCTCCTACAAACCCAAACACTGGTGAAATAGATATGGCCTACCTGACAATGTCTCGAACTGGGGCTTACGTCCAAGTTCCAGATCCAAACTATTCTGTTACCCCGTGAGGTGATATGAAAGGATTCTTGCTTTTTATTATCGTTTTGCTTCTACTTGCAGTAAGTCTGGTCTATGCAAGGGTTTACGCGAAAGCAAAAGAGCAATGTGCAAATGGCATCGCGACTTCTTGTGAAATATTGGACAATACCTTTAATCAATAAAATATTCAGATTTTTACCCAGCCTCCGCCAAAAGCGGGGGCTTTCTTTTTGCAAAAACTAAGAGACTATAATAACTAGGGACTATGAATAAAAATAACGAAACAGAGTTTGAAAAAAAACTGGTAAAAGAATATTTAATTCATGGTTCAATCGACAAAGTCTTTAAGGTCCATAATTATGATCTACCAATTTCCTTTGCTAGTTACCATCGACTTCTAAATAAATTCGGAATCATTAAGTCTGCTGGTCCCAACAGTAAACTCTCTGAAAGCTTGCACATCTTGAGCTTGTTAAACACTTACAAGCTTCCTCTCGAGAGGATATACCACCGACACGCTCCAGCTTCTATCCAGGTCTCTACTAACACTTTGCACCGAACACTTCACAATATTCGTCTAGGAGTTACCAGCAGGGTAGGAGTGGCCTTGTTGATATCCACTTCAGACGAACCAAACAAGTTCCTTTTGGGACAAGATAACAGTCTCACAAACTCATCGCTAGGACAGAAAGGGGATTGGTCCTTACCCATGGGGTACACCAGAGAGCAAGATAGTCACAGAGCTGGAATATTAAGAGTGTTACAACAGGAAGTTTTTACGGAGCAAACTTTAAACAAAAAAATCCCAAAAAAAATAATACCAAAAGACATTAAGGAGGTCTTTACTATTAACATCGCAGACATTAAGGTTTTTGTTTACAGAATTATTCTCCCCAAAAACTATAATTACTCAAGTTATAAACTAGACAATTTTACCTACTTTTCAGAGTCAGAAATACTTTCCCTCAAGGCTAGAGCAGGAATCACAGATATTCTTAAACATTACGCCAATAAATCTGACAACATAACCTACAATTCAGACTTTAATAACAGTCTTTGCCTTTTACCAAACAGAATCAAGGGGTAAAAAAAGGGAGCCTTAGCTCCCAGATTTAATTATTCTTCCATCTCAAGGTCATTTTTTGCCATTATTGCAGGAGCGCCCAAAGAAACCACAATGTATATCATAGCCAAACCCATTACCGAATTTGCGCCAAGCAAAGCAAAGATCAAAACTGTCACTAGTCCAACTTTTGCGCCTCTGTACAAATTTTCTCTCGTGTAATACTCTTTCAAAGTTTTCATAGGTTCCTCCATTAAAATGTGCAGATTTGGGTAAATTATACAATACCTATCCATCCAGGTATCTTCAGGGTAAAATAGAGCCATATTGCCGACCAGCGCCTCGGGCGCGGCCTCGCCTAAAGGCGATGGGTCGTCTATCAAAAGTCTAAGATGTACACTACTTACATCCTAAAAAGTTTAATAAAAGAATGGTATTACGTTGGACATACCTCAGACATTAAACGACGGCTGATTGAACACAATTCAGGTAATAGCAGCGCTACTAAGCCATACAAACCTTATAAGGTTGTACATGAAGAGCAATTCTTAACAAAAGGCGAAGCCTTTGGAAGGGAAATGCAAATTAAAAGGTATCGTCATGGTGAAGCATTTAAAAAGTTAGTCAAATAATATTGCCGAGTCGTCTAATGGTAGGACGTCGCCCTTTGGAGGCGAATATTCCTGGTTCGAGTCCAGGCTCGGCAACAAATGAAACTTTCCTTTATGGGAAGTTTCTAGGTATATATGGTCAAAAAAGTCTTACTCAGCATCCTACTCATTGCAATCTACATCTTTCTTTTTAGATCAAATTTTAAAATAACTAGTGATGAAAATCTCCCAATCTATAAAGCTACTACAGCCAGTAAGTCAGATAATATTTTGACTCCTACTCCATCTTCTAGTCCTTCAGCCACCCCAACTCCAACCAAAAAAGTCTTATCCGCTGCAGAGCAAAACGCTCTTTACGGACCATGTGTTAGCCTTCCAGTCCTTATGTATCACCATGTAGAGTCAGAAGAATCTGCCAAGCTAGGCAAAAGAACATACTTAAACGTTCCCCCAGAAACTTTCAAAAAACAAATTGAGTACTTAGTTTCCAAAGGTTACACAAGCATTTCGCCCTCAGACCTCATAAATTTTTTTGATTCAGGTACAGCCCTACCTTCCAAGCCGATTCTTATTACCTTTGATGACGGATATGTCGACAATGGAGACGAAGCCTTCCCAATATTAAGAGCGCTAAACTTCAAAGCCACAATCTATATTCCAACTGGATTAATGGAAAACCACAATTATCTAACCTGGGCAAAAATCAATGAAATGAAATCGTCAGGTCTAATATCGTTCGGAAACCATACCTGGTCTCATACCAATGTTGGAGTGGGGCACGAAAAGGTCAAAACAGAAATCGCAACTGCTGATACCCAATTGTCAGAAAGAGGTTTAAATTCACCAAAAACTTTTGTTTACCCTTATGGTATAGATACAAAATTTGGGGAACAAACCTTAACAGATTTAGGTTACAAGCTAGCCTTTACTACCGTAAACGGCAGATATCAGTGCAAAAAACAAAGACTTAGTCTTCCCAGAATTAGAGTTGGAAACTCATCTCTATCAAGTTATGGCCTCTAGTTTGTATACAGTATATATACTGGAAACCACGAATAATACGTACTACACCGGCATCACAACAGATCTAAAAAGAAGACTAGATGAGCACAACGGCAAGGGCAATAAGGGTGCCAAATATACCAAAGCCAACCCCATAAAATCAGTTTTATATACAGAAATTTTACCAAACAGGTCAGCAGCCCAAGTTCGCGAAGCCGAAATAAAAAAACTAACAAAAATTCAAAAAACAAATTTAATAAATAAAGTCCAAATTCATTAGGTAATTTGGATTGCGATATAATATTGGTTCGCACCGTAAAATCACAAAATTGGAGGATACATTGAGTAAAGTTAAAGATTTGTTAAGGCAAAAAGCTTTTCAGAAACAAATCATCACCACCCGTATGGGATTTTCCTTGGAAGAAGCAGCTATTGACATGGTCGATCATGCAGTCGGATGTCTTTTGGTAATGGATCATTTTTCTGACAGTCCTGATAAGCTTATCGGCATCATCACTGAAAAGGACATTATTCGAGCTGTATCTGAAGGAGTTAGTGTGGAGCACGTTGCCGTTTCCGCTTACATGACTCGCAAAGTAATCTTTGTGAGCCCCGACACTCCAACCCTTGACTGTCTCGAACTAATGCGAAAGCACAATATTCGCCACCTACCGGTCTTTGATAACAATATTCCAGTCGGCGTCGTCTCAATGAGAGATGTGTTCGATGTAGTTGTAAATGAACAATCTCAAGTAGCGGCCGCCTTCGAATCCTACATTTTGGGAAAGTCGTAAACCCTAGCCAGTCCAAACAGGACTGGCTTTTTCATTGAGTTTATTCAAACTTATGTGTATATTAATTCTTTATGGACGAAACAATAAATAAAGACAATCTCCCTGCCGGGACAAACGAGGCAGTTACCAGTCTCTTCGCAATAGAAAATCTTATAAAAACTCACATTGCTCATATCGATACAGTCAAAATTGAAATGGGAAAACAAGTAGAAATGTTTAACGACGTCTTAAACAATGACCCAGGATTCAAAAAGGCTGCAGAAGAAGGCAAAGAGGTAAACAAAAAGAAAGCCGAAGCAAAACAAAATGTACTCAAATCTCCAAGTAACGCTTCTTTGAACCAAAAAATCAAAGATATGCGCCAGGAACTAAAAGAGTTAAAAGGAGCTTTAAGCAACTACTTGCAACAATATCAAAAAATTGCCGATACTGATCAAATCGAAAGCGAAGACGGTGAAGTACGCCAAATCGTCTACAACGCCCATTTGGTAAAACTCTCAGGCAAGTTCGGCAAGTAGCTTATTTGAGCCTCAGAGCGTATAATAGCTTGATATCAATTTTTCCCTAAGGGAAGCTAAAATCACATGCAAAACATCAGAAATATTGCGGTCATTGCTCACGTTGACCATGGCAAAACCACACTCATCGACGCTTTTATAAAACAATCTCATATCTTTCGTGATAACGAGAGTGAGATGAACCAAACAACTCTTTTGGATAATAACGTCCTCGAAAGAGAGCGTGGAATAACCATTCTTGCCAAAAATATTTCCGTTAGTTACAAGGGAATAAAGATAAACATCATTGATACCCCTGGTCACTCTGACTTCTCAGGTGAAGTAGAACGAACCTTAGGCATGGCCGATGGAGCTTTACTTATCGTCGACGCCCAAGAAGGCCCTATGCCTCAAACCAGATTTGTTTTGAAGCGTGCGTTTGAGCTTAATCTGAAAGTAATTGTGGTCATCAATAAAATTGACAAACCAAACGCCAATATTCCCCAAACTGAAAGTCGTATTGCCAACTTATTTTTGGAACTTGCTACCCAAGATAGCCAAATTGAATACCCAACCCTTTACTCCATAGGTAAAGCTGGCAAGGTCTTCAAAAACCTTCCTACAAACTATGAAGAGCCAGGTAACGTCATTCCATTGCTAGACCAAATCTTAGAAACTATCCCTTCACCATCAAATTCATCTGAAGGCAGCTTTAAGATGCTTATTTCTTCACTAAATCACGATAATCACCTTGGCAGAATTGTTGTTGGAAAAATCTTCCAAGGCACCGTTAAGTCAGGTCAAAAAGTTCTTCTTCTAAACGAAACTCCAAAATCAATTCAAATTGATAAGGTCTTTACTTCAGAAGGCTTAGGAAGACTAGAAGTTCCAGAAGCTTTTGCCGGTGACATTGTTTCTCTTACAGGTATAAGTGACTGCAAAATTGGTCAGACCATTTCTACAGCAGGTGACACCGAACCACTTCCATCCGCCAAAATTACCGAACCAACCCTTCACGTTACTGTAGGTCCAAACACCTCACCTCTATCAGGCAGAGAAGGTGAATTCACCACAGCAAGACAAATTGAAGAGCGCTTGGCCAAAGAACTAGAAATAAATCTATCTTTAAAACTAGAGAAATTAGAAAGCGGAAAATACAAGGTATCTGGAAAAGGTGAACTTCACCTCGCAGTTTTACTCGAGACCCTCAGACGAGAAGGTTATGAAGTAGAAGTTGGTAAGCCAGAAGTTATTTACAAAACAGTAGATGGCGTCCGTTGTGAACCATTTGAAGAAGTAAATATCGTAGCTCCTCAAGAATTCTTGGGTACCATTACTCAAGAAATGGGCAAGCGCTTTGCAGTTCTTTCTCACATGGACCCAGTCAGTGACAAAGAGGTTGAGTTCGTCTACAAAATGCCTACCAGAGCCATTCTAGGACTACGTTCACTTCTTCTTACCGCTACCAAAGGGACTGTCATCTTCAATAGTCAATTCATCGACTTCGAGCCAGTTGGTCCAAACTTACCAAAAATGAGACGTGGAGTATTAATAGCAACAGATAGTGGCGAAGCCCTTTCTTATGGCCTTCAAGCAGCTCAGGAGCGCGGTACAACCTTCGTTGAACCAGCTGATGCAATCTATGAGGGACAAATAGTCGGTGCAAACGCCAAAGCTGAAGATATTGAGATCAACGCTTGTAAAGGTAAACAGCTCACAAACATGCGTTCCAAGTCTTCCGATGGTGTCATTCAGTTAGTGCCTGCAACCAAGTTTTCACTCGAACAATGCCTAGACTTCTTGGAAAGTGATGAGCTTTTGGAAATCACTCCCAAAAATCTAAGACTACGCAAAAAGTATCTAACTCAGGTAGAGCGCAGGAGACACCGAGACGAAATCAAAAACGCCTACTAACAAAACCCATTTTTGATATAAAATACAAACTGTAGCCGAGGTGGCGAAATGGTAGCCGCAAGAGACTTAAAATCTCTCGATAGCAATATCGTGCGGGTTCGATTCCCGCCCTCGGCACACCTGACTCGGTAGCTCAGCTGGATAGAGCGACTGCCTTCTAAGCAGTAGGTCGGCGGTCCGAGTCCGCCCCGAGTCACAAATAAAAAAGTCTCTCCCTCGTGGAGAGATTTTTGTATTTGAGTATAGGGCGGACGAGGAAGCCGGAAGCGCGACTGGCGCTGAGGCCGGACTTTGAAGCAAACCCAGCCACGCCACCAGCCTT
>CAYTOI010000004.1:0-27624 GCA_964439805.1 uncultured Pseudomonadales bacterium | reverse complement strand
GTGTGCGTATTTTTATTGTCAAAACACAGCTACTGCTGGGTACCGAAAGGAGTCCTCCCCCGCACGCCCCCAGCCTTGACACCATAACCCTATAGTAGTACAATTGCCGAGTCTAAAGTCCACAAAGAAAATTAATAAGGAGAGATAAATGAGTAAAAGATCAAAGGTTGTTTTGTTTCAATTGATCGTCTCGGCGGTGTTTGCGCTGATAATACCCCACGACGATTTGCTGCCGATATACGTCAGCTTCGTTATTGTTGTTTTGTTTGTAATTGTCAGCTTTTTCACGGGGCTTGAGTTTGCAAAAACAATCACAGGCAACAATTTCCCCGATATTATTAATGGGGTGATGTGGCTTTTCCCGTCTAGCTTTGCAACTGGGATATTCCTTTTGGCAATTGCACTATTGGCAAAATAAACAAAATCCGTCCCGCACTTTGGGGACGGATTTTTAATGGCAAAAATTACCTAGATCCGTACATTGCCACTACCAATTTTGTTTCTACTCCATTAATTTTCCCTGTAATTGTGGCTATACCAGCTTCTTTATATTTATTAGAAAGAATATTTGCCTTGTGCCCGGCCGAATTCATCCATCCGTTTACCGTAGCGGCATTGGAGTCGTACCCTTTTGCCAAGTTCTCTCCCGCTGACCTGTATCTATACCCAGCCTGTTTCATAAAAAACCAAGGCGTTTTTCCATCGGGGGAGTTGTGAGACCAATAACCATCTGTAATCATGTCGATACTTTTTGCTCTAGCAGCCTGAGAAAGCTTATCATTCCAAGCAAGTGGCTTAAGTCCTGCAGCTGCTCTCTCAGTATTCATCAAGTTCAAAATAGCCAGTTCATCAGAGGCGGCAAAAGCTGTGCCTGATAGGAGGTTAGAAGTGAAATACAAGGCAACCCCTGACATCAAAAGTGAAACGATCAATAGTTTTACAAGTCTCATATGCCAAATCATCCTTCAAATCGGTTTTTTCTTCAGTTACGAATCTCTTAAAAAAAGTGTTAAAATCATCACAAAAGACTATGGAAAATAACCTAGAAGCAAAACTAACCGGCTTTTTTAGCAAAAACAAACTTCTTAAGTTCAAAAAGGGGGAGGTCATTTTTCGCCCTGGAGACGACTTTTCTCAAGTCAGTTTTGTAAAAAGTGGCTATGTTAGGCTCTATTCCGAAACCAAAAATGGCAAAGAAATAACAATCAACCTATTCAAGCCTATTTTTTATCTTTCCCTCATGTTCGCTACCAACAGGAGTGAAAACAAGTACTTTTTTGAAGCTATTACCCCTGTAGAACTATGGAAAGCTCCTTACTCCGAAGTAGCAGATTTCTTTAACAATGACCCAGAAACGCTCAATTGGTTAAATGCCAAGCTCTTAAAAACCCTAGACGAATTGTTAAATAATATCCAAGACACCACATCAGGAGACAGCTATAACAAAATAGTCTCTTTGATACTTTCTTTGGCTCACAAATTTGGCAAAACTGAAAACGGGCAAGTCACTGTCGACTTTCAAACTACTCACAGAGTCATTGCTAGCTTAGCTGGAACGAGTAGAGAAACTGCTAGTATTCAAATAAAGAAGATGGAAAAGGAAGGGCTAATAGTTCAAAAAAATAAGCAAATTCTCATTCCAGACATCGAAAAACTTCAAAACCTCTCTCAAAACTAATGAGCGGGTGGGGGGAATTGTCTCTCGATATTTTCATTAGAAAATTCTCGAGCGGGCTCGCTGAGTTTGTTACAAAACCAGCTCCGCCTGTCCAATTCCCTGGCTCACTTACCAAAAACCAGACCACAAGGGTCTGGCTTTTTGTGAGCGGGTGGGGGGAATTGGACCCCCTTCATTGGCTTGGAAAGCCAAGGTAATACCGGTATACGACACCCGCTTAAACGAACTAAGCCTATTTTACCAAATCTATCTGTTATCCAGCAAGTGCCACATAGCTATAGCTCCATAGGTTCTAAATGGTGCCCATTTGCCTACCTCTGCCTCCATTTCATCCATATTAGCCTCAGGATTATTTAAATACTTTTTCAAGCCATTCTTAAGCCCCAAGTCTCCCCAAGAAAAAATGTCTTCTCTCCCAAGGCGAAACATGAGAAACATCTCAGCTGTCCATCTTCCTATACCTTTTACTTTTGAAAGCTCAATAATTAGCTCTTCATCACTTAACTTCTCCAAGTTACTAAGTACCAAATCTCCATCAATAACCTTTGATGCCAAGTCCTTTACACTCCTCACCTTGGCCCAAGACAATCCCACATCTCGAATTTTTTGTTCCTCAATACTTAATATGGTTTCTGGAACAATATTTTTTTCGCAGAGCGTTTCAAATCTGGTAAAAATTGCATCTGCTGCTTTGCCTGCCAGCTGCTGACCAACAATAGTTTTGCATAAAGTTCTAAAAATTAAGTTCTCTTCCAAGATTTCAGAGCCAAACCATTCGTCAAAATTAACTTCTTTTAAGATGCTAACTAGCTTAGGGCTAACTTTATTAAAATGATCAAAAATAAGATCCTTCGGTGAATTTTTTATCATAATTAAAACTTTCGTTTAATTCTATCAGGAGTAAAGTAGAAAATTTGACACATTAAATATACAGAAAATACTGTCATTATTGAATTCCACCAGAATCCATTCAGACCCCACCGATACACCAGGTAGGGGATAGGATAAATTACGAAGGCATGAAGTATATATGCATACAATGAATTTTTTCCAAAAGGTAAAAATAGCCATCCAAAATACCTTTCAATATATTTTTCAAAGCTACTAAATATGAACATGCCTGCTACAAACCAAAAAGGTGCCAGAATCAATCGAAATATTCCGACGTATTGTTTGTCAAAATACAAGTTTAGTACTCTGTTTTTTGCTATAAAGTAGCCTCCCAAATACATGTTTTGAAAAACTTTATCAAAAAAGAAGACTGAAAAAACAGAAGCAAACAGAGAAATCAAAAAAGTACCATAGATAATTGTTTTGGTTTTAAATCTAAATTCATATTTAAAAGACATCCAGTATTTTTGAATATTGTCAGAATAGTAACCAGTTATTACGCCCAAGAAAAATAACGGCTGAATTGCCAAATAAATATTTGTTCCATGAAAGTACCACAAAAATAAGTTTCCAAGAAGCAACAAATACCACTTTCTCTTCTTCAAGAACCAAAGGTAAAAGGACGAAAAAAATATATATACAGCGTAATAAGGAAGAATATCTGCCCACCCGTAGGTGTATTTTAAGCTTAGAGAATTAAGAATTAAATCGGATACGTTTCCCCAATTTACAATCCAAAGTCCAGTCTTTACTAGTCCTCTAGGCATTAAATTACCCCAATAAGTAAACAGCAAGCTCAAATAAACTGTCCATAGATAAAGCCTAAGCGATCTAATACTTAGCTTTTTAAAAACACCTAAAAAGGACTTCTTTATGGCATCTTTATACAAAAATCCAATAAAAAACCCAGATACAATAAAAAACCCTTCTGCAAATGAAACCCATAATCTAGTAGCACCGGTAAAAATAGCTAAAAAATTAGGGAATAAGTCCAAATGGTTAACAACTATTCCAAACAAAAAATAACCTCTCATCAAATCAAATACAATCATTCTTTTTCTTTTTGTGTTAGCAGGCACAATTAAGTATCTCACAAGTTATTAATAGAAAAACCTTGACATATTCACAAAAAAGTGGGATATTTGGCCATAAATCCTGCAACATTGTAGGAAAACCTTAACAAGGAGAGCGAATGACTCAAATTTCTCGAACAAAAAAGCTTTTGGTGTTTGTATTTTCAGCGATTTTTATACTTGCCTGCGGTATTTCCTTCGATACTGGTGGTTCTACACCAGCACCAGCAGACCCTCAAAGTCCCAATTCACAACCAAATCCACAAGTACCTGATCCAGTTCTACCACCCACTTACACACCCCAACCTACCTTTACTCCTCAACCTACATACACGCTTCAGCCCACCTTTACTCCTCAAGCCACTTTCACAGATATGCCTACCCAAGCTCAAGATGCCATGTTTACGGCAAATGAGCCAGCATTCTGCCGCACTGGCCCCAGCGAACAAATCTGGTGGGATCCACAAGAAGCCCTCAACGCTGGGCAAACCGTAAAAATTATCGGCAAAAGCACAGAAGATTGGGGACTCTGGTGGTACATTCAAAAAGCTTCAGGATCAAGATGTTGGGTTTATAGTGAACTTGGTTCCACATCAGGAAACATTGCCGGTGTTCCAATCAAATCAGCACCAAGTACTCCCGTTCCCACAATAGTAAATGCAACATTAAAGAACAATCACGGTGGACCACTTTGCGCTATCTGGATTACCGATTCGGGAAATGCTAATTGGGTAAATCTTTTGGAAGGCTGGCAACTTGAAGCCGGTCAAGTGGTGAACTTTACAGCCTGGCCAGGTATCTACGATATTGAAATCTATGACTGCACCAATACCTTGGTAGATGCAGGTTACGGAACAAACATCGACTCCAATAACCGAAAATTCGCAACTCCTTAAAGTAATTAACCCTGTACATAAGTACGGGGTTATTTTTTTGGCCCTACATCTGTTAAAATGAACAGCTTATGGCATCGGAAAATGTAATTATTCGCTTTGAAAAAGTCAACTTTACCTATGGTGACAAGAAAGTCATCTTGGATGAGGCAAACTTTAACGTGCGCAAAAACTCCATAGTGACCATCATTGGTCAAAATGGTGCAGGCAAAAGCACCATTTTTAAACTCTTGGAGGGGAAACTTAAACCTCAAGGTGGCAGAATCAATATAGAAACAGGAGCCACTATTGGTATTGCCGAGCAAATGGTGCCTGCATCAAAAATGGACTTATCCTTGCTTGAATATTTCAAAACTGCCGTCCCTCATATTGAATATGGCCTAGAAGGAGATATCCATAAAATTCTTAATGTAGTCAATTTGGACTTACCCTTAGACAAAAAGGTTAGAGATCTATCAGGTGGCCAAAAAGCTAGACTCCTGCTAGCATATGCACTTATCTCTGACCCAGATATTTTGCTTTTGGACGAACCAACAAACAATTTGGACAAGACAGGTATTGAGCACTTAATGAGTTTTTTAATTAACTACAAAAAAACTTGTATTGTCATTTCTCACGACTCCGACTTTTTGAATGCCTTTACCGATGGAGTTCTTAACTTAGACGTACACACTCACAAAGTAGAACAATTCGTCGGAAATTACTACGATGTTTTGGACGAGATGGCAGCAAAGCTCGAAAGAGACCGCATGGCCAACGCCAGACTAGAAAAAAGTATCAAAGATCGCTTTGAAAAAGTAAACAAGCTTGGTGGAAAAAGTGTGGCCATGAACAGACTGGCCAGAAAAATTCGTGAAGATATTGAAGAAGACAAGGAAGATACTATTGAACTTCGCAAAGAAGACAAAACAATTCCAGAATTTGAAATTCCCAATCAAGAGTTTGTTGGCTACATAATTCGTTTAAATAAAGTATCAAGTCTAAAAAGCAACAAAGAAGTTTTTAAAGACGTGAATATTCAAATGGCAAAAGGGGATAGACTTCAAATAAAAGGACCTAATGGAATAGGCAAAAGCACACTTCTAAAAGCCATACTTGCAGGTAAGGGATCTGATATAAATCCACAAATTCGAGTAGGTTACTATAGTCAGGACTTTAGTGAATTAAACTATTCTCAAACAGCTTTTGAATCACTAATGGACATCTCAATAACAAAAAAGTCCCAAGATATCTATACCGCAGCAGGTCGCTTTCTTCTTAATGGTGAGCTTTTACAAAACAAAATCGAGTCCCTTTCCGAAGGTCAAAAAGGTTTACTTTGTTATGCAAGATTTACCCTACAACAGCCAGGACTTTTAATACTGGACGAACCCACTAACCATATAAACTTCCGTCATATACCTATAATTGCGAAGGCTATAGACAAATACCAAGGTCCAGTTATTCTAGTGAGTCACTTACCTGAATTCGTCGAAAAAATCAAAAATCTTCAAGAACTGAACCTCGAATAATTCTAGTGCTTACCTGTTTCCTTGAATAGCTGTTTATCTTTGTACATTTTCTTGTCAGCTATTTTTACAATAGATTTAAGAGTTCTTCCAAGCAAAACTTTTGTCGCCAGACCAATGGAGACCGTGATCCTATACTTTGAGGATTTTGTGCTCAAACGAATCCTATTAACGATTTTTTGAGCATCACTCTTTTTTGTACTAGGAAGTAACAAAACAAACTCATCACCACCAATCCTGGCCAAGATATCATCATCTCTACAAGTTCTTTTTAATATTTTTGATAGCTCAACCAAAGCTAAGTCTCCCACGTCGTGCCCCAAGCTATCATTTTTGTGTTTCAAGTTGTCCATATCTACAAAAACAACCGATAACGGAACTTGTCTAGTATTGTTCAATCTTTCAAGTTCTGCTTCATAAAAATTACGATTGTATAAGCCTGTAAGTTTATCTTTTAATGCAGAGTCCCTTACTCTTTCAAGTAAATCAAACTTTTCTTTAATCCTTTTCACCGACACCATAAAGGCATTTAGCATCTTAATGTCATCGATATCATAATCAGTTTCCTTATTTGCCACCCCTACCACCATAATTATTTCTCCATTATCAAAAACAGGAATAGATAAAAATTTATGTAATACAGCGTGGCCTTCTGGATACCCCTTCTTTAGTTTGTGGGGACTAGCATAATCATTTATCAAGATTGGCTTTCTCTGCCTTACCACCTCACCCCACATGCCCGTTTTTTCCAATTGATACACGGTATGTTTTTCACGAATACGACACTCATTCATCACCTCTTTAGACCAGGAGTTTAATGTAAACATTTTATCTATTTCTGAATAATGATAGATATATCCGATCTTACTTTTTGTAATAGCTATAGCTCTTTCCAAAGCAAAGTCCAATAAATCCTTACCGTCCTTTGCATCATAGTCCAACACTTCCACCATCGCTTTGGTAATAGCCAGATCTGAAACCAGGTCGTAATCAACTGAGTACTTCCAGCCCAAAAACCGCATAATGTTTTTACCTATAACTCTTCGAAAACTCATAAAAATAATTATAAAATACTGAGTCTCTCCTTTATACGCTCAATTCCCATTACTCGCATCATTTCATACAAGTCAGGAGTCATGGTTTTGCCTGTAAGAGCAATTCTTAATATCATGGCCACATCCCCAAAGTGACCCTTAAATTTACTTGAGTCTAGTTTGTATTCCTTCATAGAAGGATATCCCAACTCTGAACAGACAGACTTAAATTTCTCAAACCACACTTCTTTTGTGTCGCCTAAATCCAATACTTCAATGTATTTATCAAATATTCTTTTTACTTCGCCAAGTTCTACAATATTTTCTGTCTTAATATCACCAGAGTTCTTCACAAACAACTCATCATAAAAATAACCAAACAGATCAGGCACTAGAGACCACTGAGAAATGTCTTTTCTTTTCTTCTCTCCTTGTCTCTCAATGTTTAGCATTCTGACAGAGTATTCTCTGTCTTTTGAAAAGATAGTCGCAAAATCAGGCTTAAACTCAGTAGACCAGTTCAAAATAAGCTCATAAATATCTTCAGCTTTCATGTTCGCAATTTCTTGCTTGCAGATGTCCAAAAACTTTGTCATATCAAACAGGGCTCCTGCCGAACCCATATGAGAAATTTCAAAAGGAAAGTCTAGCAAGTTAGATTCGGGATTTTCTTTTCTCCAGTCCTCAAATCTTGAGTCAGCAATATTAAGGACATATGCTCGTACAGCTCTAGCAGGAATTCCCTGTTCTACATAAAAAGAAGCTGCAGCTTCTGGATCTTTTCTTTTACTTAGTTTTCGCTTAGTAGTTTCTCCGTCCATCTTCATCACAGGAGAAAGGTGGCCAAAATCTGGCCTCTTCCATCCAAAAGCATCAATAATTTGCAGGTGAACTGGCAAAGAGGGCAGCCACTCATCTCCGCGAATGACTAGGTTTACTCCCTGCAAATAATCATCTACCATAGCAGCGAGGTGATAAACCGGCAATCCAAGTCCCGCTCCCTCAGACTTCACCAAGACATAGTCAACATTGTTTTCGGGCAATGAAATTTCTCCTTTGATGGCATCAAAGTATTTTGAGGCAACAGAGTCAGCGGGGGATTTAAATCTAATTACAAATGGTTTTTGCAATTCCAAATTCTTTTTAACTTCGTCCAAACTTAAATCTCTGCAAGTTGCATATTTGCCGTAATAACCAGTTTTTTCTTTATTGACCTCTTGAGTTTTGTGAACCTCGTCTAATTTTTCTGGAGTACAAAAACAAGGATAGGCAAAACCTTTGTCCAGAAGTAGTTTGGTTGCTGACAAATAGACCTCTTGTCTATTGCTCTGAATATAAGGCCCATATTTACCTAGCTCTTCAGTTTCAGAAATCGGTCCTTCTGAGTACTTAACATCAAAATTTGCAAAAGCTTCAATAATCTTTCCAATACCCCCATCAACTTCTCTTTTTTTATCGGTGTCCTCAATTCTGAGAAAAAACAGTCCCTTAGTTTGGTAAGCAATCGCTTCATCTACCATAGCTGCAAAAACCAAGCCAAAATGAGGGGAACCAGTAGGGCTAGGAGCAACTCTCACAACCTTAGCCGACTCTGGCAATTCTCTTTTGGGAAATTTAGCTTCAATATCCGCAAAATCGGGCGTATTTTCTGGTATCAACAATTTAGCAAGTTCCATAGCCAAATTATATAATACTTAGGTGCAAGTATTTCTCAAAAAGGTAACAAAAAATAATAGCTCAGAAGACTCATACCCATTTACCGTCCCCGCAATAAAAAGCTTTGAGTGTATAGAATTTTCCACTCCAATTACATTTCTAGTAGGGGAGAATGGTTCAGGAAAATCCAGCTTTCTAGAAAGCCTGGCTATAGCTGGTGGGTGTCACACAATTGGCGCAACCGATGCTAGCTTAGACAAATCACTGGAAGGAGCCAAAAAACTGGCAAAAAATCTTAAACTCTCTTGGAATATAAAAACACATAGGGGCTTTTTTGTTCGCAGCGAAGATGTCTTTGGCTTTACCAAGTCTATTATTGCAAAGCAACACGATCTTCAAAAAGACGCGAGTTTCTTTGAGAAAAAACTTACTGGCTATGGTCGACAGTTAGCTGTCGGTGCCATGCTTGGACAAAAAGGAGCAAATACCAGAAGATATGGAGAAAATTTGGACGCTAACTCTCATGGTGAAACCTTCTTGAAAATCTTTAACTCTCGCTTTGTTCCTGAAGGATTGTATATTCTGGATGAACCAGAAACACCGCTTTCATTCCAAAATCAGCTAGTTTTCATCTCCATGCTTCGCGAAATGGTCAGTCAAAATTCCCAATTCATTATTGCCACTCACTCACCCATATTAGCTGCCATGCCAGAAGCCAGTATCTACTCCTTTGATGATAATAAAATCCAGAAAATCAAATACAATGAGATAAAGTCATTCAGTTTAATAAAAGATTTTCTAAACCACCCCGAAGCTTTCCTTCGACAACTATAATTTTCTCAAAAATTTCTTATACATTTTTACACTCTGTTCGTGCTTGGGAATTCTTGGGACAATGATAGAGACCAAAACTGCGATAAACGCAATAAAGTGAAAATCAAATCCTATTGCCATACCTATCGCCCCAGCAAACCAAATACTTGCTGCAGTAGTCAAATTTCGAATTCTAGACCCATCCTCCTTAAGGATCAAACCTGCACCCAAAAATCCAATACCAGAAACAATTTGAGCAGCTATTCTAGACTTAGAATCAGGATCAACCAAAGATGACATAAAAGTAAAAAGGGTAGAGCCACAAATAACCATAATGTGAGTGCTTATTCCAGCATCTTTACCTCTAGACTCTCGCTCTGCGCCTATCATGTATCCAAACACAACAGCCAAAAGCACATCAATTACGAACCTGCCTTCATTTGAAACAAAAAAGTTTTCCATGACCAATATTATAATTCAATAAAATATAGCCTTGGCAAAATCCAACAATCAAAAATCTGTGTCCAAACTAAGATAAAATTTACGTATGAATTATTTATCAGAAGCAGAGCTTTTGGCAATAGCATCTACTGAGCCCGTAAATACAAACAACCTAAAATTTTTGCCAATAAGTATTCAATCTATGATAGATTCTGTTAATTGATACAAAATATGAATAATAACAAAAAAGAACTATCTCCAAAGCAAATTGAAGATTTATTGAGTATTCTAAAAATTCGTTTTGAAAAAAATGCAAATCGGCACCCAGGACTTGAATGGAAAAATATTGAGACTAAGTTAAAAAATAACTCAAACAAAATTTTGACTTTATTCAACATGGAAAATACTGGTGGAGAACCAGACGTTGTTGATTTTGACAAAAAAACAGGTGAATATATTTTTGTCGACTGTTCTCCAGAAAGCCCTCAAGAACGCCGAAGTTTGTGCTATGACCTGCTTGCCCTTGAACAAAGAAAAGAAAACAAGCCCAAAAACAGTGCCACAAATATGGCCAAAGAAATGGGTGTAGAAATTCTTACCGAAGAAGAATACCAAAAACTACAAAATCTAGGAAAGTTTGATATAAAAACTTCCAGCTGGCTGAAAACTCCAGAAGAAATTCGGAAGCGTGGAGGAGCCATTTTTGGCGACAGACGCTATGATCATATTTTTACTTACCACAACGGCGCCGATTCGTATTATGCATCCCGCGGGTTTAGAGCATCATTAAGGGTTTAGTATTATTCTTATGAGAACACCACTGATGTTTGTCGGCCATGGAAACCCCATGAACGCAATTGAAGATAACAAATTTACAGAAGAGTGGAAGAGAGTAGGCAATAGTATTGCAAAGCCTGAAGCTATTGTTTGTATGAGTGCCCACTGGCTAACAGATGGCAGCTTTATTTCCTCTACGTTAAAACCAGAAATCATCTATGACTTTTATGGTTTTCCTGAAAAGCTTTATCATATTCCATACCCGGCCGTAGGCAGTCCAAAGGTAGCTCAAGAAATTCAACAGACAAATAAAAAT
The DNA here is from genome assembly GCA_964439805.1 of uncultured Pseudomonadales bacterium. GTDB lineage: Bacteria > Patescibacteriota > Microgenomatia > UBA1400 > MFAQ01 > MFAQ01. The sequence continues at coordinate 16,544 of CAYTOI010000004.1, read as the reverse complement.
ATAAATATCGACGATAATTGGGGATTAGATCACGGTGCATGGTCTTTTTTGAAACGTATGTTTCCGGATGCGGACATTCCTGTTTTACAACTAAGCATTGATTTTCACTCCTCGCCATCAGATCAATTTGAGCTTATGTCTACATTAAAATTGTTGAGGAACAAAGATATTCTCTTTATTGGCAGTGGCAATATCGTTCACAATCTTTCCCTAGCATCGTTTGAAAACAAACCCTACGACTGGGCCCTAGAGTTTGAAAACATAAGCAAGAATCTAATTGAAAAAGGGGATACAAAGTCCCTAATAGACTATAAAAACCTGGGATCATCTGCAAAACTAGCTATCCCTACAGACGACCACTATCGACCAATGTTAAACACGCTAGCTTTAAAATTTGATGATGAAAATCCGGAATTTTTCAACGAAGGCATCGACCTTGCGTCAGTAAGCATGCTCTCATTTAAGTATTCTTAAATTAAATATTATTCTATAAATTCTAGTTTAAAAATCTCCCGCTAGATCCCTTATTTTATAAATAAAAACGATTGAAGTACTGCGTTGTATATATCTTGGTTTTTTATAGTTTTATCATAATCATTCGTATCGATACTTTCAGGCTTCATACTTGCGCTAATATCACATGCCAAAGGATTATTAACTCTAAGCAGTGAAGTATTGATTTCTTCCCCCATAATCCATTGGACAGCACTAATTCCATTTATTGAAATATACTCAATTTTTTGTGGATTTCCGGTGTATTCAGTGATGTATATTTTGTTAGGATCAGGCAATTCTTTTCCGTATGCATCCCTTGGGCATCTGATCTTTATAGCATCTGTTTGACTATTACCTCGAAAAAACCATACATATTCTCCTAATATAGGATCGGCACTCTTATTTACAGACCAACCAGCTGGGTATTGCAGTTCGTATCTGTAGTCACCTAAATTTCTGTAAGTTTTCCAAATTTGCATGGTTCCATTTACCTTTTTGATTACAATACCGTTTTTTTTGGCAAATATTAATCCAATCATAATTGCTAAAACTGAAATCAAAACCATAATCAGAAAAATGTGCGATCTCGCCTTCTTTTTCTTTCCTTCATTATTTTTATTCATAATCAAATATAGCATTTGGCAGATTACAAAAGATAATTTAATACGGTATTCCTTATAATAATTTCCTGCTGAAATTTTTTTGAACCGCTCCACTAGTCAGACAAAAAAATATGCACCTCAAGGGTGCACATTTTCTTACCTGGGTGGAAGACGGGACTCGAACCCGCGATCTCCTCCTCCACAGGGAGGCGCTTTAGCCAACTAAGCTACATCCACCAAAGTCGGGGTGAGAGGACTCGAACCTCCGGCCTCTGCGTCCCAAACGCAGCGCTCTAGCCATCTGAGCTACACCCCGAATATGCATATTTTACTATGTTTAAGCCATAAAGTCTCCCTTTATGCTAGGCTAAATATATGGTGAATCTTTCAGAGCTCCTCAGCCCAAACACTATAGCAATCATTGGTGCGTCCAATAATCCTCAAAAAATTGGAGGCATCGTAGTCAAAAACATAATTGATTCGGGGTACAAAGGCAAAATTTACCCAGTAAATCTCAAAGAAGCAACAGTCCAAAACCTCACCGCCTACCCAAATATTTCTAGCTTGCCAGAAATTCCCGACTTAGCCATTTTTGCTATCCCCAGTGAAATACTCTTACCGGTTTTGGAAGAAGCAGGTGAAAAGAAAATAAAAAACATTCTCATCTACACCGCTGGGTTCAAAGAAGCAGGCGAAGAAGGAAAACTTTTGGAATCAAAGCTTCTCTCAATTTCCGAAAAATACGGCTTTAGCCTGCTAGGTCCCAACTGCCTAGGTTTTGTAAACAATTCTCACGATCTAAACGCCACCTTCGGCAAGGTAAGTAGACAAAATGGAAATCTCCGAATTCTTTCTCAGTCCGGGGCTATTGCTACGAGCTTCTTCGACTGGGCCGAAAAAAATCAAATCGGTCTCAACCAATTCATTACCCTAGGCAACAAATCTGTTCTCAACGAAAACCAATTTCTAGACTTTTGGCAACAAAATCCTATAGACGATCAATACAAAAATTCAGGCCTTTCCAATAACGAACCAATCGGACTTTATCTAGAATCCATCACTGAAGGCAAAGAATTCTTGGAAATATGTAAAAAAATTACGGTTAAAAATCCTATTTTTATCATCAAGCCAGGCAAGTCAGAAGGAGCAGCCACCGCCATGATGTCTCACACCGGGTCCCTTGCTGGTAGTGACTCGGTCCTCGAAACCGCCCTCAAGGAGTCTGGAGTAATAAGGTGTGACACCTTGGAAGAATTTTTTAGTGTAGGCAAGTGTCTTTCTTGGGAAAATGCCCCAAAAGGACGAAACGTCGCCATTATTTCCAATGCAGGCGGACCGGCCGTTATCAGTGCCGATGCAGTAGAAACTTACGGACTAAAACTTTCCAAACTCTCCGAAGTATCTACAAATAGACTCAAAGAATTACTCCCTCGTATGGCAGGGCTTCATAACCCCGTTGACGTTCTGGGCGATGCTCTTGCTGATAGATACAAAATTGCACTAGATGAAGTACTGAAAGAAGAAGATGTCGATTCTGCCTTGGTTATTCTCACTCCCCAAATAATGACTCAAATAGAAGATACTGCCAAAATAATTGGCGAATTATCTGCCAAGTATCAAAAACCCATTGTCTGTTCCTTTATTGGCGGAGGACAAATAGAGATAGGGGAGAAAGCCTTAAATAATTTTTGTATTCCCAATTTTGCCTTTCCCGAACAGGCCATCAAGACAATATCCAAAATAGTTGAATGGTCAGAATACAAACTAAAAGAAACTTCAGAAAGTCATAAGAGTTCTTTTATTCCCAGATTCTCAATTTCTGCAGCTAGTAAATTCGTTAAGTCTATTAACAAAGAACCAGGTCTAGTAAATCCTCAAAATACATCATATCTGCTAGAAATTGCTCAAATTAGTGAACCAGTCAGCATTGTTACCAATGATCTCAAAACAGCTCAAAACTTTGCCCTAGAAGCTGGCTTCCCCGTAGTTCTCAAAGTAGCTACCAAAAATTTGGTCCACAAGTCAGACAGTGGAGGAGTGGTTACTAATTTAAATAGCTCAGAAGAAATTGCCAAAGCCTGGCAAACAATGAATTCCGGCAATGTCGATATCTTGGTTCAAAAACAAATAGAGGGAGGACAAGAATTAATTCTAGGGTTTAAACGAGATGACATCTTCGGCAACACCTTCTTCTTCGGAGCAGGAGGGAAATATGTGAACCTCCTTAACGACAAAAATTTAAGCTTGTTTCCCCTGACAGATGAAAAGCTAAAAACCCAGATTACTAACTCAAAAATCTTTCCACTTTTGAATGGCTACCGTGGCACAGCCAAATTAGATATAAACAAAATTATTTCTCTAAGTCAAAAGCTTGGATTCCTCTTTGAAAATATTGAAGAAATAAAGGAAATGGAAATCAATCCTGTTATTATTAATGAACAGGGTATCTACTGTGCAGACACAAAAATAATTCTCAAATGAAACCAGTCTATTCCGTCAAAATCGCAGGAGAAGCAGGCCAAGGCATAAAGTCTAGTGGTCTAAACCTATCTCAATATCTCAACAATCTTGGCTTTTTTATCTATAACTACTTAGAGTACCCATCCCTCATTCGTGGCGGACACAATGTCTCCCAAATAATCTTTTCCGAAAATCCGGTTCGCTCTCCCCGAAAAACCATTAATGCCCTTATTGCTCTAGATCAACCCAGTCTCAACCTTCATATCTCAGAACTAAGCGAGAAAGGCTTGGCCATTTTTGACTCAGAAAGTAGTCTAAACTTACCCATCAATCCAAATATTTCTTTTGTGGGCATTCCACTCAAAAAACTTGGTAGAGAGTCTGGAGCAGGGGATATAGCTCAAAACACCGTAGCCTTAGGAGCTCTCGTTTATCTACTCGGAGGCGATATAGAAAGTTTCGACAAGCTCATAGAAACTCAATTCACCAAGAAACCAGAGTTTATAGCTACAAACCAAAAAGCCTTTGAATCTGGCTTCAACTTCGCCTCCCAAAACTTTACCAATTTAAAATCCACAATTCTTTCTGCACCAACAACCAACAACTCAGCACTTCGCACTATCCTAGATGGCAACGAAACTATGGCACAAGGTGCTATAGACGGTGGGCTAAACTTTTCCGCCATCTACCCAATGTCACCAATCAGCAACATGCTGACAAATTTAGCAAAGGATAAAGAAAAATACGGCTACATCCTCAAACAAGCGGAAGACGAAATCTCCGCCATCAATATGTGTATTGGCGCTTCCTACGCCGGAGCTCGCAGTCTTACCTCTACCTCGGGTGGTGGATTTGCTCTCATGAGTGAAGCTTTGGGCTTGTCAACCATGACCGAGACGCCACTAGTAATAGTAGAAGGTATGAGAGGAGCTCCTGCCACCGGTCTACCCACCTGGAGTGAGCAAGGTGACCTTCGCTTTGTACTCCACGCGCACCAAGGTGATATTCCTAGAATTGTTCTCACTCCAGCAGACGCAGAAGAAGCCTATTACGCTACCCGCTCAGCCTTAAACCTTGCCGCCAAGTACCAATGCCCCGTAATAGTAGTAGTCGACAAAAACATCTGCGACCACTCACAAACCCTCTCTCCATTCAAAACCGATGACTTTAAAATTGATAACGGACAAGTAGTAAGCCAAGTAGAAGAAGGTTACGAGAGATACAAGCTGACTCCAAATGGTATCTCTCCCAGAAGCTTTGCGGGATCAGGGAACTTCTTTGTGACCAACTCAGACGAGCATGACAGTATTGGCTTTTCCTCGGAGGAGATTAAAGACCGCAACGAACAGCAAAACAAGCGTCTCCAAAAAATATATAGCTACGAAGAGCAAGACTCCTCTAAGCCTATCCTTCACGGAACTGCTGACGCTGAAATCACCCTGGTAGGGTGGGGAAGTACCAAAGGTGCAATTTTGGATGCATTAGAAAACTTCCCCAATGTTAACTTTCTTCAGATAACCCAAGTTGCTCCTTTCCCGGTCAAGGTAGTGACAAATATTCTCGGCAAAGCCAAACACATCATCAATATCGAAAACAACAGTACAGCCCAAATGGCAGGACTAATCAGAGAAAAAACTGGCCTAAACATCACCGATATGTACCTCAAAAACGACGGTCGTCCCTTCTTCCCCGAAGATATCATTACAAAAATTAATTCTGTTCTATGACTCTATCCGAACTCTCCACCACCCACAGTCCCAGCTGGTGCCCAGGCTGTGGAAACTTCGGCATCTGGACTGGCTTTAAGATGGCTGCCACTAAAGCAGGCTGGGATAGCAAAAATTCATCAATAGTAGCTGGTATCGGCTGCCACGGACACATCATTAACTTTGTGAAAATCAGCTCTTTTGAAGGGCTTCATGGTAGAGCCATACCGGTAGCATCAGGAATTAAGTATGTTCGCCCTGACCTTAATGTTTTTGTTTTCACAGGGGATGGTGATTGCTTAGGGGAGGGGGGTAATCACTTTTTTCACGCCGCAAAACGCAACCAAAACCTCACGGTTTTGCTTCACAACAACAGTATTTACGGACTCACCACAGGTCAAACATCTCCCACCACTTCCCATAATTTTCACAGTAAATCAACGCCAGTAGGCAACTGGGACGAGCCATTTTCTGCTACAACCCTAGCCATTTCAGCAGGAGCAACCTTTGTAGCTAGATCCTTTGCAGGCAACATTGCCCATCTCTCAGAAATGATTATTAAAGCAAACGAACACAAAGGTTTTGCTGTTATCGATATTCTTCAATCTTGCCCCACGTTTAACGAAGAAACGAACCCCTTATTCTTCCATAACAATACCTATATCCTGGGTTCAGACTACGACCCAAGTAACAAAATCAAAGCCTTTGAAAAGTCGCTTGAATGGGGTGAAAAACTAATCCCTCTAGGCATAATCTACCAGAACACCGAGAAACCCCCAGCCGAAACCGAATTCTCATACACGCAACACCCTGTCATTCCTGCATAGGAAGGCGCAGTACTCGGTACTCCGGGTAAATCCATCAAATAACTCCACATTCGTCATTGCGAGTTTTGGTACTCCGAACCGAAACAATCTCCGCCTCTAAGCTCTAGAATCCCTTCACGGGTTGACTTTCCAGCCTCCCTGTGATATTATAAGACACATTTCGTAGCCAAATTTAAAAACTCAACAAAGGAGATATCCATGGATCATAGTCTCAGATTAGAATTAATTAAGCACTTCGCGCATGGCCAACATAAAGTCGAACTTAATGTACCTCTCGATGTCATCAATATCGGTAAGGTAATACTTGAGAACTACGCTAATTCCCCGGTTAGCAAAGAAACATCAACATCTCTTAAATTCGCACAGACTCATCGGGACAACTATGTCGAACTTGCAGGAGTGATCCTCGAAATCAAGGGCTGGTTAAGTTCTCACCCGGAGCCAAGCGAAATAAGGAGTATGGCGAGTAAACGCCTTGCAGAATTGGTGGTGCTTTATGGTCAACTTTTGCAAACATTGATCATAATTGGCGAGGGAATGATAAACATAGAAAATGTTATCGAAGATGATCCCAGGGCCTTGCCCATGGCCAAAATAATTGCACAAGATATTCTTGGGGGCGTTGGAGAAGTAGGGTTGTTTATTTCTTAAAATTAAGAAGAGTAATCAACAATCGGGACTGGAATAACCAGTCCCGATTTTTTATGGTAAAAAACTTAAAATTCTCAATTTTTCTCAAAAAAACAGGCCCAAAACCCACATTTACCACTTGACAATTGGCCCATAACAATATACAATCCACCATTGAAATGGAGCCCTCGCGCACCTCGCGCGCCGGTCCTTAAAAATCGACTACTTAGAAAGTAAAAGGAGAATCATGAAAATTTTTAAGCCTATTTTGTTTCTTGTTGTAGCAATTTCATTATTGCTCGCCGCCTGCGGCGCACCACAAAGCAGTGATGGATATGACTCTGCCCCCAGCAACGCCTTCATTATCGAAGCCGGATCTGGCGCCGAATCGTTCCTCTCACCTCAGTCCAACTCGGGCAAGGTAATCACTGATACTGCCGATTTCTATCCAGTTTTCTTCAATACAAACAAGGTCAAGAACAACTTGAACCTGGCGTCTGCAAAAGGTTACCCTCAAGCTCAGGCGTTCATTCTCGAATCGCCCCATTGGGCCAGCATTCCCGGCCAAACTATCGCCAAAAGCGAAGTCGGCTTTGGAATGACTGGCGATCTGATGCGCTCTTTGGGCCTAACTCCTGGGCAGCCGACATACCTGACAAAACAGCAAATGGTGGACCTTATTAGCACCGGAGTACTAAACCCCGATGTCTGTAACCCCACCCAATGCAACGAAGGTGAACTATTTTATTTCGCCGTAGTCAGTCATTATTCCGGCAAAAGTGTCATGGACTTTGATCTCACCGATGGAACTCCTGAATCACAGGCAATTCTTCAACAGACCAAAGATCTCATGGGAAAGGTCAACATCACGACCTCTACCGACAAAGACGCCCGCGACGCCTTCATCAACAATGTCGAAGGTTACAACGCTTTCTGGGGATACGAACCCGAAATTGCTAATATCAATTTCATTCGCGTCTCGCAAGGCTTGGAACCAATTTACATGGTATACGTTGATGGTACTATTGACGCCGCCGTCACCCTCTTTTTCTCTCCGTACTATCAATTAACGGAAGCAGATATACAAGATCAGCAAAAAGTTGATTCGTACAAGGCAACCTTGGACGAATACAACAAAATCGCCTCGACTTTTGAAAAAGACGAAACGATTCGCAAAGCGATTGCTGATGCCGGATGGGATCCCACTCAATACAAAGCAAGCGCCTCGACAGAAGTGCTCAAGCCCGAATGGGGCTTCGTCACCGACCCGCCAACCTCAACAGGGTTTGCCGGCAAATACGAAGTTTCTATGGCGCTCAACAGTACCTTCGTCAACGTCGTCCGTGACCCAGTAATCCTATTTTTCTTTGATGATGACTCCGGATCGATGGGCGACTACACTCTCTCAAATCCAACAGGGAAACAGCAACTAGTCGATGCATCCTACTTCATCTTCGGCCCAAAAGCAGAAGAGGAATTTTTAAATGCAATCGACCTGGATATCACCAAAGTCTACATGTTTGATCATAACTGCGTACCTCTTCCTACAGTTGAGGGCCGAAACACTCAAGTACTCGCAGATCAAATTGCAAGTTCGGCTCTTGCCGGAAACACCAGCATGTTCTACTGTGGACAAGAGGGTTTGAATGAAATGGCAAAATATCAGGACAAGTGCAAAACTTCTCACAACTGCGCTTTCGTCTTTTTGACAGACGGCGCAGATAATGACTGCCCAGAAGAAAGCCACTCCCCCTGTGCAAATGCCACAACCTTCAACGAGTTAAGAACCTCTTTACAGCTTGACTTCATCCCCGTATACGCAATTCCTGTTGGGGGTGCTGACGTCTCTCAAATCAATGAGATCAACGGCGTCCAAGTCTGTCTCGATGCCAAAAATAATATGAGTGCCATGATCGACTGCTTCAAAAAAATCAAAGGCAGTCGCTAAACCACAAAGGAGAAAAATGGAAGAAAAATCCAACAGCAAGCCGGAACTTATGCTCGTATCAATACTGGCTTTCCTCCTAGTTTGGTTTGGAAAAGCCGGTGACGAGTTCACATTTAAAATAATTTATTCAAGTCTTGCCGCACTAGTTGTCCTCGCTTTAACCTTTGCCATCTTTGTCTGGATTCCAAATGATCAGCAAAGAAAACTGAACCGCAAAGAACGTTTCAAAAAAGCGCACGAACTATTGCCCGTCGTCAAGAAAAAAGTCCAATCAGTTGAAGATAACAAAGTCCAAGAGAATATGTCCAGAGCTTACCTCACTTTCAAAAGTCTGGTAGAAGTCCTGGGAGGAAAAGGAACATACCAAGGTATCATTGAAGATAAAATGGTGCCTTCTCTCGAAGACTGTGTTACCGAATTAACTGAATGGATCGGAGACGAAACAGGAGATTTCCCAATAAGCGAAGCTCGCAAAAAGGAACTCTATGGCATTCTTACCCACAAAGACGAACTTTTCCAAAAGTGGCAAGATGACGGTCTCGATAAAACCGGTAACCTCACTGCAACATTCAGATCCAAAATGGAAATGGAATCCGCAGGAATAAACATTAACGAAGGAGAAAAATAATAATGAACAAGAAAACACTTGTAATCATTGGAATTGTTGTAGTTGCCATCGCGCTATTTATTGGCGCTAACATTTTTCAATCCAGCACAGCCAAAACAAAAATTGGCTTGGGTGGAGCTTACGACACTTGCGTGAACGCATCACTTCAGGCAGAATTTGAAAACATGAAATATGAAGTGACCTGTTATGGAAAAGGCTTGGGATCTTCTGATCTCATAAAACTTCCTGGTGACCCAACAGTCGGCGAAAATATTGATTTGATCATCACTTCGTCCAACTCAACTCAAAAAATCAAAGACGCATTCCCCGGCTTACCAGTCAAAGAAGCAAGCGCTGCTTTCAACACACCAATGCTTCCATTGATTAAGACCAAAGATATCCCAGTTCTTCTTGAAGCGGGTATTATCCAAAAACAAGACAATTATCTTGTTTGGTCAAATGAATCGATTACAAAAGCATTCGAATATCAAGCTTCTGGAACACATACATGGGGAGACCTAGGTGTAACCCACCCCAGCTGGAAAAACGCCAGAGTCCTCATTTCAGGACCAAATCCTTTTATTTCCGGCACCGGCTACAACGGTTTTAGCTTGGCTGGAGCATGCATGGGAACAAAAAACCTGGGAGAAATTCCATGTTCTCGGCCTATGGATTACAACATGCTGAACGACCAACTAAAAGAGCAGATGCGTGGTATTTTTTCTGCTTACGGAAGCCAAAGTGAAGATGGAAATGTCATCAACTACATGAAGCAATGGATGTATGGCGCGAACCCAGTTCTCGTCATCATAGGTAACGAAAGTTTTCCTATGCTTTTCGCATCCAGCCAAGGCAATCCTGCTCTGGTTGAAGACATGACTCCTATTTATCCCACCTATGGCTATATGAGTTCTCAGTTTGCAAACAGTGTGTCTGATGAAGGAGAACAATTTTTAAAAGACTTTCTCTCCAATCCTAAAATTGCAGAAATTGTTAACAAGGAACTTGGGTCACGCATGGGCTATACCAATTCAACGCTTTTACAAAGCGCTGCCAGTTGGGTACCAGCAAATGATCCGACAACTTTCATTCAATTTCCAACCTCGGATATCAAGGCCCCAGTTTTGTGCTACATCGGCAAAGCAGAACATGTTCCCGCGCAACTGATGTGGACTACAACTTTTGGCAAAAAGGCAAGCCCTGACGGCAAAACTGCCGATGACGGCCGCTCTTTCGAAGAAGCTGTCAACGCCTACTGCGCCGAAAATCAGTAATAGATTTTACGGGGATACCTCAGGGCACTACTCCACTATTGCATTACGGATATCGTGAAACTATCCGCTAAACCGTTTCACTATCACAAATTCTTTAAGGAGAATCAAAAATGTCCCAAGATCAAATCAACTTATTCAAGAATCTTCCCGCCGCCAAGTCAATTCCCTCAAGTGGTCAAGGCCCCGCCGCTGATGCCAAGGTCAAAGCTGATTTCGCTATTCAGGCAGCCGATTCACAAGTAATCGATGTTACTGAAAAGCTCAACGCGAACGAAATTGAAATCAATGACGCGCTTGACAGCACGGATCAAACCCTCTCCCAGCTCGAAGATGGCTCCGGCACCCTTGATCTCATGGAAATCCTCGAAGGTTACGAAAGTGTTTTCGACAAGAAGGCACTGAAAGCAGCCGTTGCAACCATTCCCGGCAAATCCGCCATGGTACTCACCAGCGGCTCTGCTGCCACCTACGGCACTGTCCCCGATGCCATTGTAAAAATGGCAGTCGACAGCACCTTCAGCAAATCATCCGGCAAAGCCCGCATGGAAGTTGCCGAAGTCCTCGACACAGCAACCGGCGTGGCAGACAAAATCCGCGGCGATGGCACCATTCAGGCTGAAAACATTAAGAAACAGGCTGAGAATATCTACGCTCACTGGACCAACGCCAAAATGGTCGCTGTCTTATTCGCAGGCCTGTACGACAAGGTTCTTAACCGCGTTGTGTCTCACCAAGGTCGCCTGCTCAATGTCTACGAAGATCTCGGCGCCAAGATGACGCTTCTCGATGGCATCGCCGCCTCGCTCCTCGCCCGTCAACAGATGGTTATCAACGATCTTATGAACACATGCGTCAACGGTGTCGCCCTCGACGCGATCATCGCGACGGCCCAGAAAGAATTGCTAAAGCTCCAAGGTCAGCGTGACGAAGCCAAAACGCCTGCTCTTAAAAGCGCTTTGGAAGGCTCTGTCACACGCCAGGAATCACTGGTCCAGATCCTTATTCGTCGCTCCATCGATCTCAAGAGCTTTGCCATCAAAGAACTCGGCTTGATCACCATCATCGGAAAGATCTACGACTCCGTCAATGTTGTTCGCGCCGACGTCGAATTCACTCGCACAAACCTTATCTTCACCCTCGGCCTGACCCTCGGCTTGATTGTCGATGTGGTTGCCACCATCCGTATCGGTGAATCCGCTCGTAAAGTCCGCGTCGCCGAAGCTGAAGCCACAGACAAGCTCGGTATGGCATCCGATGCCCTCAACGATCTTGCCACCAAGATCCTCACCGACATCGAAATCACCATGCAATCAGTGGAATCCACCATCGGCGCCGCAATCCGCGCGGTCAACAACACCCATGAGAACATGGGCAAGATGTTGGAGATTCAACAGTCCAGCGGCACCCGCCTCAACGTCATGCTGTCATCGCTCGGCAACACTAAGTAGTCTGTTTTAAGTTTTACCATCGTCCCTACAGCTGTAGGGACGATTTTTTTTGCCTACACACCCATTTACCTAAAAACTGCTATTTTCAGGCACAAAAACCATAGCCCATAGGATTGACAAATGACCCAAAAATGGTAAAATATACGCTGACAGAAAAATTCTTTAAAAATCTAAAAATCACCCCAAACGGAGGAAGTATGAAATTTCGTTATGCCATATTATTTGCATTACTGTTTTTCTCAATATTTGCACCAGGCCAAATGGCCAGAGCACAAGACGTGGACTACGTTGCGGCGGCTGTAGAAGCCCTGCAAACGTCCAACATCTACGTGGCCCCTGGAATACCAGGTACAAGTTCAAGAACTTCAAATGATCTGAGCACCTATCTAACTCCTGGAGACAATATAGTCTTAGTTATGCTCCCGGTAGAGGCCGCTTACAACACAGACATGCAAACAATTGCAAGGAGAATATCAGAAGGTCTATCCAATCAAAAAACAATTGGACTTGCTGTTGGTGAGGTAGTATTTGGATATAGCGAGATTTTACCTTCTGGCATTGCAACATCCCAAATGATCGACGCCAACAGTGTCTCAAATAGCTCTTCGACAGCCTTGAGTACGTTTGCAAGAAACATTCAAATCTGGCTAGTACAACATCCACAGCCTAGCCCAACTCCATCTCCGGAACCAACACGGACTCCTCGTCCAACCATGGTACCTATCCAGTTACCAAAAATTGATACTTCCACCACTTCCGGAAAGGTATCATTTGGATTTGTCGCTTTTGTAACAATCTTCTTTTTGGTAATCATAATTGCAAAATTAGTCCCATGGCTAAAGAGATTTGGCAAATTCGGACCAGCAATCAAAATGTTACCCAAAATTGAAGAAAAACTTCCAGTCATCGAACATGCAAGAGTAAAGACAGAATTGGGCAAAGCATGTAAGCTTGCATGGGGCCTGATCGAAATTTATAAAGGATCAATGAGATATACAGGAATGGGTGAAGATTTATTTCTCGTTTTAATCAGCAATATTTATATGCAAGTTAATGCATTAATTGCTCACGAGACTTACAGCAAGCTCATTCCAGAATCAGAATACGATCGAATGATTAGAACAATGTTGAACTACGACGATCTCTTTAAGACTTTGCAGAAAAATGACCCAGAAGCAGTAAAGCTAATGGAGGCAAACATAATGTCCGAAAACACAATGCTCAGCCAAATGGGTTACTTTCCAACCCAAAAATAATCAAGGTTTAACAAGTCCAGTCGTGTATAAAATCGCGTCTGAGACTTATAAAACAAAAATCCAAACAAGGAGTCTGAATGAAAAAGAAAATTTTGTACAATCTGTTCGCTTTACTCGTCATTGCAAGCTTCGCTTTATCCGCCTGTGGTCCATCATCAAGTGCTGCAGATATCACCTTCATTGTTGGTGACGGCACAAACGATCAAAGAATCCACAAAATTGTTTATCCCAATCAAGCAACACCTTCTGACATGTCTTACCTGACCACCCGCGTGGCGCCTGGCAACTATCGAAATTATGTAATTGACGATGGATCACGCCGGAACCCTAAAAACCCAGATGGTACCGATGGTGGACCCGTCTCGGACAGCCAAACACTGCTTGGTGCCGTAATTCCGTCAGGAACACGAATTCAAGTAGGTTTAACAGCCCTCTGGATGCTAAACCAAACGGCTTACGTGGACGCAAACGGTATTTACTCAGGACCATTAGCTGAATTCTACAAATTCGCTATTAAATATAAAGACAACTTAATGCCTACGAACGATTCCACAAACATTGTGAACAACTCAACAACTGGTTGGAACTCGATGTTGGCCGAAAACTTCTACCCTGCCCTGAGTCATGCATTAGATCAGGCTATGTATAACATCGCCAATGACTATAACAGCCTGGACCCATCAACTCCAATTGTGTTTCCTCTCAAAATTGATGACGGCATCTACAAAGCAGATGGCAAGCCACAACGCGATGTGCTAGCTGCAGAAATTTCACGGCTGTTGGATTCTGAACTTAAGAAAATGACTGGTGTTGGTGGCGAACCCATGTTCTGCGGCTCAGGAACTCAATCTGGGTGGACAAACCCAGATCCAATCCAAGCTGGAGAACCTGGAAACGAATTTAAATGCGCCCCAATTAGGATCCAGATCGACAGCGTCATCATAAACCCAGATCAAGGTGGAACAAACTCCCAAAGCCTGGTCGACACAAACCGCTCCGAATACGATGCAGCCTTTGAGCGCTACCACGAACAAACTGATTGCTGGATGGGCATTCTTGACGCAATCGAAGCTTGTGGCAAATTTAACGTTGCATGCACAATCATCTTAGACGGATCAACTTGTAAAGATGCAAGTGGCAACCCCGCATCGGACACCCTCTCTTTCGGTTTGCCGTCTCAGGTTAGCCCCACTATTGAGCCTGTGACTATCGAAGTCACTCCCGCTCCGTAAGAAAGCTTTTTAATACCCGGCCTGGTGACAACACCAGGCCGTCTTTTTACCAACCTCAAAGCCCCATAGTATTGACAAGCAGTAACAAGCTTGAGATAATATAGGGGTACTTACACATCATATTCAAGGAGAATTATATGGATCAAAATGAATTGAAGCCTGGTAAAGATTTTGCAACTTTCAAACCGATTGATGTATGCTTCTATGACGAAAACGACTGCCTGATGCCTAATGGTATTTCCCTTCCCAAAGGAACCGAACTCACCTACATTGGCCCGGATCCAGATGGCGGCTACATCTTTATGACCGATGAATTTGTGAAGGTTTGCCTTCACGACGACGATCTTCTCCACATCACATTCGCCGCGTAATATTTTTCCAATCAACACTCCCGTGCGTACAAGCGCACGGGAGTTTTTTTGCCTAAAATTGCCAATTTAACCACAAAAAACGTCTGGGTATTACCCCAGACGTCAAGAAATCAATAACTACGAAATTCTTTACGGATACCTTTCCAAAAGTATCCAAAAAAGAACATTATTGAACCAACTGCCCACCACCAAATCAGACCGTGAACAGATTGATCCACGTACCAACCCCAGTTGGAAAAAAGGGTTTGCAGATAACCACCAATCGATAGTACCCAAACCACAACTTTGGTCCACATCCAACCAAAAACCACCGAACCTGTGATAGCCAGCAGCCAGTGTATCCAAGAGGGAAGATCAATGGTAGAGGCGCGATTTTCGTCCAAAAATTCAATGAATGGGCGAACTGCAAAGTTGCCGATAAACCAGAGGCCAAGAACCAAAAAGCCTATGCCTTCAAAAAGGTAGACGAAGTACTTGGCCAAGATCACAGCCACACCCTTCATGCCGGGAGTGAGGAATATAAAAAGAGCTAGCAGAACGATCACAAATAGTAATATCCCAGCAATCAGAGAATTCTGGTCCAGCTCTTCTTTTTCCCATCCGAACTTCTCAAAAAACCATTTATAAACAGATTTCATATCAGTCTCCTTCAATTTGAAATGTCCGTGCAAATTCAAACTAGATTATAGGTCAATAACCTCCGTGCGTCAAGATATAAAAATAAGGTAAAATATGACATGTTTGGGTCAGTAGCTCAGTCGGTTAGAGCACCTGCCTCTTAAGTAGGGTGTCGTGGGTTCGAATCCCACCTGACCCACCCAAATCAAAATACGCATCAATAGCTCAGCTGGATAGAGCACCTGTCTTCGGAACAGGGGGTCGGGGGTTCGAATCCCTCTTGATGCACAAGTAGACCCATTACCCAGCCACAAAAACTTGACATCTCCTTCCACTTCTGCCACCATGGAACTACAGCCATGACCAAAAAGCTATTCATCTTTAGTTTTGTCTTTCTCATGCTCTTTTCCGTGGTCTATAAAGCAAACCAAAAACTCCTCCTAGAAGACCCCAAACATCTATCCCTTCTGATAAGTCCAACTCCTAGCCAAGGAGACGTTTTAGGGTACAACAGCGAGCCTGTATTCGCTGCTTTACCAAGCTTTGATCAGCAAATGAAGACTTCCCTCAAAATTGACGATGCCAGACCTGAGATTATTCGCCAGTACCTTAAGAAGTATGAGTCACCTTTGGAACCTCTCGCTCAGGTAATTGTCGACTTATCGGACCAAAACGACTTTGACTACCGCTGGCTTGTGGCTATTGCCCAGCAAGAATCCAACCTATGCAAACGAATCCCTGAAGATTCCCACAACTGCTGGGGCTGGGGTATATATGGAGATAAGATAACCAGATTTGATAGTTACGAAGAAGCTCTCAGAAGAATTGCCCCTCAGTTCACTAAAATCTTCCTAAAAGGGGACCACACCAAAGATCCTATGGAAGTAATGAAAACCTACACTCCACCTTCAGATGGCTCTTGGGCCAACGGAGTTTCTACCTTCTTCGGCCACCTAGAATAAATTCAATTCACCAATAACTAGGCACCAAGCACTAGTAGCTGATAAAATACCACTATGCCGAGGTGGCGAAATGGTAGACGCACTAGCTTTAGGAGCTAGCGGGGCAAC
>CAYTOI010000003.1:20240-104603 GCA_964439805.1 uncultured Pseudomonadales bacterium | reverse complement strand
ATTGAGAACGAGGGTAGAACGGTGAGGTTTTATCCTTTTGGAGAAGTGACGGCGGGACTACTAGGATACATTGGGAAAATAGACGAAGAGAGTCTCAAAAAATGCAAAGGAACATGTGATGGCGAGACAGAGGTGGGAAGAATGGGAGTGGAAAAATTTTATCAAAATGAATTGGTGGGAGTTTCTGGTGAAGTTATTTCGGAGGGCAAAGCCACTGGAGAAACAAGAACACAGATAAAAAAGAACAATGGGGTAGAGGGTCAGAACATAAAAACAAATATTGATATTGAGTTACAAAAAGAAGCCTTTATTGCTTTGAAGGAAGCTTTGAAAGTTAGCGGAAAGAGTGGGGCAGTGGTGGTAGCAAAAGTAAATGGAGAGGTGATGGCTCTTGTAAGTGCTCCGTCGTTTGATAATAATTTGTTTATTGCCAACGGGAAACGTAGTGATTTTGGTGGAGATTATAAAGATGTTGATGGCTTGCTGAAAGACACAGAGAAGAAACCACTTTTTAATAGAGCAATTTCTGGAGACTTTGCACCAGGTTCGGTCTTTAAATTATTACCTGCCATAGCTGGCTTGGAAGAGGGAAAGGTGACAGAAGAATCTAGTATTGTAGACACAGGAGAAATAAAAATAGGGGAGTATAGATTTGGAAATTGGTATTTGGATAAATATGGCAAAACAGATGGAGACGTAAATGTCATAAAAGCGATAGCTAGAAGTAATGATATTTATTTTTACAAACTTGGAGAGCAACTGGGAATAGATAATTTGGTTAAGTGGTCCCAAATGCTGGGTATTGGGTCTCTTACAAATATAGATTTGACTGGAGAAGACAATGGAACGCTGCCAACTCCATATTGGCGAGAAAAAACTTTGGGAGAGAGATGGTTTTTGGGGAATACGTATCACTTTTCCATAGGGCAAGGAGATATTATGACGACGCCGATGCAAATAAATAGAATGACGGCGGCAATAATAGGAAGTAAAAAGTGCGAACCTAGAGTGGTGGGCAGTGCGAAGTGCTCAGACCTTGCTATCAGTGAAGAAAATCGAAAAATAATTTTGAAGGGTATGGAAAAAGCGTGTAGCCCAGAGGGGACTGCTTTTCCTTTGTTTGGATACGCTGGGAAGATTTATTGCAAAACAGGAACAGCCCAAAAGGGTGGCTTGGCCACAGTATCAAATGCATGGATTACGGTAGTGGTGCCTAAGGGTAGTAATGTTGACGACTGGTTGGTGGTAACAGTACTTGTTGAGGAAGGTGGGGAGGGGAGCGCGGTAGCAGCTCCAATTGCCAAAGAAATTATGCCTTTGTTGCTTAAATGACATTGTCATTGCGAATTTTGAGACATAGTCGAAAACTGAAGCAGTCTCCGAGGTAGGGATTAAGTCTAGACTGGCGGGGATTGCCGCGGTTCGGAATACCGAAACTCGCAATTACGGGGGTATTGACATGGGGCAATTGATAGTGTAAGATATACACTATCAAGTACCCTGATAAACAAAAAGAGGAGCCAAAATGCAAAATATGCCTATTTCTAGAAGTGAAGCTATTAGTCGTTCGTCAGTTGAAGTTGATAACGCTGTTAATGAGATTGTAGGTTTAATTAATCGTAGATTGGAAAACTTTGTGGAAGGATCGTTTGCGTATGTGGATATGAGCAGAGTTGAGTCTTCTTTGCCTCGTGATATTTGGAACAAAGCGAAGCTGATAGTAATTGATCTGTATAAGAAGCAAGGTTGGAAGATCAGCTACAACTCAGGCTCACAGCGTGATACTCTCTCTCAGTTCGATATTTCGTAAGCGTCAGCCCCACTTAAATTGTGGGGCATTTTTTTGAGCTTAATCCCATAGTACTTGACAAATGGGGGAATATGGTCTATAATATAGTTTATAGAGTGAAGTTTAAAAAATTAAAAACTCCATCCCCGGATTGGGATGTGGTCTATGTTTGGATAAAGGATTCGGCAGATGGTAACGTATCCACCCCTTATCCTCCAGACATCGGTTTTGTAGCCCGCTAGCGGAGCCTCCTCAGGCGCCTTATCTATGACCGGCCGCCAATATGGCTCGCCGCCGCTGGCTACAAACCAAAAGTCCTTGCCCCACCGGCAGCGCGGCCGCGCTGATAATCCGCTGCTGTCGGTGTGGGCGCCTCTTCTCCTCCTTTGCATCGGGAGGTCAATCGCAAATTGCCCTCCCACCCGAAACTTTCAAGCCTGTTCAAATGAACAGGCTTGTTTTTTTTATCAAAAAAGCGGCTTTTGGGGGTGTATATATGTCCTATATACTTGACTTTTGAGCGTAAAAGTAGTATAATATTGTCAGGATTGAAGTTGAGCTTGAGTAGTAGATGGTTGTGGGGGAGGTAATGTATAACCATCCACCAAGTTACAATCTTTCAATCTCCTGTATTTGAGGCTCGTTGCTTCTAGTATCGACTAGAACCGAGCCTCTCA
Organism: uncultured Pseudomonadales bacterium; assembly: GCA_964439805.1. GTDB lineage: Bacteria > Patescibacteriota > Microgenomatia > UBA1400 > MFAQ01 > MFAQ01. Next base: position 102,137 of record CAYTOI010000003.1, on the reverse strand, counting down.
TTTTTTTGTTTAAACGACTTTTGGGTGTGTTTGTATGTCCTATATACTTGACAAAAGGGGAAAATCGTGTAGAATATCGGTTATTGAAGTTTAACAAAATTCTTTTGGCTGCTATGCGAGGGAGGTTAGTAATAGCCTTTCTCACGTAGCAGCTTAACTGAAAGTATCAGTAAGCTAGATTTTAGTATCTTTTGTCCGCCCCCGGAAACCCTCGCTCAATATACACGCCGAGCGATGAGGACCATAGCCCAGGACAAATTTACTATCCTGAAATTTAGGAGTGGTATTATTCCATTAATCTTTTGCTACCCCGTCGGTTCGCTACGCGCGCCAAGCCTAATGGCTTTAGCAGATGCTTGCCACCGGCGGGATATGAATTATTGGCTCTTATGAGCCTCTTTATCTGGGACCTCAATTTTTTAGGGGTCCCTTTTCTTTGGCAGGAATGACAATGTGGATAACACTTGACAAAGAGGGAAGGTGGTGATATACTACAGGATAGATTAAAAAGTTAATTAAGTTGTGTCACTCTGTTTGGGCATAGGAGCAATCTTATGCCCAGTCAGAGTGGCATAAATCAGCTGGGTTTTAAAACTGTTCGGGCTTTCCTAAGCCCATCTGGTAAGACAGCTGATAACGCCGCGGTTCGCCCGTAAGGGCGTTCTGGAATTCATGAAGGTAACCCCTCGCCACTTTCATGATACATTCAAATTCCATTTATTCGGTTGGGCGAGAAAAGCTCTAGAGGAGTCGCTCCTTCTACGCGCTTTAGTTTTATACTCCCGTGGCCCTACGGGATTCGATCGAAAGAGCGACTAAGAGACCTTTGGACAATTAATTCCAAAGGTCTTATTTTTTTGGCAAAAATGGTGTGTGGTAGAATTCTGGGTCAATAATAGAGTATATTTTTAGAAGTGAAACTAGTAATTGTAGAATCTCCAACCAAAATAAAAAGTTTATCCAAGTACTTGGGTGGAGATTTTGAGATTATGGCCAGTATGGGCCATATAAGAGATTTGCCTAAGAGCAAAATGGGGATATCTATCAAAGAAAGAACTCAAGAGCTCAAGGAATCAAGAACTCAAGATGAGGGAAAAATTGAGTATGAGTTTGTGCCGACGTATGAGACCATGGATAAAAAAGATGATCAAGTTCGTAGGCTTCGATCTGTTGCTGCCAAAGCAGATGAAGTAATACTGGCTTCCGACCCTGACCGCGAAGGAGAAGCAATTGCGTGGCATGTAAAAGAAATGCTTAGTGAAAAAACTCAAGGAATCAAGAACTCAAAAACTCAAGACAGTGAAAGTAAAAAGAAAAAAGATAAGGTTTTTAAGAGAATTGCTTTTCATTCTATTACCAAAGATGCAATTTTGGAGGCTTTGGATAACCCTAGGGAGATAGATATGGATCTTGTTAACTCGCAACAGGCGAGGCGATTTTTGGATCGTTTGGTGGGCTACAAACTTTCTCCAATTTTGTGGAAGAAAGTGCGAAGAGGGCTTTCGGCTGGTAGAGTGCAGAGTGTTGCTGTGAGATTGATTGTAGAAAAAGAGAGAGAAATAGAAGCACATAAGCCACAGGAGTATTGGCAGATTAGGGTACTATTAAGAACTCAAGAACTCAAGAACTCTAGAACTCAAGAAAACTTTTGGGTGGAGCTCGCAAAGATTAGTGACAAGAAACAGGAAGTAAATAATTCGGAATTGGCAAAACAAGTTCTTAGGGACTTGGAAAGTGGAACTTATAAAGTAGCTGATGTAAAAAAGACAAAGAGAAAAGCAAATCCTTACGCACCATTTAAAACTTCTACTTTGCAGCAAGCTGCAGCAAACACTTTGGGCTGGTCAGCAAAGAGAACTATGAATGTGGCTCAGAGGCTTTACGAACAGGGAGATATTACCTATCACCGTACTGACTCTTTTAATTTGGCACCTGTGGCCATTGAAGCTGTCCGAGACTTTATTAAATTAAACTATGGGGAAAAGTATTTACCTACTGCTCCTAAGCTTTATAAAACTGCAGGTAAAGTAGTAGCTCAAGAAGCTCACGAAGCGGTACGTCCGACAAATTTGACTGTGACTCCAGAAAACTTTACGGGAGAGTCCGACCCCGATCAGAAAAAACTTTATTCTTTAATTTGGCGAAGAACTGTGGCCTGTCAGATGGCAGAAGCAATATTTGACGACACAAGAGTAGAGGTGGTTTCTGGGAAATACTTGTTAACTGCAAATGGAGTGGTAACAGTATTTGATGGTTGGAAGAAACTATTTCCCAAAGACAAAGTAAAGTCCGAAAATGGTGAAGAAGATTCTCAAACTTTGCCAGAAGTGGCTCCAGAAGAGACCTTGGAGAAAAAAGAAGTAAAGGGTGAGCAGAAATTTACTCAGCCACCAGCAAGGTTTAATGACGCTTCGATAATCAAAGAGCTAGAAAAGAGGGGAATAGGAAGACCTAGTACTTACGCGGCAATTATTTCCACGATTATTGACAGGCGATACGTAGAGCAAAAAGAGAAAAGATTCTACCCCACATCAATTGGTAAAGCAGTTGTCGACTTTTTGGTGGAGAACTTTGCTAAAGAAATGGAATACGAGTTTACGGCCAAGATGGAAACAGAGCTAGACGAAATTGCAGCCGGAAAACTTAACTGGGAGAAGATGCTCTCAAATTTTTGGGGACTATTTAGTGAGCAAATTGTAAAGGTGGACAAGGACTCGGCTAGGGTAGGGGTGCCAACAGAAGAGACAGGGGAGAAATGTCCAGAGTGCAAAGAGGGGAATATTGTAATCAGAGACGGGAAGTTTGGGAAGTTCTTAAGCTGCAATAGATATCCTGAATGTAAGTACAAAGCGCCTTACATAATTTATATTCCAGACGTGGTCTGCGAGAAGTGTGGAAAGAGAGTGGTCCAGAAGAAAACGAGTAAAAATAGGGACTTTTATGGCTGTGAAGATTATCCAAACTGTACCTGGGCAAGCTGGAAGAAGCCAGAACCAAAGACTGACAGTGAAGTTGATGTGGTAAAATAAGCCTATAAGTACTTAACATTATAATAGTCTGGAGGTGGCCGTGACTCTATTTTTCTACAAATCTGATTTTTTAAATTTTGCTGGCGACAATGAAGATTTTGTTAAGGAAATTTTTAAAGACCTGATGTTCCTTTTTCGTATAGAAAAATGTGATGATGAATATAAGGTTTATTGGGGATTAGGTCTTTTGGCAACTGTATCTTTTGAAGATGAAAAGAAAGCAGTGGTTGTTTTTACAAAAGACGACTATGGCAGGGCAATTTGCGGTTTAGTTAAAGATAAACATTCTGAAAAATTTCAGTAGTTTTGGAGGTTGAATGAAAATCGTAAAAGTGCAGGTAGAAAGTGATTCAAAGGAAAGCATTTTAAAGGTAATTCCGAAAAATTACAGGATCCGTATTGCTCCGGGTGTTGGGTTTGGAATTTATGATGTTAACAAGCGTATGGTTGGAAGTTGCCAAATTACAGCAGGAAAAACTTTATCGGTTTATGCATACACACCTACCGAGAGTATCAAGCGGGCTTTTATTGCTGCCTTTGAAAAGCACAATAGTACTGATGAGGTTGAGTGCTTGTTTATTGAAGAAAAATAGGATGCTAAGACGGGCCTTTGGGCTCGTCTTTTTTGTGCGTATTTGACATAAACTGGTATTAGGCTTATAATATATGAGTACACATTTTTGCACTATAACAAGGAGTTAATCATGATTGTTCCATATAATTTGGTTCCGGATTCGACTGCATTAAGACTGGATCGAACCTTGCCCGATGGGTATACGTTTGATCAGCTTGAAACTGCAGAAGGTGAAGCTGATAAGTTTGTAGTTTTATGTGGATCATCTCAAATTGCTGTCGTCTCTGCCGAAACTACAGGCTTTTTGTTCCAGATTACCGCAGGCTCTAAAGGTGATCGTTTCGAAAAGTTGCTTAGCGAGCGCTTTTTCCCCACCAAGGAGCTAAATTGGCTTCTGGTCTTCCCCTCCTATGAGAGAAAGTGGGGATATATGGGTGCCCCAGCGACAAGCAAAGATGAAGCTTTGGCTAATATTGGGCCATCGGTTATGAAACAAGGCGCCATGCTGATTGGCTTTTATTCTAATAAGTGGGACGAAATGATCAATGGTTTGGAATATGTCCACAGTTTTCAACTGCTTGGAACGGTGGAAGATCCATTGCTTGGCTTGACTGATCTGGGGCCAGCAATGATTGAATTCACCACTTTGGAATCGGGGTAGACGTGGCCTCATCCTCATTTCATTTTTTGTATTTTATCCGTTTGGCTCTGCCTGAAGGTTACAGAATTCAAACTCCTGATGATGTCGATGGAGATTGTAAAGTAATATTGGAGTCTGACCCAAAAACGGTAGTTGCTAAGTTTAAGCTAAACGGATCAATGTTTGATTTTTGGTATTTTCCTGAGTTGCAAGAATCTGTTAAGTTTCAGGAGATTTTTGAAAAGAATAGAAACTAGGTTGTCGAGACGGGCTTTCGGGCTCGTCTTTTTTTGTGCTGATATAATTCTCGCAGAACTTACATTAACTTAACTGGAGGATGTATGAAAATTGCTCGTGATGCTGTTGAGATTACAGACTTTGAGTTAGTATCCCTGTCTATCCCCAAAAACCTCAGAAAGAGCTACGAAGTTGTTTCTTGTAACAATGGAGAGTATTTTGCAATTCGTTACAAAAAGGTAAATGTGGCAATTGTAAAAGTGCTGGCAGATAAAACTTTGGATGTCTCATTTTTGTTTCAGTCATCGGCAAAATTCTTTCAAGATCTTATGGAAAAGGAATATTCATCCAAAAAAATCAAAGACGAGCTTCGATGGGTGGTGCTGGTTGCTGGTCCGGATCACTGTTGGGAAAGAATCAGTACACCTGAAATATCGAAGAGTAATGCTTTGGACTGGATCGGAAAGGTGCAAGACAGAAATCTAATGGTACTTGTATCTTTTATTGATGATGGTGTGAATGGCACCATGGTAAGAGCAAAGTCTGCAAACTATGTAACTTATGTAGACCATAAACTTGAAGTTGACAAGAGTGATATGGGAGCTATTGGTTTTCAGGTTTCAAATTGGGAAGGATAGTAATTTACGAGTGACCCTATTGCCTTTTGGTGATAGGGTCTTTTTTGTGTATTATTAGATTAATGAAGTTTCCGGTATTTTTTAAAAAGTTTGTAAAAAGAGTTGGTCCAGGTTTTGTCACCGGCGCGGCAGATGATGATCCGAGCGGAATAGCTACTTATTCTATTGCTGGGGCAAAGTTTGGTTTTGGGATGACATGGCTTGCTCTGTTTTTGCTGCCAGCCATGATATCTATTCAAGAGATGTGTGGCAGAGTAGGGATGACTACAGGGAGAGGTTTAGCTGGAATTCTTAAAAAGTTTAGTTCCAAAAGAGTAATGTGGTTTGCTGTATCACTTCTCGCATTTGCAAATATTGTAAATATTGGAGCTGATCTGGGGATTATGGCTTCGTCATTGCAAATGGTTTTTGGGCTGAACTTTATCTTTTGGCTATTTCTGGTTGCCATGTTTGTGGTGGTTTTGGAGATTTGGGTACCGTACAAAAAATATTCTGAAGTGCTGAAGTGGCTTGGTCTTTCGTTAGTAGTTTATGTGATTACGGCTTTTATGATTCACCCTGACTGGCTAGAGATTTTGAAAGTGACTCTGGTTCCCAGAATTGATTGGAGTACAGACTACATTATGACTTTAGTGGGATTTTTGGGGACGACAATTTCGCCATATTTATTTTTTTGGCAAGCTTCACAAGAAGTGGAGGAAGAGATCTCAGATGTCAGATATCAGATATCGGATTTCGGACAAAAGCCGGTGGTAAATATGAGTGAAATTAAAAAGATGAGGTTGGATACGAAGGTGGGAATGTTGTTTTCCAACTTGATGACTTTTTTTATTGTGGTTACTACTGCAGGGACTTTGCATGCAAATGGAATTTTTGAAATACAAAGTGCGGAGCAAGCAGCTCTCGCCCTCAGACCTCTTGCTGGAGAATTTGCCTATCTATTGTTTGCTTTTGGAATTATTGGTATAGGCTTGCAGTCTGTTCCAGTGTTGGCTGGGTCGGTAGCTTATGCAGTTTCAGAAGCGCTGGGTATTAAGGAGGGGTTGAATAAAAAGTTTAGTTCCGCAAAGGGATTTTATTTGATTTTGGCAGTGGCTACTATGGTAGGCGTTTTTATGAATTTGTTTGGAATTAATACTATGCAGGCATTGTATTATGCGGCTGTGGTAAATGGTGTAGTGGCTGTGCCGCTTATTTTTATAATCATTAAGCTTGCTGGTAGGGAAGACGTGGTGGGGAAGTTTAAAACTGAGAAAAAATATTTGGTAATTGCTTGGATTACTTTTGTGTTTATGGCACTGTCGGTGCTTTTGATGTTTTGGAATTGGGGGAAGTGAAAAAACTCAAAAAATCAAAAACTCAAAATAAGGATGGACAATCGTTGAGATATGGTTTAAGTTTGTAGTTATGACTGAAAAAAACTATTGGCCAGAAAACAGGGTTGAACCACAATCTTACGAAGATATTTTGAAAGAATACAGGATGTATATAAAAGATCCTCAGGCTGAACTTCCTGCTGATATTGTGGAAGAACTTAAAAAGCTGGGAAAGGTGAAAAAAGAGGATGTCCAGCAGAGGTAAGTTTGTTGTTGTTTATGCGGCAAATAATTTGGGTAAATCCAAGCAGCTAGACTTGTTGGAAGAAACCTGGAGAGAGCTAGAAAGGCCGTATTTTCGCATTAAGTATCCTAGGTATGACACTCCTACTGGAATAATTATCAATAGGGAGCTGCGGGGAGCGCCAGAAGAGAGAATCCTAAGCGAGCTCGAACTGCAAACGGTCTACGCACAAGACAGGCGTGAATATGAGCCTTGCCTCCTGGAGATGCTCAAGGATGGTGACGTTTTTGCCGAAGACTATTTGGGCACAGGGATAGCTTGGGGGCTTACTAAGGGGGTTTCAAGGTCTTATTTATATGAGATAAACTCTGACCTCTTGGTGCCAGATGTCTCGATACTGCTGGATGGGGAAAGGTTTAGCAGCGGGATTGAGTCTGGGCACAGGTTTGAGTCGTCTGCTGAGGGAACGTGGGAGAGAAATAGGGAAATCCACAGAGAACTGGCAAGGGAGTTTGGGTGGGAGGTCGTTGAGGCCGAAGGCACGCCAGAACAGGTTCATGAGAGAGTTTTGGAGGTGATTTGCAATAGGTGGTAGATGTTCAATAAAAAAATCTCCACGGATATTGTGGAGATTTGATGTTGTTACCTTGGTAGCTCGGGGCGAAACGGGACTTTTCCTTTTTTGTTAACCCCGACTGTTACTCTCATTCCGGTTTGAAATTTATCCCAGGTTTGTCGGTCGTAATTGAAGCTAAATTGCCCGCGTACATACTCCACTGAGCTGAAAGTGACAGTAAATACACCGGGTACTTCCCGATATTCTACCGTTGAAGTATTTTCCGGGTATTCAACATAAACCGGGTTTTTGTCCGTACCAGTTCTTCGATAGGTTTGTTGGTAAACCCACTCGTCGAGGTAGTATTCACAATAGGTATCAATGTATGTAATATTTTCACTGGTACCATCTTCGCGGGTGACTGATATTGTTCTTGACTTGTTATAGCACCATTCGTTATGTGCGTTGTCTGGGACACTTTCATGCCAGTCACTGTGGCTAACTGATTTCCAGTAGTATTCATTGACATCCATTTGCCAGGAGACACTTACTACTTTCCCTGGCCTTGATTCGGTGTCAAAGTTCCAATACCAAATACGATTGATTCCCCAGCCAAGTAGCACCAGGGTAATTATGATTCCAAGCACGATTCCTGGCGTTTTTAGCCCTGGATTTCTTTCAAAAAATTCGTTCACCGTTTTTGCCTCCAATTAAAGTTCGATTTTGGGTGATTATAGCAAATAAGAGCCATAAATGCTAGCTATAGGCTTATAGGTGATTTGCAATGGATGGTGAGTTAAAATAGTCAGATGAATATTGTATTTAATGGAAAAAAAGAGGCAGAAAAGATTGCGACATTTTTGGAAGAAAGTGAGAAACTTTTGGGTAAAAGTTTGGTGATTTTTCAATGTGATGGCAAAACTGAGATGAGTCAGTATGTAAAGCTAAAAACCGAGATGGGGGAGAGGCTTGGAGTTTTGGTTCATGTTATTTTTGCCCACGATGTGGAAGACTTGAAAAATATGCTAATTGATATGAATGAAGATGTCACTGTGGACGGGATATTGATTCAGTTGCCAATATTAGATCTCGGATCTCAGATATCAGATGTCAGTAGGGCGGAGATTTTGGGAATGATAAAACCAAGTAAAGATGTGGATGGATTGAATCCTCAGAGTAAATTTTTACCTGCTGCAGTTAGAGCTGTGGAGAGAGTTGTGGAAAGTTTTAATATTGATGATGATCAGAAGATTGCTTTGGTAGGGTCAAATGGAATGGTTGGAAAAAGAATAGGGGAGAGACTTAATGTTTTGAGACTACCTTTTGAGGGTTTTGATAAAGGAGATGATCTCAGTAGACTGAAAGAGTTTGATGTAATTATAAGTACTACTGGAGTTGAGGGATTGATTACCGAAGATATGGTGACAGATGGATATATAGGAATAGATTTAGGTTATCCCAAAGGAGATATTTCAAAAGAGGCAGGTTTGAAAGCCAGTTTGATTACTCCAGTGCCAAATGGTGTTGGTCCGTTGACAGTAGTGGGTCTGTACGAAAACTTGGCAGAGATTTAACAAAAAAAGCCTTGCAACTTTTTGCTGCAAGGCTAGGGTTTTTAGAAGACTACAGTGTTTTTTCTTATCCTTTGGGTGGGTTATACCAACTCTTCGGTGGATTGAAGATAGGTAACGACATGGAAGCCCGCTTCTGTGAGCAGTTGATCAATGATTTTGGACTTTTCTTCAAGGTCTAGTCCATGACAATGAAGTTCTACTTGAGATGGCTTTGATTGCGCGAAATTTGCTGGGTAAATCAAATGAACAGTAAATAACTTGCGGGAGCGAGGCCTTTCTTGTAATGAAAAAATGAAGAATTTCACAAGTTTGAATTCTTTGAGTGGTTCCAAAGCGGAAAACATATCGAGATCATAGATCTCCTCGATATTTGACACACGTCTATCGCTGTAATCACCAAAGTCACAAGACAGGTTGTTCCTCAGAATTTCAATTATTTGTTTTACAAACACAACTTTATTGATAATGGTCATGCAAAACTCCTTTTAAACGAGCGAATGGATTTCTGGCGTATTATAAGATTTAAAAAACTATAAGTCAAGGCATAAAAAAGCCTTGCAACTTTTGGCTGCAAGGCTTGGTAATGATTTACTCGGTTTGGTTCCAGTCATTTTTGAAATATGAGATGAGAAGTGGTACTGCGACAACAAGTATTAGCACAGTAATGATGGAAATTGAGTCAAATGATGAGCATGTGTTAAAAAGAGCTCCCGACAGAATAGTAATAATCCCTCCGCCACCTATAGCGCAAAGGTAGATATGGCCATGTCTGTATCTTGACCAACTTGGTGCTTTTTTGAACAAAAAGTAGCCAAGTAGCCAGCCAAGTTGCATTCCGGTTGTGCCTAAGGCAAGGACGATTATGAAAAAATTCTGCATTCCTTCAGGACATAAGTTGTTCATGTAATTCCTCCGAATTATGATTTTGGGATATTATAAGTCTTTATGTTACAGGTTGCAAGTATTGAATTGGGTCTTGAGGCTGGTTTGTGGTAGAATATTGAAGTTAAATATTAATAATTTGCTCCTAGACGAATCTCTTAATAAGAGTCTAGTGAGTTAAAAAGAGATAAAAAATATGGCTAAAGCCGCAAAAACAGTGGAGGAAAAAGCTCCCAAAAAAGTAGTTAAGAAGGCTGTTAAAGAACTCGAGAACTCAAAAACTCAAGAACTCAAGACAGAAAAAGTTAAAAGTGTAAGTAAAAAAGCTGTAGTCGCCGAAAAGGCTGTTGCAAAAACCCCTAAGAAAGTAGTTAAAAAAGAAGCTGTCGTGGCTGTTGAGCCAGTAGAAGTTGTGGCTGATGTAGTTGCAGAAGTAACCCCAGAAGTTGCTGTCGAAGTAGCTCCAGAAGTAGTCAAGACTCCTCGAGTTGCAGGAAGTAAGGTAACCGTAGAAGAGCTTTTTGAAGCTGGTGCTCACTACGGACACGTAGTTAAAAAATGGAATCCAAAAATGAAAGGTTACCTTTGGGGTTCTATGAACGGAATTCACATCTTTGATTTGGAACAAACTGTAAAAGGTTTAGAAGAAGCTTGCAAGACACTTTCCACTTTGGCCAGTACAGGCAAGAGAATTGTAATAGTAGGAACCAAGAGACAGGCCAAACAAATGGTAGAAGATGAAGCCAGAAGACTTGGAGTACCTTTTATTACCCAACGCTGGATGGGTGGACTGATTACCAACTGGAAACAAGTAAAACTAACCATAGATCGATTGAACAAGCTTAAAAAAGACAAAGAAGAAGGAAATCTTAAGAAATATACCAAAAAGGAACAAATTCTTTTTGATAAAGAAATTTCTCGACTTGAGAGAATTGTCGGTGGTATTTCTACCCTCAAAGAAGCTCCAGAAGTGGTTGTGGTAATAGACACACACAAAGAAAAGTTGGTTGTAAAAGAAGCTCACAGTAAAGGTGTTACTGTAATTGGTTTGGTAGACTCTAACGCAAACCCTGATAAAGTAGATTATGTTATTCCTATGAATGATGACTCAGCTAAAGGCTTGGAAATTGTTATTGGAGAACTAGGCAGAGCATTAGAAACCGGATTAAAAAATTTAAAATCAAAATAACATGTTAGACAAAATCAAGGAATTAAGAGAGATTACTGGTGCTGGAGTAATGGCAGCTAAGAATGCTTTGGATGAAACCAAAGGCGACTTGCAAAAAGCTATTGAGATTATTAGAGCCAAGGGTTTGGCCAAGGCGGAAAGTAAATCTGACCGTGAAGTAAACAGTGGCAAAGTTTTTTGTTACACCCACAATGGTGGTGTGGCTGCTGCCATGGTAGAAGTAGCTTGTGAAACAGACTTTGTGGCCAATAACCCAGAGTTTTCTGAACTTTGCAAAGAAATTGCTATGCAAATCTGTTCTATGAACCCAGAAACAGTAGAAGATCTTATGGCTATGGCTTATATCCGAGATGGAAGTAAGACAATGGAACAATTAGTCAAAGAGCTAATTGGTAAAACTGGTGAAAACATCCGAGTAATGAGATTTGCTAGGTTTAAACTAGGAGTGAAATAATAAAAACTCAATAAATCAAAAACTCGAAATAACGAAAAACAGCCCCGATTTACGGGGCTGTTTTGTATTAAATTGAGAAGAGCCAGAGAGCTGCCGATATATTGACAGCATATATTGCCAACTGAATGAAAATTTGGATTGGAGACATAGCTTGGGCGCTTTTCCAATATTCATCGTTGTCCATGCCCTGTTTGTGGGCTGTACCGATGGCAAAGAGAAAAGCAAATATCCACCATCCTTTTGCCTGCCACAATCCATAGGCAATACCCCAACCTCCGTGTGACCAGTAAGGCATGGTTATTTCTATGGTTGCAATTAAAACAGCAATGCTTACTACGGATGCTAACAGAATATCAAATTGTTTCTTCATTGATGAAAAGATGGTTATGAAGAACTGTCCACCATCCATCATGCCAAAAGGGAGCATGTTGAAGATGCACAGGACACCATTCATATAGACCAGATATTTTGCAAATTCTACAAATAATCCTTGCTTGACCATAAATACACCTATGGCAAGGAGAATTGTGTTTACAATTGGGCCAGCTTGCAAAATGTTTGCAATTTTCCACCAGTGTAGCAAGTCGGATCTTTTGTTTTCATATTTGGTTTTTGGTGCAGCGGCGAACCCAAATGGAAGGATTACTCGAAAGTGAGAATCTATGCCGTATTTGAGAAACTGATACAAATGACCCACTTCGTGTAAGCCGGTAGCGATCATAAAGGCAAAACCTGCACGAATATCTTTAAAAGCCAGGGAAATACCTACAAAAAAGACAAGGTATCCGATGGTTTGCATGGCTGGAGTGTCCTGTTTGTCTTTGAGCCACCAGAAGAAGTCGATGTCATTGGGAATATTTAGAAGGTGGCGGAAGAAGTTGGATACGAATTTCATGATAATCTCCTGTTTTTAGGTTTGGAAAGAACTTTGGGGTATTATACCACATTTATCCTATAACTTGACATTTGCTGAGGCTATTTGTGTCTATAAAGAGGAACTATTTGTGATGAGATTGCTGCGGTTGTTTCCCGACAGTGAGTCGGAATCAGCACTGCTGTGTTTCGTGCAATGACGGTTAGTTGGCGAAGATGCTTTTCTCAATTTTGGAGATTCTTATATCGTGATCACTAAGCTTGTGGGAAGTAATAAGATTTTCTTGATCAAAGTTTTTGACGATTCCGTAGATACCATCCAGAGTTGTGAGTATTTGATCCACAGCCTTGTGGTATTCATCTTTGGAAACAAGGCATTCTAGGTCTTGCTTGGTCACAAAAATTTTAGCCATGCGCTTATTATTATCGATAATTGATGATTCAATTTCTTTTTTAACTTCTTTTTTGGTAGGAAGGTCTTTAAGCAGATCTTTAATTTGGGCTAAGTCAGTTTTGGTTAGCATATATTTATTAAATCATATAAAAATGTTGGTAGTGATAAAATTGAGGATATGAATACAGATGCAGATTTGATTGTTTTGCTTAAGCAAAACTTTGCCAAGGTAATGGAAAACACAGAGGAAGATTTTGCCACGGTTCGGGTGGGCAGAGCCAAGCCAGATCTTGTGGAGGGTTTAATGGTTCCCGCTTATGGTGGTTGGATGAAGCTATTGGAACTGGCAAGTATTTCAGCTCCTGATCCAAACTTATTAGTGGTATCGCCTTACGACAAAGGTTTAATGGGAGCAATTGAAAAAGCTATTAGTAGCAGTGAAATGAGACTTTCGCCGGCAGTATCAGGAGACATTATACGCATTGTTATTCCTTCACTTACTCAAGAAAGAAGAATTGATTTTGTAAAACTATTAAAGCAAAAGATGGAGTCGGCAAAAATAATTTTGCGACAAGCCAGACAAGATGTAAAAGAAAAAATTGATGCTCTTAAAGAATCTAAGACTGTTTCTGAGGATCAGATCTTTTCTCTTCTGGAGCAGCTAGATAAAGTAACCAACGAATACACTGCAAAAATAGAGGAGATGGCTAGTAAAAAAGAGGCGGAGATAATGGCGTTTTGATTGGAGTGCGAAGTGCCTAGTGGTTGGTGCGAAGTTTATAGTTTAGAATTGAATAATGCAAATTGTTGTTTTTGTTCTTATTCTTTCACTTTTAGTATTGATTCATGAGGTAGGCCATTATGTGGTTGCCAAATTTTTTGGAATGCGTGTTGATGAGTTTGGTATTGGTTTGCCACCACGAGCAAAAGGGTTATTTACCAGGTGGGGAACTTTGTTCAGTTTGAACTGGATTCCTTTGGGTGGGTTTGTAAAGCTTTATGGTGAAGACCCGGACGACTCGGTGCAGGCAAATTCTCCTGAAGCTTTTTTTAATAAGCCCATTTTGCAAAGAGCTTTGGTACTCTTGGCTGGGGTGTTTATGAACTTTTTACTTGGAGTTTTTGCTTTTGGGGCGATCTATACATATTTAGGAATTCCCACAAAAACAGATAAAGTTTTTATTGTAGAAGTTGCCAGTGGGTCTCCTGCAGAGATAGCTGGGTTAAAGGAAAAAGATCAAATAGTGGGAGTTTCTTTTGGCAAAGGGATTGTTAAATTTGAAGGGGTAGAAGGGTTTATAAAACAACTAGAACCTTTAAAAGGAAAAGAAATTACATTGAGTTTGAAAAATGAAAAAGGGGAGGGGAGAGAAACAAAAATAACTCCAAGACAGAATCCGCCAGTAGGCCAAGGTTCTTTGGGAGTAGCTCTAGGAAATATGGAAATGAAGATGTATCCACTTTGGGAGAGGCCTTTCCGAGGAATGTGGGTTGGTATGGGGGAAGCTTGGGCTTGGGGTAAGGAAATTGTAAGTGGCTTGGGAACTTTTGTTTGGGGAATTGTGACCGGAAAGGGAATACCAAAAGACATTGCTGGGCCAGTAGGGATTTATAACGTCAGCAAGCAAGCGTATAGCGTAGGGTTTTTGGCAGTAATTCAGTTTATGGCCATACTATCTATCAACTTAGGTGTTTTGAATATTATGCCTTTCCCAGCTTTGGATGGTGGAAGACTTTTCTTTTTGCTTGTAGAAATGGTTATTGGGAAGAGGCTTAAGAATAAGTTTGAGGGGTACGTTCACACAATTGGTATGGTGCTGCTACTAACCCTTATGGCAGTGGTGACAGTCCGTGACATTATTAAGTTATTTTGATATGAAAGATGAAAAGTGTCTGTTTTGCAAAATAGCGGCCAAGGAGGAGCCAGCGGTCATTGTTTGGGAGAATGAGGAGTTTATGTGCATTGAGAACAAATATCCTGTAGCACCGGTCCATGTGCTAGTAATTCCCAAATCCCACGAGGCTAAAAAAGCTTGGATTGAGGCTCCAAATGTGGGGGTGACATTGAGTGAGTTCTGGGGTAAAATGATGTTGTCGGTTTTTACTGTAGTTACGGAGCTTGGATTGGACAAGACGGGCTACAAACTGGTCAACAATGGAGCAGGATACAACCATTTTGAGCATGAACACGTGCACATTCTGGGAGGATCGGCCAAGGAGCCAGGGGGAACCACATAAAAGAACTCAAAGAATCAAGAACTCAAAAACTCAAGATTTGGAGGGTTTGTTAAAATTACGAATTATTTAATTAAATAAAAAATAGGAAGGTAGGTGCATTTTTGTGGCATTAGTATCAAAAAGAAAACAAGGACAAAGTACTCAACAACTCATTAGTGAGTTTAAGAAACTTACTTATGAAGATCAGGGTTTGGACCGTGTAAGAACGGTAGGAATGACTGGATTTCTTAAGCCTTCTAAAATTAAAAGCGTTAAGATGACTGAGCTTCGTAAAGCTTCAGCCAGAATAAGACGTAGAAACAAGCGAAACGCAGGTTTCACCAAATAGCATGTTATACACTCAGATAAAATCAGATTTAACTACAGCCCAAAAAGAGAAAAACTCTTATTTGGTTGGAGTATTAAAACTCATTTTGTCTGAGTTGTCGTATGCACAGGTAGACTTTAAGGGTGGTGAATTGCCAGACACAGAAGTTATTCGAGTTTTGGCGAAAGAAGCCAAAAAGAGAAAAGACTCTATAGAGGCATATACCAATGCTAATAGACCTGAGCTAGTGGAGTCTGAGAAAAATGAACTGAAGATAATTGAAGGATATTTGCCTGTTCAGATGACTGAAGAGGAAGTGTCTGTGGAAATTGCTAAAGTGGCAGAAGAGACAGGACTTAGAGGTGGAAGACTGATGGGAGCTGTGATGGGAAAGTTAAAAGGAAAGACTGATGGGGGAGTAGTGCAAAAACTGGTCAACGAGAAATTTTCATAAAATATGTTTAAACTAAATTTGTCCGTTTCTTCGGATAGTCGTTATAGCTTTGACCGTAAGAAGGTAAAGGCTGGCTTGGAAAAAGTTCTTCTGGAGCAGGGAAGAGACACTGGAGTTTTTAATATTTCTTTGAGTGTTGTTGGAGAACGCAAAATTCGAGAGCTGGAGATGAAGTATTTTCAGAGAGATGAAATTACTGATGTGCTATCCTTTCCCCTAGAAGAAGGTATGGAGATGCCAAAAGACTTGGATGAAGAAAGTTTGGGAGATATAGTCGTTTGCTACCCACAGGCAAAGAGGCAGGCCATGCAGTGGAATAGACTAGTTGATGAAGAAATTGAGTTTTTGGCTTGTCACGGGTTACTGCACCTTTTGGGCGTGCACCACGATTGATTTTTGGCAATAGGTGTATAATTTTGGGAAATTCACATTAATTTACTGGAGGCAAAATGATTGGCATTTCCATGACTGTAAGTGGTTCAAATCACGAGTCTGTAATCAAGAGAATTTATGAGGAATTGGTTGGAAAGCAAGTTAATTTTGCAGTTTTATCAATTAAACTTGGAGAGACGCAACCCAGACTCACAAAATTTCGCAATCGATCTGTTAAAGGCGAGTATTTTGTAAAAGGCATGCAAGCAAGAATTGCTTTTTTGCCGGGTGAGTCGATCTCCTGGGATCTTAATTGTGAGCGTGTTTCGGTGAAGTTTGAGAATGGTGGTGACATTGTGATCACCAGAGTTTTTGAAAAAACAGCTAGCAGTAAAACGTTACGTATTACTACGAACCCCATATAATGTGGGGTTCTTTTTGTATCAGTTTTTTACTGTTGACAGAAGTTTCAAAAAGACCTAACGTTAGAGAGTGAGTTATTACCAAAAGTATCGACCCCAAAAAATTGCAGAGCTGAATTTGTTGTCGGTTCGTGGTGCTTTGGAGGCTGCTTTGAAAAGTGGAAAAGTGTCTCATGCGTATCTGTTTGTGGGTCCTCGCGGATCTGGGAAAACTAGTACGGCGAGAATCCTTTCGCAAGTTGTCAATTGTGATCTTAATAAAGATTTGGTGAGTGAGTTGCATGAACCATGTGGGGTTTGTGAACCATGCAAATCTCTGATTCATGGAAGTGGTGTAGATGTAATAGAAATTGATGCGGCAAGTAATGGACTAGTGGAAGACATTAGAGATTTGAGAGACAAAGTTCGCCTTTCTCCGCTACAGCTTAGAAAGAAAATTTATATTATCGATGAAGTTCACATGGTGTCTACTGCTGGGTTTAATGCACTTCTTAAAACCCTAGAAGAACCTCCTAAGCACGCCATGTTTATTCTCTGTACAACAGAGGCTCACAAGGTGCCTGAGACTATAGTCAGCAGGTGCTCAAAGATAAACTTCACCAAAGCGACCAAATCCGAGATGGTAGAGTCTCTGATGCGTGTAGTTGCAGGAGAGAAGCTGAAAGCCGATATGGAGGCCTTGGAGGCCATTACAGAGGTGGCGGACGGGAGTTTCCGGGAAGCCCACAAGGTGCTGGAACAGCTGGCTAGCTTTGGGGTGGATATCGACAGGGATTTGGTAAATAAGAACCTGGGATCGGTAAGTAATGTCTTGGTCAAAAAAGTGATTGAGGCGGCATTGTCTGGAAAATCTTCTGAGGTTGTGGAGAGCTTTATGATTATGGAAAGTAATGGGGTAAAGGCTCAAGTGGTTTTGGTAGCGATGCTTACGTATCTAAAATCTCAAATTGAAATATCGGTAAAAAGTGGGGCAAATGTTCGCAGTTTAATTGCTTTGGTTGATGGGCTAGTCAGCTCGGCAGAGAAAATAAAAATATCTCCAGATCCGTTACTGCCTTTGGAGATGGCAATTTTGTCTAGTTCTATCAATAATAGTGGTGGTGGGGTGCCGAAAGAAGTAGAGCCGGCTAAAGCACCAGCAATTGAAAGGAAGGTTGAAACTGTAGTTCGTCCTGCACCTGTAGAGGAAATTCCAGTAGTGATAGAAGAAAAAAAAGAAGTTGATAAAGTAGTTTCTCTAGAGAGCGTAGCTGATATGAAAGCATCGATAGAAAAAATAAAAGAAGAATGGGGAGGATTTTTGGATAATTTTGCAGCAAGTAATGGGTCTCTTGCTGGAATGCTAAGAAACTCGGCACCTATGGATTTGCAAGGAAAGTCTTTGACCTTGTCAGTAAAGTCGCGTTTTCAGCAAGACATGATTGAGAGGGATACAAAGAAAAAAATAATTGAACAAGAAATGCAAAGAATTTGGGGACCGGTGACATTGAAAACGGTTTTGATAGACATGCCGGCGAGGACAGAGCCGAATTCGGAGGATGCGAATGTGAATACTGTGGCGGTGGATGTGGAGAAGATATTTAGTTAAGAACTCGAGAACTCTAGAAATCAAGAACTCAAGAAAATAAAACTCAAAGTGCAAAAACGCAAAAACTCAAAATGAGGTAAAATGTGAAGGTTAGAAAAATACAAAAATATATGTTTGACGGAATAAAAAAATTTGGATCACAAGGTGCAGCTCTTACAAAACTCGCTTTGCTACAGCGAAAGATTGCTGGTCACAAAACTGAAGTTGAGGAAAATGGAGTAAAGGCATCAGTTACCGGAGATGGAAAACTAAAAGAGCTTTTTATCGATGGTGAAAACATGAACAAAGCAGTAAAAGTAATTAATGAAGCAATTACCAAAGCTCAAAAATATGCAGCTGAGGAAATGAAAGATTCTATGGGCGACTTATCCAAAGTTCTTGGAAATTTGCCACAAGGAATGTAGGACATGAGAAGTATTCGTCCGGTTCAGAAAGTTATTGATGGTTTTGAGGCCTTGCCAGGGATTGGGCCAAAGTCGGCAGCCCGCTTGGCTTATTACATGTTGAATATGCCACAAGAAAGGCTGGATAAATTTGGGGAATCACTATCTCGATTAAAGAAAGATACAAAGTTTTGCGAACTTTGTTTTAATGTGGGTGAGGAACAATTTTGCCCGGTTTGCCAAGACGCAAATAGAAGCAAAAAACAAGTTTGTGTAGTGGAGAATGCACTGGACCTTTTGGCTTTTGAAAAAGCCGAGGGATACAAAGGCGTTTACCATGTTTTGGGTGGAATTATAAATCCTATGGCGGGTATAGGTCCTAATGATTTGAGAATTCCACAGCTACTAGCGAGAATTAAAACACGGGGGATAGAAGAGCTTATTTTAGCTACAAATCCAAATATGGAAGGGGAGGCGACAGCTATGTATATTGCAGAAAGAATTAAGGACATGGGTCTTGCTGGTAGTATGAGTGTTACCCGAATAGGTAGAGGTTTGCCGACTGGAGCAGACATAGAGTTTGCTGATGGACAGACACTTCTGAGAGCTTTTGAGGGCAGGCGAGGGATGTAAAAAAACCCACCTTTCGGCGGGTTTTGTTTGAATTATTTACGATCGGTTACAGTTATTCTTCCATCTGCGGTTATATCTGGGTTTGTGTAGTAATGGTAAGCAGATACGCTGACCGCAGAGTCGGAAATTACCTTTAGACTTTTAACCTTAGCCAGTTGGAGATTTACTCGACTGTCCGCTTCAATACTAACAGTCTGTTCACCGCTGTTTGTATTCACTGAAACAGCGGAGTCTGAGACAACGCGAATGTTGTTGATTGTATCAGCATCAATTTCAACTCGGCCATCAGCATAAGTTACATCGACAACATCCACTTTTGAACCGGTGATATTGACGCTGCTATCACTCTTAACAGTTATTTTCTTTGAAGTCGTAGTTTTTATGTTTACAGCTCCATCAGCGTAGAGAAGATTAATGATATCCAAATCTTCGCCTTCAATGGTAACTGCTGAGTCTGAATAAACGGTAATATCTTTGCTTTTTTTGACTTTAATTGCAGTTTTACTGTCTGATTTTTTTATGTCAACAATATCAACCGATTGCCCAGTAATATTTACAAACGATTCAGAAGAAACAACTAATTTGCCTACGTGTGTAAAGTCTGCCAAATTAAATGAACCAATGCATTCCTGAACCGTTATTTTTTCAAAAGTTCCACCTTTGATTTCTACAGAACTTTCTCCATTGATGTTGAGAGCTTTAATTTCGCCTGAAACATTAATTTTTAAGGCTGATTCTGCCTCAACTGATACGGTGTTTGCGATGTCTAGGCTGATTGCTAAAAAGCTAGATGTTTTAAATGTCAGCGTATTTACAGAATTGATTTTTATTTCAACGCTGCTATCTGCTGATCCAGTTATCGAGTCAACATTGTTTCCAGTGAGATCTCCACCTAACAGCTCTACACTCTTGGCCGTATCAAAAGTTAAACTTCCAGAATTGTTTGTAATTTGTACGTTTGCTGGGGCTGAAATTTCGAGAGTTGGTAGTTTTCCCAAATAAACTTCGTTGATTGAAGAAGTTTCGGTATTGACGACGAGTTTTGTGTAGTCAACTAACGAAACTGATACTAACCCATTACTTTCATTTGCAACACAAAACTCATTTTCTTTTACTGAGATCGTGCCATCGGTTGATTCTGTAATTACAACCTTTCCCGGATAATTAATTTTTAACGAATCCGAGAGCCATAGTTTGCTTTGGGGGTCTCTGTTCTTATTGCCAATCTCGATTATTTGAGTTCCTGGAACAAGGGTGATGATAGTAAAATCTTTTTGATTTTCATTCTTGTTATTTGTAACTATGATTCCTAATTTTAGGTTAACAATAGATCCGTCTGAAAAGGTATAGATTCCGTTGTTAGAGTTTCTTACTGACCTGCCGTTTGTTACAAGTAGGTAGTTTCCAAAAAGTATCAAGCCGTTGTAATAAATTTCCATATTCACCTCTTTTGTAGTTGGTTTAACGTGCTTGGCATATTATACCCTATAAGCTTGAAGATTGGTGTTTTTGTGCCTGTATTTAATTATTTAGTGTTGCGAATTGGCCTGTAATATGGTATATTAGACCATCTTTTAACCTACTGGAGGCAAAATGATACAAATTGGTATTTTGACAATAATTAAGGCAATTGAGCAGTATTTGGAGGAGAAGAAGGTTTTTGGGGATCTGGAAACAAAATTTATTGATGCAAACTCTTTTTCATTGGAAACTGGATCAATAACCCAATTCGTAGCAAGTTTTGAAGCGCCTAAGGTAACTGGTGGGAAAATGATTCTTTCAATTAGTGTTAACTCAATTGATGTAAAAATCATGCTGGAGCTTTCTAGACATCTAGAAAGTGTTTTTGGGGCAAACGTCATAAGTATAAATTTTGGTTAGTGTTTAAAAAAATAAGACCCGGGTGACATAGTCAGCCGGGTCTTTTGGGTTACGCACCACGATAGGAGATGAAGTTGTTGGGGTTGTTGGCAGGAACAATAGGGTCTTTGAGGTATTCGTAGGCCATTATGGAGATTTCTTCAGCCCTGACATCTACAACATTGGCAGTGGCAAGTGTCAACTTGGCGATTTTCTTGCTTGAAGCAGCGATGCTTTGAGTGCCGATATTGGCTTTGACATTCAAATTGCCACCACATTTAACCACAGCTATTTCAAAGGATTCAACGTCTAAGGAAATATCGAACTCTGCTTCTAGACTTGTGATTTCTTTGTATTTTCCGCCGTTTATGTTTATGCTGCCGTCAGACTTTACTACAATAAAATCAGTGTTGTTAGCTATATTGACAGTAACGTCTTCTGCTGCTGCAATATATAGACCGTCAACATTACTGGCCGAGACATATGCTTCGCCACCCGCATCGACGCTGATATTGCCAGCATCCTTGCAGATGACGCGAACATCTCCCGTACCAATTACATCAATTTTATCTACTTGGCCGCTTGTGACGATATTAACATCACCTATTTGATTTACGCCAATTAGTGGCGTTGAAACTAAACTTAGAGATAGATGTCCTTCTCCGTCGACAAAGATGTCTTCGGTGGCCAGCTGGCCGTTTACAATGTTTACTTTCATATCAATGTGCTTTAACTTGGAAAAGTTTAAAGCTGTAGCTTCGCCAGTAACAGTTGTGTTCACTGGTGCCCAGATGTTTATGGCGGGGAAGTTCTTGGTTTTGTAGTCGAAGTTTGGAGTGTTGGTGCCGTTCTTTTGATCGTGGAAATAGCTAACCTCGTCCATGGCAACGGCTGTAACAATAACTTCTTCGGTGCCTAGTTTTACGGCTGTACAGTATTTATTTTCGTGGACTGTCAATATTTCGTTTAAGCTGGGGATAATGTTGACTGGACCTGGATAGTTAATTTTTAGTTTTGAACTGGTCCATGCCATTGCTTTTGGTGCAGTGTTCAGGTCACCAAGGTTGAAGTGATTTAATCCTTGTGAGAGTGGAATTACCACCAAAAATTTTTCATCTTGTTCGGCAAGATCAATTACTTGTCCCGTGTCGAGATCTACTTGCGAGCCATCGGTAAAAAGAATGTGATTTTCAGTTTTGGTTTTTATCTGTCTTCCTGGGGCGAGTACTGCATAGTTAACGCCAAGATATAAGTGGTTGTATTGGTTCAAAATGCCTCCTTCTTAGGTTTAAAATGTGCGTGTGTGGATTATATCCTAGAGCTTGAAATTTGGGAAGTATAGGATTATAATAAGCCTGTAATATTAACTTTTTAAGGAGGCTTTTATGTTGCCAGCATGGTATGAAGAAATAGATAGGGGTGGATTATTTGTTATGCGTTTTGAAGGGCAAGGTCGTCGAGAAGGAAGTGATGGGTTTGTCATAAGAATATCCGTTGTAAACCAAACCATTGAGGAAAAATGTTTTGAGGAAGCAGTGAAGATTTGCTTTTCTACTGATCGTGGTGTCGTTATGGAAGGCGACTTAATTGTCTTTACAAAAGGTGACTTTGTTGAAGAAGAAAGGGTCTTCTTGGAAGACAGGGCAGATGAATTGATGGAAGTGCTCAAGGTTCAACCCCAATGGGGTAAGCTTGGTGGGCCAGACGGTTTGAGTGACTATCTCTTTGTTGAGTGATTTTTTTGAATGGTCCCGAAGTTCGGGACCATTTTTTGTGGTTAAATTAATCTATGTCTGCTTTGGGAGGAATTGGCCAGCAAGTTGTTGGCGACTTATTTGAACTGGGTAAAGGTGTTGTAAAAGGTACGGCAAAAGCTGCTACAGATATTGCCACTGATTCTATAGAACAGATCCTTAGCGCTCCGGCCGGTCTTATCCAGTCTGACTTGGGTGAGAAGAAGCAACAAAAAGATCCTGCTACTGAGCAAAAGCAGGCTATGAAGAAGCAGTCAGAAAAAAGACAGTTTAATGAAGTAAAGTCCCGCCTACAAGAATATATTGAACACAAAAAACAAGTTGATGCTCAAGTAAACAGAGAGAAGATGGAGGAAAAGCAGCAATCCGATCAAAAGAAGCAGGTCGAAAAGCAGAAGAAGGAGTCTTTTTTGCAACAGATGATGGCTCGGCTTGCGAGAGGATCTCACGGGGAAACAGATAGACAGAAGGAATAGTAGGTCGACTGGGGTGTAATATAATGGGTCAGAAACTTTGAGCCTAGTTTGATCTTTTACATGGAGGATTATGTTTAATTCTGATAATTTGAACGCAATGCTGAAGATTCATGTTTTGGAGAAAGTGTTTGAACTGAAAAATTTACCCAAATGTCGTGACGCCTATATAGCTGGTGCCTATTTTTGTTTGTATTTTGCTTTAGTTTACGAAGAACAGGGAAGACCATTTATAAGTGAAGATAGCTACTTATGGATCTTTTTGCAAAACCAAACTAGTCCGTTTTGGCCTACTCCTGATTTTGTCAAAGAAATTGAAAGTCTTTCGGACGGTAAGATTGTTTTGGATGAGTCAAAGATCCCAAACTCAGGCTTGCGCTACGGACACCCTGGTAAGTATTACGCACTTGCCATTAAGAACCTCTTAATTCCTTGTGAGTCTCTCGCTAGGAACATTATTGAGGCTGAAAGTGAGGTGAATCTATACAACCGCTACGTGGCTTGGATATATGGAGAAATGGCATTTTTGGAAAAGATTTACCAATCGTGGTAAAATACCCTATAACTAAACCTTTACAAGGAGTGTGTGATGGAAGATAATGATCCTGTAGTTTTTTTGATCAAAGAATTTGGTAAGTGCCCAGATGATATGAAAAGTCAATTTCTCGAGGGGCTGGAGCTTGGTTTTAAAATTGCTCTTTTGTCTGCAAGAAATGAAAACGGTTTTTCTCGTGAGCTTGACAAATACCTACTTGATGTAAGTAATGTTAAGTTTTCACTTCAGAGGCATTTTCAAATTCTCAAGACTACTAAAGACATTGTCGTTCGGGATGAAATGTTTACTACATCCGGAAGGTTGTTTGAGGTAGATTTTCGAACGGATTATGTCAATGCTATGAGAATGGGTTATGAGATTACAATGAAAGCTTTTTTGAGCATTATTGAATTTTATCCCGCCAAGGGGAGAAGTGATTTATTTATTGGAGTATACGTTTCGTCATTTAATGCGTTACTAAATGGTCTGAAGTTTACGTTGATGGAAGTTAAAGATACTTCGATTTCAAGAGGTGAGTAGTATGGAAGAGTTTGATAACGGCCTATTAAGTTTGGTCCAAAGGT
Source organism: uncultured Pseudomonadales bacterium (assembly GCA_964439805.1). GTDB lineage: Bacteria > Patescibacteriota > Microgenomatia > UBA1400 > MFAQ01 > MFAQ01. The sequence goes on along the minus strand of CAYTOI010000003.1, from coordinate 77,934 downwards.
ACATGGAGTGTCGCGCCATAGATAAAGGAGAAATGCTAGATGGCATGCTCTTTGGGTTGGCACTTGCTAATTATTTCATTAAAACTGATAAGTATTGTCCAGATCTTTTGATTCGATATTTGAAAAATGACAAGTACGATTCAGTTTCTGTATCTGACCACTTGCAGATTATTTATGAAATGCTAGAAATTCCTGATCTTAGCATTGCCTTTAGCGTTGAGCATGTGGATCCAAAACAAGAATATGTTCCTAATTTTGTAACTGGAATATTGCTGGTTTTAAAACTTGTCTTTGATTCTAAGGATTTGGCTCGAAAGTTTTACAATTCGAGTTATACGCTCAATTTAATGATTGAATTATTAGATGTTCTGGCCGATGTAATTACAGGAATGAGGAAAAGAGTTCCAGTTTTGGTTGCGGTTTAGTGTTCCTAGCGCTCTCTTAGTTGAGAGCGCTTTTTTTTGGGTTAAAATAGAGCATGCTCAAGATTTTTAATTCTCTTTCCAAACAAACTGAAGAGTTTGTTCCTAGTAAACCTGGTGAAGTGGGAATGTATGCTTGTGGCCCTACGGTTTACGACTTTCCTCATATTGGTCACGGCCGTAAATATGTCAACGACGATATTCTCAAAAGAGTTTTGGAAAACACTGAAAACTTAAATGTTACTCATGTTCAAAATATTACCGATGTAGGTCACTTGGTTTCTGACGGAGACGAAGGCGAAGACAAGCTAGAGAAGGGGGCTATGAAGTACGGGAAAACAGTATGGCAAGTAGCAGAGGAGTACACAGATTATTTCCTAAAAGAAATGGACTCACTCAATATTATTCGGCCCACTATTCAGTGCAAAGCTACGGAACATGTAGAAGATCAGATAGAACTAATCAAGAAAATAATTGCCAATGGATACGCCTACGACACTCCAGAAGCAGTTTATTTTGATGTGAGTAGATTCCCTGATTATGGAAAACTTTTTGGCCAGTCTATAGATGAAAAGCTAGTGGGAGTGAGAGAAGAAGTGGTGACAGATAATAGCAAAAAGAGTCCTGCTGATTTTGCCTTGTGGTTTAAAACTGTTGGTAAACATAAAGATCATGTAATGCATTGGAACAGCCCTTGGGGAGATGGATTTCCTGGTTGGCACATAGAGTGTTCGGCGATGAGTATGAAGTACTTGGGTGAGCAAATAGATTTGCATACTGGAGGAGAAGATCACGTTTCTATTCATCACCCAAATGAGATTGCTCAGAGTGAAGCAGGCACGGGTAAGAAGCCATTTGTGAAATATTGGTTTCATAGCAGTTTTTTGATGGTAGATGGAAAGAAGATGAGTAAAAGCTTGGGGAATGTTTATAGAGTCAGTGACATAGTAGAGAAAGGGTATTCGGCCATGGCACTTCGGTATCTGTACCTAACTGCGCACTACCGAAAACAAATGAACTTTACTTGGGAAGCGATAGAGGGGGCGGAGAAGGCGTATATGAAATTGGTAAATTTCATGTCAAGAACTCTAGAACTCAAGGAATCAAGAGCTCAAGATGTGGAAGTATTTATAAGTAAATTTGCTGAAGCGGTGGAGGATGATTTGAATATGCCAAAGGCTCTAGCAGTAGTTTGGGAGATGATGAAGGGTGATCTGGCCGACGAAGAGAAAAAATATTTGTTACTAGAGTTTGATAAGGTGATGGGGCTAAATTTGGGAACTCAAGAACTCAAGGAATCAAGAACTCAAGATAATGAAGATATAAATAAAATGGTGGAGGAGAGGGAGAGATTTAGAGCCGAGAAGAACTGGGCAGAGGCGGATAGACTTCGCGATCAGCTAATAGCTATGGGAGTTACGGTAAAAGACAAATAGGAATATACTAGAGAGTATGAACTTCACAATAGTTTCTATTATTCTGTTTGTGTTATTTGCTAGCCTAAAGATCGTCCAAGAGTACGAGAGAGGGGTGGTTTTCTTCTTGGGTAGAGTAGTCGGCGTTCGTGGACCTGGGCTTATTATTTTGATTCCTTTTTTGGAAGTGATGAGAAAAGTGCAACTTCGTACTATTACCATGGGAATTCCTTCGCAAAAAATTATTACCAAAGACAATGTGTCTATAGATATTGCCGCTGTAGCTTATTACCACATTGTGGATCCCCAAAAGTCAGTAGTGGCCATTGATGATATTTATAATGCCGTCAATCAAATTTCTCAGACCACAGTCCGAAACGTAGTTGGTCAGTTTACTCTTGATGAGCTTTTGTCTCAGACCACAAAAATAAATCAACAGATTCAAAAGGTTATTGATACTCACACCGAACCATGGGGTGCACAAGTGACTGCTGTAGAAATAAAAGATATTTCCTTGCCAGACAATATGCAAAGAGCTATGGCCAAAGAAGCTGAAGCCGAAAGAGAGCGAAGAGCCAAAGTGGTAGCAGCAGAAGGAGAGTTCCAATCTGCGCAGAAGCTTGCTGAGGCAGCTGATGTTATTTCTGCTCACCCAGTGGCATTGCAGCTCCGTACCTTACAGACCATGGCCGAGATTTCGGTAGAAAAGAATTCGACAATTATTTTCCCTGCTCAGTTTATGACAACGGTTCAGGATGCTATGAAAATGATAGCGGGAGACGCTGCAAAGAAATAGTTATTGCTGGCACACAAAGCGATAAGTGTGCCAAGAGAAGCGTTCAAAACAAGGCCCTTGCAAAGAAAACTTTGTGAGGGCATTTTTGTCGCCTTTCCAAATATAGAGAGGTTGAGGAAGTTTTTGGAGAAGAGAAATCTCTAAAGTTTGATTGCCGGAGAGCCAGTATTGTTGCCACTCATAGGTTGTCCAGTAAATATCAAATTCACCAAACCCTGGAGTAATAGAACGACGGTTTGTGTAGCCATATATCCAAGGTGTGTACTCATTATCAGTAACCAAAATGGAGGCAGAAGATGGGGTGGTAGTCAGCAACTTAATTTCCTCAAATTCATCTATATTTATGGCTGCAGCGGAGTATTGGAACACGAATAAACTTATAGAAATAATAACTAGGTGGATATAAAAGTATTTTAATTTGGGAAAATCTTTGAAAAATTTGCTAGCACCTAGGCCTGCCAGTATTAGAGCAAAAATATCAAAGAAAGGGATGAAGCGACGAGATAAAAATAATCCAAAAAGGGGAATAAGAAAAGAGACTAGGGCTAGTTGTGGAACTAATTTATTTTTGGCTTTTCTATTTACGTATAGTCCGTAGAGAGAAAAAGGGAGATAGTGGAGCATGTAGAAAAGAGATTCTCGGATATTCCAAAAAGTTCCAGAAGCTTCACCAATTGTAGAAGAAACTCCTGGGAGGAACGGGGCAACTGTAAGACTGAAGTTTGGTATGTAGTAAAGGGTGAAGGTAGCAAAGAAGGGGATTAGAGAGGAAAAACTGTTACTAAAGATAATCGCCAAAAATAAAATTATTGAGGTGGGCTGGTGAGTAAGGATTGTGAGAACTACAAATAGGTAGCTGAGGTAGGGCTTCTGGTTTTTGAAGTTCAGATAATAAAAAACAAAGGCGAGAGCAAGAATATTTTTGATATAAAACCACCAGAAAAATTTGTATTGGACAATGGATGCAGCCAAGAAAAACATTATCCAGAGGGTGGTGTTTTTGTCGTACCTTTTGGCGACAAATAAATAAACTGCATGGAATAGTACAGAAGAAATAATTATTGATAGGGGAATAGCAAAAGTAGCAGGGGAGGCGAGTAGACCGAATAGCTTGCCGACAATAGCGATAAAGGGAGGATAGACTTCTACTAGCCACTTGGGGAGGCTAGTAAACTGAACCAAGCCTAGCTCACTATATTTTTGCCATAGATAAATGTATAGTCCGGCGTCGTAGCCTAGGGGAACGGGTGAGAAAAAATAAGGGTAAAGACGAGCAAGAAGATAAAAAGCAAAGATAAGGTAAATCACTTTAGGATAATAATTATTTGTTGAGGAATGTTTTTGCTAGGTGGCATGGTCTGTACATTTGGGATGGATTGGTGCAGTAGATCGGCGATTTCTTGGCCGGCACTAGCGTCTTCCGGGCTAAAGATAACAGTGGCTTGAGAAGTGGTCTGGGGGTAGGTATCTGTGCTAACTGTGGTGATGTTTTTGTAGTCATTGTTTACTATTAGCTGGCGATAGGTTTCGCCAAAGTCTTTGTCCTCACTTCTATTGATAAGAATTATTTGGTAAAGATCAGGTGACTTTCTGATGATGGTTTCTTCAATTACTGTTGGTTGTGAAGTGAAATTTATTTTTGAGTAGCCAAAAATTAAAACAGGAATAAGGATTAGTGATATCCACCACTTAATTTTTGGCACGGAGATTTCGTAGTCTTCGGGCAAAATTATGAGGACAGACATAAGGCCAATAAGGAGAGTAGAGAGGAGAGAGATGCTAATGCGGAGAGTAGGTTGTAAGTCGATTTTGTAGTAGATAAGTGCGCCGCCCAAAATAGAAAGAAGTAAGGACCACCAGAGGTCTGATCTTTTGTACTCGTCTTTTGGTTGTTCACTTTCTGGTAGAGGAAGCAGCGCTGAGAGAACGCCAAAGATCATGACGGGAATTAGTAAGTAGTTAAGATTAAAGACATTGCTGATGATTTTGGGGAAAATATTTTCCAGCAAAAACATCAGCAAATAAAAGACTAGTGAGATGGAGAAGAGATCCGCCAGTATTCGGCGCATAGGCTTATTTGGAAATAAGGGTTACTGTAAGTCCACCTAGCTCTAGAGATCCGCCTTGCTTGTCCAAATCTGGTACTTCTAGAGAGAAGAAGATTTTGTCACCCTTGAGCTGAAAGTCTGCAGGGTTAAAGTTTAGTTCGGACATTAGCCAGTAGTCTTGTTCCTTGTTGGGGTTTAGAGTGGTAAGGATAAAGTCTAGGTTTTTTTCGATATCTGCTTGAACACTATTGGTGTTTAGCACTTGAGCCTTAATTATTTTTGGATCGAAGTAGGTGTCTGGGTTGAAGGAGAAGTAACTACCAGTACCGAAGTTGATATTACCTTTTGGTGAGAAAACTTTGTAGATTTCTTCAGCTGGTTTACCCTTCATAGTTTTGGCCAGATCAAAGTTGAATTTGTTTTTGATGTCTTTAATAGCTAGATCAGCTTTGTCGTCGACTTTGAGGTTTTGGATAGCATCAGCCCAAGAGGTAGAAGTAACAATTTTTGGGTCAAAGGTGTAGAAAGCGGTTGGGGCACCGTTCCAGATTAGTACAGAGCCGCCAAAGACTACTTTGGCTTGGTTGACCTCAATCTTAGATATTAGGCCGTCGTTGCCAGCACTGTCGAACTTAATATCTAGCTTGTAGACACCTGGTTTGGCTTTTGGTACAGAGAGACTGGTTGTCTGAGCAGCTGTTTTGCTTTTGCTTCTGTCGGCAAAGCCATCGTCTGGGATATTGGCTTCGGTAACCTTTATATTATTAAGAGACAAGGAAAGGCTGAGGGAGTCGGCTCCGTCGGTCATGTTTAAGTCTTGTTTGCTGACTTTGATGTTTAAGTCGCCTTTGGAAACTAAGACGTACATAGTGGCATTGCCGCGGATAGGGGCAGTGATGACAGTATTGGTTTGTTTGAGATTAGGGTATATGAAAGGAATGAGGTCGTTAACATTTATTTGGTAGAGTCCGACCTTTTTGTCTGGAGTTAGCTGACTGAGGAATGCAGGGATGGAGTCGAATTGTTTGGTCTTTTGGAACAAAGTCATACCATTTGACTGAATCTTGGCCCAGGAAAGACTATTGATAGGGTCAAAGAAGAGAGACTTGTAGATGAAAGGATCCGTTTCGTTTGCTCTGACTCCAATTTTTATTTCCTTTTGACCTGGTTTGTAGTTGAGGGCAACTTTGATGTCTTTTAAATATTTTTGATTATCTAGGGAGAATCGAGTAACTTTGTTTTTGAGAAGGAGTCCGCCAAGTTCTAGTTTGTCACCTGTTTTGTTTAGTGAGAGAAAACTTTCGGTGTTTGGAAGAGTGGGTTTGAATTCGTAAATGGAGTTTCTGCCAAATGGTCCGAAGTAGCGGAGAGCAATGCCCATAACAACGATGGTGATAAAAGCTAATATGGAAGCATATAGGCCTGTTTTGTTTAGAGTCATAAACTCCTTAGATTTTGTGAGATTTCTAACAAAATTTAGCGATGAATTCAATATATTTTTCATATTATTATTTTTCATATTATGTGGTAGTATCGTACCATGTCAAACCGCATTATTCTAGTACAAAGTGCCTTCTGGCTTGGCATCACTGAACTCATTTCTAAGGTGGTAATGTTTGGTGTCACTATAGGGCTAGTAAGATGCTTAGGTCCAAAAGATTTTGGAGCTTTTAACTTGGCTTTTTCTTACGTAGCGTTGTTTATGATTGCTGGTGACTTTGGCTTAAACACTGTGTCCACTAGAGATGTAGCAAAAAACAAAAAAGAAACAGAAAAATATTTGGGGAACTTGTTGGGGTTAAAGATTAGTCTGTCTCTTCTTATTACTTTACTTATTCTCTTGAGTTTTATTTTTGTACCGACAAATACTACAAGATCTATGATCTTGGCGGTGTTGCTTTACAATCTTAGTCAGAATCTTTCTGGAGTGTTTGTCGCCATCTTTTCGGCTTGGGAAAAAATGCAGTATGTGTTTGTAGCCAGAATTACTTATTACTTAGGAATTCTTGTTTCGGCTTTGGGAGTTATTGCTCTTAAAGGGAGCGCGATGCAGGTGGTGCTTGCTTATGCTGTTACGACTATTGTTTCGCTAATTGTTTCTATCTTGCTTGCTAGGGGAATGAAGGTAAAAATAAAAGTACTTTTTGAAAAAGAGTTTTGGGAGAAAATACTACGAGAAACAGTGCCATTTATGGGGCTTGCGGTAGTGGGGACAATTTATGCGAACGCAGACACACTACTAATAGGTAAGTTCTTTGGGAGTAGGGAAGTGGGATTTTACCAGGCTGCTTACAAAATTCTTTTTGCCTTTCAGAGTATCAATGTCATCAACAATGCTATTTTCCCTCGTATCAATGTACTGATTCAAGAGAAGAAGCAAGAAACTCTTAGAAAGCTCATTAGAATGGTGATTACCTACTCGGTAATAGGACTTTTGCCTTTGGCTGCGTTTATTACAATTTTTCAAAGCCAAATTGTAAAAGCCATATATGGCTCGGTCTATCTATCGGCTGCGCCCGCCATGGCCATATTGGTTTGGGCTGGGGTGGTTAACTATTTCCGAATCTTTGCTAGTAATCTGCTCTTTGCTCGACACAAACAGAAACAAGTTTTTTATGCGGTCTCTGTGGGACTAGTTTGTAGTCTACTTATTAACCTACTGGTAATGCCAAGATATGGATTTGTGGTGTCGTCTGTGTCGGTACTGCTGAGTGAAATAATCGTTCTCGGATTTATTATTACTAAATATATAAAAAGATGAGGAATTTATCGGCGACAGTTATAACTTTTAATGAAGAGAAAAACATAGCTCGTTGTCTGAACTCTCTTAAGTTTGTTGATGAAGTCATTGTTGTAGACAGTTTTAGTAGTGATTCAACAAAAAAAATATGTTCTAAATATAAGAATGTAATTTTTTATGAAAATAAGTGGAAAGGTTATACTGACCAGAAAAATTTTGCTGCAAAAAAAGCTTCAAATGATTGGATATTGAATATAGATGCTGATGAAGTGATTAATGAAGAACTCTCTGTGTCGTTATTAAGTATTAATTTTTTAAATAAATCTGTAAATGCTTATGTTATGTATGAGACTGACTACATGTATGGAAAACTTGTAAGAGGATCTGGTTATTGTAGGTATCCAAGACATAGATTGTATAACAGAAAATTTTGTAAATTTAATGGCACAGTACATGAAAAGATTAATATCGATAAAAAATGTTTGGGTGAAATAAAGAAAGGAGAAATACTTCATTATTCCCATAATAAAATTTCAGACACAATATCCGGTTATAATACATACACTGAATTGGAAGCGAAGGAGATTTACAAAAAGTATTCAAAAGGTAAAGGCATGTTGCCTCTTATTTTTGAACTAATATTTGAAGTCAATAAACAGTTTTTTGGAAGGTTGATAGTCAAAAGAGGTTATTTGGATGGTGTCCATGGGTTAATTATTGCTATAGTCAGAAGTTTTTATCCAATTTTATCTTTTTTAAAATTTCTAGAAATTAGATACAATCATGAATCACTTATTGAAGACTAATTTTGTTAATTTTAGATCACCAAAATTTTTAGTTTTAATTTCAGTATCTGTTCCAGTAGATATTATGTCGTTATTTTTTGATAAATTTTCCTCAATATTTAAATAACTAGCTTTGTGTGTAAAAGCTTCTAGTAGATAAACATCTGTTTTGTTTATCAGTAAATTTTCTATATAATTTGTTGTATTTTTAATTTTAATTTCATCAATTTCCTGAATTTTTTGATAGTCTAGTACTGTTATATTATTTATTCCCTTACTTAGTAGGTTGGTTACAATTACTGAGTCAGTAGGCAGTTGATTTACTATGTTATTGATTTTTAGAAGATCATTTTTTTGAGATATTGATTGAATCAAATTATTATTTTTATAGAATAGAATTTGAACAGATTGGAAAACATGAAGAACAAGTAATAATAAAATAACAATTTTGCTAATAAATCTACCATTTGATTTTTTAATAAGAAAATTAATAAAAATGGCTGTGAAAATTGAATAAAGTGCTACTGTAACCAATAAGTATCTGGTGTACACAAGACCTATTCCTTCAGAACCTTCTCCCCAATGATATCCACCTAATGTGTTATAGCTCCAATATAAAACTGCAATTGTAAGTGCGGTTGCGATTAACTTTTTTTGATTGCTATTTTTATTATTTAGTATGAATAAAATTATTCCAATAGAACCTAATACGTAAATTAATACATTTCCTTCTGCAATGTTTGTATGAAAATTATTATATATTCTGTTCCAGTTTGGTTTGAAATCATTGGATAGAAACCGGGTGTATACGCTTTTAAAGCCATAAATGATTTTGTTTAAACTGTTTTGGTATAAGTTTTGTTTTGTATTTAAATTTGATTTGTCATATTCAGATAAATCATTCATGTATGATGTTGGTATTATTGACCCGAAAATTTTGTAATTTGAAATTGGAATCAGTAATATTATTGACGAAAATATTGCTAAAAAAAATATTGTAATTCTTTTGGAGTTTTTAATCTTAAATATTGAAAACATAATTATTGCAGGTAGTGTAAATAATATAAATTCGTATCTAATTAAAACTGACATTGCTAATAATATTGACCCGTATATGAATTTGTTATTTAATTCGTTTTTGTTTAATAAAAATCCAATACCTATAAACAATAAAGATATTGACAATAAGTTGCCATATAAAAAATTTGACCAATATAAGAAAGACGCAGAAGAAGACCACACAATCGATGCAATTGTAGCAATGTTATGATTATCAGTAAATTTTAAAGATAAATAGTATATTGAAATGACTGAAAAAACAGATATAAGAAAACTTAGATAAAATGGTCCATTTTCCCCTAATATAAAACTTGGTGATATTAATAAATAGTATGCTATTGGCTTTCTTGGCAGGTCATATTTACCATTGAAGTATAGATCTGCAGGTGTAAACGCAGTTGTTTTATACAAACTATTGTATTTATTGGTATAGATAATTTTTCCTGTTTTGTAGATATTTTGAGCTACAAAGTATGATCCTGTTTCATCTGGGTGTAAGAACCAATTGTTTCCAAAAATATTACTAATATTTCCAAAGATGATTAGCAGAAATATAATAAATATTGCAACTATATTATTTTTCATAATTCCATCCATCTACAAGACCTTTATATAGGTATTTAAAATTGATTAATTTATTAAAATTTAATATTAAGTAAATAACCCTAATTGAATATGATCCTATTAAATAAATAATTTTATCTACTGAGTGTAAATTTGTTTTTGCGAAAATTATTGAATTTCTAGCTAAATAATATGTTTGTATAGAGCTGAACTTGCTAGTTCCAGCTATTCCTGCACTAGCAGATTTTTTATGATAAATAATACTGTTTGGATTTGTAACAATTTTGTAACCAGCTTTTCTTATTCGAAAACTCCAGTCAACATCTTCATAATATGCGAAATAAATATGGTCAAGTAGACCAACTTTTTTTAAGATTTTTGTTTTTACCAGAAAAGCACAACCTGTGGCAAATTCAGGCTCAATGTAGTCTATAAAGTATTGAGATAACTTTCCTTTACCGATCATCCTGCTTATTCCTGTTACTTTTGAAACATATCCTCCCATGGACCATATTTTGTCCGATTTATAGTAAAGAATTTTTGGGGTAACCACACCAATCTTTTTGTCTTTTTCAGCCAACTCAACTAAAACATTAAGAAAATTATTTGAAACTACAGTATCGTTATTTAATAACAGTACGTAATCTGCTTTATCTACCAGTGCCTTTTTAATACCTTGATTGTTAGCTACCACAAAACCAGTGTTTGTTGAATTTTTTATTAATATTATTTCAGGGAACTGTTCTTTAATTTTTCCACCTTCATTGTTTTTTGAACCGTTGTCTACTAGAACTACTTTGTAATTAGTATACTTAATTGTTTTTAGTGACTCTAAACATTCAATGGTATCTTTAATGCCATTCCAATTTACAATTATTATGTAGACTAAAGGTTTCATATGTATACATTTAGTAGGTATTTTTTGGCAATCTTGTTCCACATCATTTGGTTTTTTATCTCTTTGGATTTTGTTGACAGCCAGCTTTGCTTCCTTAACGCGTAATCAATTTTTATGGAGAGATTTAACGGGTTATTTGGTTCAGATATTGTGTTTTTGTCAGATACTAGGTTGGTTAATCCTCCAACATTAGTAACTACTAGTGGTTTGTGGAAATTTATAGTCAGTGTGCCCGCAGCAGAAGAAGACTCAAAATCTGTATATGGCAGTACTACTACGTTTGAGAGTTTAAATATTTCTGCAACTTTTGATTCTGGTACATATTCAAGTATTTTATGTATTCTTGTGGTTATTTTTTCTTTCTTAATTAAGTTGTTGTAACTTGAAAAGTTTTTCCATGGTTTGCCCACTATAAATAGTTTGATATTTTTGTTTTTTATAAATTTAACTGACTTAATTAGAATGTCCAAACCTTTATAGTTTCTTATATTCCCAAAGAATAAAACTATCTTGTCGTTTTTATCAAATTTATATTTTTTTCTAAGTACGCTTGTTGGCACATTTGATTTTTTTATTTCTGTAATTCCTATTGGATAGACATGGATAGGTTTTTTTGTATTGTTGGTTTTTTGAAACAGAACTTTGTTTGATTGATTGTGAACAAGATATTCATCACCTAGAGATATAACCGAATTATTTAGCCAAATTTTATAAAACTCTTTTTCGTGGGGTTTAACATTGTGTATTGTAATAATTATTTTTTTGCCTCTTAATTTTGCTATTCCCAATACTGTTAAAAATACTGGGGCAAGGAACCAACTCCACCATTGAGCGTGAACTATTTTTGTATCTATTGAAAGTCCAGATGTGATCCAAGTAATTGGATTCCACCACACCAAGGAGTTGTTTACATTCACATTTTTATTGAATTTTGGCGCTTTACCATTTTTATCTATGCATCCACCTGGGTAAAGAAAATCTGGATAGAGTTTTTTGAAACCAATAAAATCAATTTCAATTTTTTTCGATAAAGCTGACACCAACCCAACAGTGTAAGGGCTTAATCCGATCAGTGGCGGAAGGGTACTGATCATTGTTATCCTCATTGCTTTTTGTAGTTTTGGCGGCGTTGCTGATAGAGGACTTCTTCTATAAGTTTGCGGTTGCCGGCGATAAGGTCGGCGACGAGGCCAAGGATAAAGATCTGAAAACCAGCAAGGAACATAACGGCTCCAAAGAGAATAGATTGTAAGTGACCCGCGCCGTTTCCGAGTGTCATGTAGTAGAAGAAGCGAAGAAAAAAGACGGTACCAATAAAGAGAAAAATGGCAGAGACATTGAAAAAAGTTTTGAGGGGCTCATACATAGCGTAGACGCGGACCATGGTAGAGCCAGTGAGGCGCATGTGCTGATAAATATTTTTAAAAAGTCTAGATTCTCTGGTCTTTTCGTTTGTGGTGACGGGAACTGAAAGAACCTTTAGTTTCTTTTTGCCTGCTTGAATGATTGTTTCGGTGCAGTATGAAAACTCGGTAACGACATTGAGTTCCATGGCGGCTTGGCGTGAATAGGCTCGGAATCCAGAGACTGCATCAGGGACGTCTATACCTGCTAGTTTGCAGACGGCTTGCGAGCCAACCTTTTGAAGAAGTTTTTTGAGAGGGGAGAAGTGGGCGATATTTTTTGTTTGCCTGTCGGCAATGACAATGTCGGCCCTACCTTCTATTATTGGTAGTACTAAAGCAGAAATTTCTCCTTGAGGATATTGGTTATCTCCATCTGTATTTACTATTATGTCGGCGCCGTGAAAGAGAGCAGAGTTGATACCGAGGGAAAAAGATTTGGCGAGTCCGCGGTTTCTGGTGTTTTTTATTATGTGAGTTACACCCAAACTTTTTGCTACTTCTATGGTTTTATCACTACTGCCATCATCGATTATAAGAGTTTCTATAGTGTCTATGCCGTCTATTCTGTGAGGAATATCACAAAACACCAGGGGTAGTGTGGTTTCTTCGTTTAAACAAGGGATAATTATGATAAGTTTTCGGCTCATAGCAACGCGGATTATATACGAAACATCGCATAAATGCACTCTATAATATTTAATGGTATTTACTTTTAGAAAGTTATGCTACAATCTCAGCAGTTACATATATTTTTACCTTTATTAAAAAGGTTATAAGACAAAATGAAAAACAACAAAATAAAGTTTGTAGGAGTTACAAGTGCTTCAGTACTTTCTGTTTCTTTACTCTCGGTATTTGCATCTTCTGTTTTTGCTGGTTATGGATCTTCTCCTGCTAGTGCTCCTGTTTGTAATAATTCAGTTCCTGCAAAAGCTGCATTTTCTTTTGTTCGAAAGTCTGGTGCTAGTGAAATTGAAGTTGGTTGGAATGAAGTATCTGGTGCAACTTCTTGGACTTTGGCTTATGGTAACCAACCTGGTAAATATATATATGGTATGTCGAACTTTGGAGATAACAACTCTCGATCTGTAAACATCAACATGTTACCAGCTGGAACATATTATGCAGCTGTAAAAGCTAACAATGGTTGTATGCCTGGACCTTTTTCGGATGAGAGAAAAATTACTGTAGGTGCTAATGGAAGTGTGTTTGGTATTAGAACTTCCAGAGGAAGTGTATTAAGTAGAGTAACTGAAACTCCCGCAGTAGTTACCCCAACTCCAACAGAGACAGAGGAGAGAGTAATAACCATTCCGTCTGTAAACGAAGAAGTTGTGGTTCCAGAAGTAAGAGAATTAACTTTCTGGCAGAGACTCGTTCGCTTTATCTTGGGTAGATAAAACGAGTAGGGTATACTGATATCTATTCATGTATCAGAAGACCATCACCACACTTAGAACAGCTTTGGGAATTTTCCTAATTATCTTTGGAATTGCTGGGATGATTTTGCCCATACTTCCAGGATGGTGGGTGGCTTTGATAGGAATTGAGCTTTTGGGATGGAAGCTGGTGATTGATAGAAAGAAGCCATGGCGAGAAATAATAAGTTTTAAGAATAAATATAAGGAATGCGAAGAAAATAAGTAATAGCTTAAATACGACTCTTTGATATAGAATAGTCCAAGTTCTTTTATAAAGGAGATGACTATTTGAAAAAGCAGCCTGACATTACCGATCCTGATGAGAGAGGTCAAATATCCACAAAATTAGTTTGGATGGTGTTTTCTGATAGACCCTGGGTGTTGTCAGTAACTGAAACAGTTCAAAACAGCCCAGAAGACAAACATGGTTATGATATGTATGTAAAAGTAACTGATTTGTTTGGAGACAGACTGAAGCTAGGAGGAAATAGTTATACATTACCTGTTCAAATAAAGTCATCTGATAGGAGTATGAAGAAATTCTTTAATAAATACTCAAAAGAAGATAGGTTTTTTAATCTATCAGAAAGAAGCCATCAGTTTATTTTGTGTGGCATGGACGATCCGAATCTTGTTTTGGCTGACATTGCAGCTCAAATTATTGTTCATGCCTCAAATAACAGATATAGGATTGCTGATGTTTTTGATTTTTTGGCTGAAGTAGGTGACTATGAAGCGATAATCGCATACAAAAAGAATAAATCCTATCTTCAATCTCGTTGGTATTCAAAACTCTTAACCCCGCTGCAATAGGCGGGGTTTTACGTTAAAATAGCCTGATGTCACTTAAAGTAGGGATTGTGGGGTTGCCAAACGTCGGGAAATCGACGTTATTTAATGCGCTTCTAAAGAAGCAGCAAGCTTTGGTAGCCAATTATCCCTTTGCCACCATTGAGCCGAACGTGGGTATTGTTGAGGTTCCAGATAAGCGTCTTGAGGTGCTAGCTAAGATGTCTAGTAGTGTCAAAATTGTTCCTGCTACTGTGGAGTTTGTAGATATTGCTGGTCTTGTAGCTGGAGCTGCTACTGGAGCTGGTCTTGGAAACAAGTTTTTGACACATATTAGAGAGGTGGACGTAATACTTCAGGTTTTGCGCGACTTTAATGATAAAGAAATTGTAAAAGAGGGGAGTGTTGATCCAAAAACTGACTACGAAGTAATAGAAACTGAGCTGATACTTAAGGATTTGGAAACAGTAGATAAAGTAAAGAACTCTAGAACTCCAGAACTCAAGGACCCAAGACAGTTAAAGAAAAAAGAATTAGTTGAGAGACTTTGGGTTGGTTTAAATGAAAATAAACCCGCAAGGGAGATTTTGGCTTTTGATGAGCTGGAGCTGGTGAAAGATTTGTGTATGTTGACTGCGAAGAAAGAGATTAAAGTGTTTAATGTGAGTGAAAATGATGCTAGGTTGAGAGTGAGCGGAGGAGATTTGTGTGTTTCTGCCAAGATAGAGGCGGAAATAAGTAGTTTGCCAGAGGAGGAAGCGGAAATGTTTCTTGCTGAGATGGGATTAAATGAGTCAGGGCTAGATAGATTGATTCGTAAAGCTTACGAAACTTTAGGTCTTATTAGCTTTTTGACGACTGGAGTTACCGAAACTAGAGCTTGGACGATAACAGATGGAACAAGAGCCCCTCAGGCAGCTGGAGTAATTCACACTGATTTTGAAAAGAAGTTTATAAAAGCCAAAGTATGTAAGTATGATGACTTTGTGGCACTAGGTGGTTGGAAGGAAGCGGCGGAGAAGGGCAAGGTGGGGATGGAGGGAAAGGAATATGTGATGAAAGACGGAGATGTCGTGGAATACATGATAGGGGCATAAAAAAGCCACCTTGCGGTGGCTCTTGATTTATTTGTTTTTTGTTGCCCAATACATTGCTGCAACCAGCATTATGCAGTATCCAATGAACAAAAAGCCTAAGATTAAGATAATTTCTATTCCTTTGGCAGTTTCCAATGAACGTATTAACAATGACATGATAATTACTGTTGGTAAAGCTGCTAAAAATACCGGTATTTTATTCATACAATTTCTCCTATTTATCAAGTTGTAATATGATGTCAGCGAATTAGCTGTTTTTTGCAAAATACAAGGCAGCGATAAGCAACAAGCACGATCCAATGAACCAAAATCCATAAGCTAAGACGCTCTCTAATCCAGTGGAGTTTTTCACTAAATCTATTAACTTGACCATGCTAACTGCGATTGGAATGGTAAAAATAAGTGCGGGTATGTATTTCATGTCTTTCTCCTATTTATCAAGATGCGAAGCTGTGGGTATTATAGCATATATATAGGCCTATATCCTTAGGGCTGGTTTGGGTGGGGTATATGTAGTAGAATACATAAGTTAATAAAATAAGCTAAATATGGCTAAAAAGACAACCGAAAACACAAAGTCCATGGGCTCAGCGGAAGCTAAGTATGAGCTCGTTGTCATTTATCCTACCTCCGAAAACGAAGTTGGTGCTGAGAAGCAGATCAACGAGAAGTGCAAAAAGCGCGGTTTGAAGGTAGTAGAAACTGACAAATGGGGAACCAAAACCATGGCATACGAGATTAAAAAACAGTCCCGAGGATATTACCTTAAGCTGGTAATTGAGGGTAGCACAGAGTCAGCAAAACTCCTGGAGAAGGATTTGCAGATGGATGACAAAATGTTAAGATTTTTAATGATTAGAATTTAATTCTAAAAATATGAGCACAAGAAGTTTAAACAGAGTTACCTTAATAGGGAACTTAACAAGAGACCCAGAACTAAAATATACCCCTCAGGGTAGTGCAGTTTGTACCTTTGGTATCGCTACCAATCGTGAGTGGACCGACTCTTCTGGCCAAAAGCAAGAAGGTGCTGAGTTTCACCGCATAGTAGCCTGGGGAAAATTGGGCGAAATTTGTAGTCAATTACTTCAAAAAGGCCGCAAGGTTTTTGTAGAAGGAAGACTTCAAACCAGACAATGGAAAACCCAAGATGGTAGTGACAAGCAAATTACTGAAATAGTCATTGAAGAAATGATGGCTTTGGACGCTCCAAAGAACGGTAATAATGCAGGAAACTATACCACTAACTTTGACGCTTCTGCTTATGCTCCTAGCCCAACCACATCAACAAGTACTACTTCACCAGCTGAAGAGATATTTAGTGCAGATGATTCCAAGACCACCTCAACTGTAGACAATACAGATGAGATCCCATTTTAAATAATTAATAATATCCGCCATAGGCGGATTGAATACAAGAAAATGATATTAAAGAAAAAAAATCGTAAGTCCAAAAAGCCATGCCCTTTTTGTGTTAAAAAAGTTGAGCCTAAGTACTCGGATCTAGAATCCTTGGCTATTGGTATTTCACCTAAAAAAAGAATTGTTGCCCGATGGACAACTGGAGTTTGCGAAAAACACCAGCTAAGAATGGCACGTTCCGTGAAACAAGCCAGACACTTGGCTCTTCTTCCTTTCACTGATAAGGCGTAAGGATTGAAATTACAAAAATATATATTGCTCTGCCCATGAACTTGAAGAACGTTCGTAACTTTTTGGTTGTTATTTTTGTTGCTGGAATGTCGTTTGTAGGCGGCTCTGTATATAAAGAGAGACAGCTATTATCTAGTAGTAATGTACCTAGTGAAGTAAACACCAAGGTCATGAATAATGTCCTTGAGAGGTTGAAGAAAGACTATCTTAAGCCAGAAGCAATTGACGCTAAAAAACTCATGTATGGGGCAGCTGAGGGAATGACTGCTTCTTTGGGCGATCCTTACACTGCCTTTTTTCCACCAGTAGAAAATACAAGATCAAAAGAAGACCTTAAAGGTGAATTTGGTGGTGTCGGAATTCAGCTAGGGTATGTAGAGAAAACTTTGGCGGTTATGAGCCCTATCAAAGACAGTCCGGCAGCTAAAGCCGGGATTGTGGCAGGGGATTTGATCTTGAAAATTGTTGATGAGGCTAAGGGAGTAAAGAAAGATACTTCTGGAATTGGTCTTGAGGAGGCAGTTAATCTGATTCGAGGAGAAAAGGGGACTACCGTGAAACTTACAATATTTTCAGTAAAAGAAAAACAAAGTAAAGAGATTGCATTGGTTCGCGACATGATAAATGTACCTTCTACAGAGCTTGAGTGGATTGATAATGGCAAAGTAGCCGTAATAAGAGTAAACAAGTTTGGAGAGAAAACATTGCCAGAGTGGGAAGGATTTGTAAAAGAAATTCTAGCAAAAAAAGCTACTGGTGTAATTCTAGACGTTCGAAATAACCCTGGTGGATACCTACAGAGAGCTGTAGACCTTGGTAGTGAGTTTATAAGTGATGGAGTGATAGTTTCTCAGCGAGACAGAAAGGGGACTGAGTCTCTTAATGTAGATCGCAAAGGAAAACTAATTGGTATGCCACTTGTAGTACTTATCAACAAAGGTTCTGCATCAGCGTCAGAAATATTAGCTGGAGCGCTCAAAGAAAGACTTGGGGTTAAGCTAGTAGGAGAGAAGAGTTTTGGAAAAGGGACTGTACAAGAAGCACAAGAAATTGGTGATGGTTCATCTTTGCACGTTACTATTGCTGAATGGTTGCTTCCTTCTGGAAAAAATATTCATGGTGATGGACTTGAACCAGATGTGAAAGTGGAGTTTAAATATAATGAGAAAGATCCTAAGGCTGATAATCAGTTGGAGAAGGCGTTGGAAGTACTTAAAGAACTGAAGAACTCAAAAACTCAAGAACCCAAGTAATATCCGCCAAAGGCGGATTGATGACTATATCAAAAAAAGAAGCCCCCGAGCGTTTAAACTCGAGGGCTTTTGGGTTGATGAGCTACTTTCTGTTTGTAAAAATTAAGCCATCTCCTAACATGATTACATTGATATCAATGCCTTTTGCTTTGATAGTGGTTTTACTCTGGTTGTCGTTACCAATGACTATGTTTGCATTAACATTTCCGTTTACTGTGAGGTTTGCGATAACGGTTGAGCCGTTAGAGGTGCCTAATTGCTTGAATGTGATACCACACAATGAGACAAACTGATCGATTTCGACCTGATCTAGTTTGTACAGTGGCTTGCTAACATCGTACTCGGTATGATAAATCAGGTAGACATCTGTCAGTGATTTGATTACAAGCAAGCAACCTTCGTTTAGATCGGCGAGAAGCAGATCAAGCCAGTTGGCTGACGTCAAGACATGGCTTATGGCACCGCAATTGCTACAGTGTACAACGTCGTTGGTTACTGCCATTTTATTTAAACCATCATGGGATGTTATTAACCGTGTTGTTCGAGCAAGTTTTGGTGTGTATGGTCCAATGATTTTTATTTCAGACGTGCATCTTGTGCATGTGAATTCCATTTTTTTCTCCTTTCGTTGAGATAAAAAATTAAGCCAAACTTCTGTAAATCAGTGAGACTTTTGGATTTATTTCGATGAAATCGAGATGGTTCGTTTTTTGCCGTTGGTAATGATATTAATTTCTAAATCGTTACGTTGGTTTTCTATTAAAATTCCACCTTCGCCGACTGCAGTACCGCCTGGGCTTGCATATGCTCCACCACCGATGACATACGGGTATGCTTTTGGTGCTGTAGCTTTAATGTAAGTCATAATTGCGGCCAGATCTTCTTCACTCACTTCGAAGAGAGTGTTGAATTTGTATTGGGATCCGCAAAGACTACACACAATCGGTGAGTCGGTAGCGTTTCCATCGCAAAATTGAATGCACTTACCATCTTCTGCAATCATAAAATCACGTTTGTACCATTGACGGAATGTCACATGAATCTTGCCTTCGCACCCAGCTTTTTTGCACTTTAGATCAATTCCATCTGTAATATCTTTTGCCATCTTTAGCTCCTTTTAAAACTGCGATTTGGGATATCCTATATTATACCACATTTTGGTAGATTTGTGGTCAAAATATGAAAAAGCCCTCGAATTCGAGGGCTTTTGGGTTTGAGGAGAACTACTTGTAGTAGTGGTGGTAGGCAGCAAGTGCGGCCACGATAATTACCACAGCATACATATCGATCGGTAAGTTGAGGCTGACTGAAACTGCCTTGGCGATGAAGTAGAGCAGGAGGGCCAGCGCAAATACGATCCAGTGAAACTGGCGTTTTTGGGTAGGTCCAACATGGAATCGTACAGGCTTTACTTGAATGCTGCCAGTCCAATGGATATTGTCACGTTCGGGATTGTCGCGATTGTTGCTTCCATCGTCGATGGGGAGATTATTTTTATTAGTCATTTTCTTTTACCTCACTTTTTTCAGTAGTTCTGGTGGTGTTTTCGGGTCGGGAGTAAGATGTTAACCAGCTCTTGAGCCATGATTTGATCATTTCTGGGGTTTTTTCTTGAATTGACAAAGATTTATCGGGGTAAGCCTTGTCGTACGCTCGCCAGACTTCCATTATTGAGCCTTTCCAATTAATTGTTTTCAAGACATTGGCTGACTGTTTGACAATGCCATTTTTGGGAAGGTTGTCTTTGATCTTATTAAGGACTTCAAGCTGTGCAGCAAGGCGATTTTTGAGTATTGCCAAAATGTTTTTTGCTTGCTGTATTGACTCGTGATCGGAGACCGCGCTGATTAAAAATTCTAACCATTCTGAGGGAGTTGGTTCAACAAGCTTTAGTTCGTCAAACCGAGGGTCAAAAATTGCCAAGATGGAGACGGAGCTGAAAACTTCAAGATAATTTTCGGGACTACGGTAGCAAATTTTGGTGCCCAGGGAATCTTCCAGCCTTACTGTATTGGCTGTTACGGGTAGGGGAATTTTTTGGGTCACCTCACCTGCAACCAAAATCATATACTTATTTGCAACCTTAACTGTCCAATAGCCAACCGACTTTAATTCCATGTACAACTCCTTAACTTATAAATTTGCGTTCGATGGCTATTTTAGCATTAAGTTCAGTTTTTGGCTATTTAGCCAAAAAAATATTGTAATGACCTTATTGTTGAGGAGGGGAGAAGAAGGATAGGGTTGTTTCGAAGACGTCTTCGAGTTCGCCTTCCATGACATCTTTGAGATTGTGCCAAGATTGGTTTAGTCTGTGGTCGGTGAGTCTGTTTTGGGGGAAGTTGTAGGTTTTTATTTTTTCCGAGCGTGATCCTGACCCAACTGCTTCTGCGCGCTGGCTAGAGATTGCGGCCATTCTTTTGTCTTCTTCTGCTTGCCAGAGGCGGGATCTGAGTAGGTTTAGAGCAATTTCTTTGTTTCTAGCTTGATATCGTTCCTCACGCACAAAGACGGTAACGCCTGTGGGAACGTGGGTAAGGCGAACAGCAGTGTTTACTTTATTGACGTTTTGGCCTCCTGGTCCACCTGCACGAGTAAACTGCCAGGATAGGTCTTGGTCTTTAACTTCATACTGATTGGACTTGATCTCTGGCAATACGGCAATTGTAGCTGTGCTAGTGTGGATTCTGCCTTGGGCCTCGGTTTCTGGGACTCTCTGGACGCGGTGAACGCCAGACTCGTATTGGAAGGTCTCATAAGCACCATGATTCCATAGGGTGCGATCTGGTCGGCTAATTTTGATGACGTCGTCGTCTAGGTATTCTAGGGAGAAGCCATGGTTTTGGGCAAAGCGGGTATACATTCGGAGAAGATCCTCGGCGAAGATTTTTGATTCGTCACCACCGGCTGCGCCTCGGACTTCGATAATAGCAGGTGCGGAGTTGAAATTTTCTGATTCTGAGGCTGATTCTTCGTGGGTGTTGGTTTGGGTAAGCTGGCTGATGGCTTGGTTTAGCCTTTCGATTTCGGACACGGCAAGAGGTCCTAGTTCTGGGTCTGCAATTAAGGCTTCGTTTGAGGCTATTTCAGCCTTGAGACGCTCAATTTCTGCTTGGATGTAGGGATTGTTGTCCATAATATTATTAGATCACAGATTTCAGATCTCAGATGTCAGGTAATGGGAGTCTTTTGGGGTTAAATGGATCTAGACAGTGGCTGGAGTGGCTTCTTCGACAGCTTCAACAACTTCTTTTTTCACTTTAGCATCGGCGGCTTTTTTGGCCTCGAGCATTTCTTTGAGTGTCTTAGGAGTGGAGTCTACAGTATCAGAACCTTTTTTGTTCTTCTTTACATATCCTGCAGCAGCAGTTCTCTTGGCCATAAATTTGTCTACTCTACCTAGAGCGTCGATGAATTTTTGGGTACCAGTAAAGAAAGGGTGGCATTTGTCACATACGTCGATGTGAAGTGTTTTGCGGGTTCCGCCAACAACAAATTTGTTGCCGCAGGCACAATTTACTTCCATTTGTTCGTATTGAGGATGAATATTCTGTTTCATAGCTCCAGTATTTTAACACGCCTGGGGCAAGTTTGCAGTTCTCAGATCTCAGATGTCAGGTTTAGGTATTTTTGGCCATAAAAAACTCGCCACCTTTTAAAGTGACGAGTCGTAGAAGCGATTCATGCCTATTGGCTGGCTGAACCATACAGTAGAGCCCAAAAGCCGATAACAACGGCAAACCAGATCAGAACCCATGCCCAAGTTTGCATTAGGATTACTAGAAACCCACCAAGCAAACCAAGAACAACTGCAGCTATCAAGAGCCTTAAGAATATCTGAAATGATATTGCTTTTTGGGCTTCTGAGAGACCCCTGTCGCTTTCTCCCGGCATCTGGAAATTAAAGCTCATGGTTGTTCGCCTTATTGTTCCAAATGAGGGCTTTAGCGATGAAGGCTATGGAGCCCATCCCTAGTAATCCCATTATTGTAACTGTCCAGGGGTTGATTAAACCGTTTTCCCAAAGCTGGCCATTGATTGTTGATATGCCGAGGAGAACCAAAATGGCAAATACGCTTGCTATGAAAACAGGCATGGACCAATAGTCCAGTGAGGCAATGAATACCTTTTTGTTGATGAATGGTCCTGTCAACTTGACATAGTTGACAGTAAAGACTCCGAAGAAGAACATGCCAACGAAGATGCCAAACGTTCCGATGCTTAACTTTGTCCAGTTGTATGGGGTCAACCCGCTAACGTACACGGGAAGACTGACGGCAATAAATATCACGCAGGCTGTCAAGAAGAAACTTGCGCGATCGCGAGCAGCCTGCTCGCTATCCGTACCGAACATCATTCTGAAAATTTTCATTTTTTACCATCCTTTGGCCTGTGGCCATAATTTATCAAAGTTTGATTCAGTCGAATCTGTAGGATATTAGCACACTTGAGGCTAAAAGTCAAATGCTATGGGGTATTTGAGGCTGCAATTACGATGGATACTATCTGTGCTCGGAGAGATATACACCAAGGAGGATGACGAGCGTGGAGATGGCAGCTATAGGTGTGAACGGTTCTTTGAGCCAGATGTAGGCGAGGGGGATAGTAAAGGCTGGCTTCAGGTAGCTAAAAATAGCAGCTTCGGAAGCTTCTATGCGTCGCTGGCCCTCGATATAGGCCCAAAAGGCAATTATGGATCCGCAGATGGCCATGTATAGGATTCCTGGTAGAGCTTGAGGATTGAGGTTTAGGCTAGTAGGACTGTTGAGGGAAATAAGTAAGAAAAAAGGGATACTGAGGAGAAAAGAATAAAAGCTAAGGTAAATAGGGTTGGTGTGGTCCTTTTTGCTCATGATAAGAAAAGCTGCCCAGATAATGTTGCTGAAGATGATTAAAAGATTACCTTTGAGAGAAAGGTTGTTAAAACCAGTGGATCCGAGGAGGGGATAAAGACTGAGAAAAAGAGTTCCTGCTAAAGCAATAATGATTCCTAGCCATTCCTTTGGTCTCACTTTCTCTTTCAAATATACTAGTCCACCAAGAATAACAAAGATGGGAGCAGAGGACTCGAGAATAGAACTTTCTATGGCAGAGCTGGCCATAAGACCATAAAAAAGAGGGAGAAGAGTGAGAGGAGTACCAAGAAGGGCGAGAGTGATGTGATGCTGATGATTTATTTTTTGGTGTTTGTTTCTTGCTTTGTAAATAAGAAAAATGGGAAAGAATAAAAAAGTAGCGAGGAGATAACGATAAAAAAGGAAAAGGGGAGGGGAGACGAATTGAAGTGAGTACTTGATAATGGGAACAGAAAAGCCCCAGAGTGCGGAGTTTAACAATAGAAGGGAGTACGCAAAAAAGCGGTTTTTGGAAATAGCGGGCATTGGTTAATGATAAAGAAAAAAACTCAAGAACTCAAGAACTCAAAAACTCTAAATATGGAGTGTCTGAATGGATTCCTGCCTCGCAGGAATGACAGGGAATGTTCCGTGCAGTTTTTGCTATACTTCTGCACTTCGAAAATTTTATATTTTGATTGCGCGGGAGAGGGAGAATTTGCCTTGGTACTTCTTTGTGATTGCGAGGATTTGGTCGCCATCGGTGAAGTTTTCTAGTTTGACGGTCGATTTTTTTGAGAGAGTGAAGGCAACGTCTTGGCCTTTGATGTTTAGGCTAAAAGTTTTTTTCTTAAGATCTATTTTGGAAATTATTGCTACTTCGGCTTTGGTGATTACTAGTGTGGCTTCGTCAACTTCTGGAATGACATTGATGACTTTTGCTTCTATAGCAGCATCTTTGGTTTTTGAGCCAATGACAATCAACTTGTCACCTAGAGCTAGAGCTGATGTTTTTATTTCAGCACCTGCTTTGGTGATTGTGGTAGTAGGGAGGACAGCGATTTGGAGAAGGTCTTTGTCTATTTCTAAAGTAATGTTTTTGGTACCAACTGACTTTACTTTTCCGGAATAGCCTAGGAGAGACTTGGCGACGACTTCTTTTTGAACTAAGCCTTCGGTGGTTTCGAGATTTTCTTTGACTAGGGTTTTTATTTTTTCTTCTAGTTGCATGCTAGGAGTAGCGGATGGGGTGCTGGTAACGGCATTTGCAGCTTTTGAAAAAGTCAAAAACACAAAAAAGCAAAAAACTAAAATTGTGATTATTTTTTTGTTCATTCGATTATTTTGGAGCTATAAAAAATCTTTATAACTTTGGAATCTAAGGTCTTGTCGGACTTTGTAGTATCTACCTGAATATTGTTTTCGCCGGCGACAAGTGTGATTTTTTGGGAAAAGTTGCCGGTAGCATCTGCTGAAATAATTTCTTCGTTGTCTTCCCAGATTATGGAAACGCTTGCATTGGGATTTGCTTTGCCTGTGAGGACTATATCTTTTTCGAAGAGAACTTGTCCGTCGATGTGGGAAGTAATACTAAGAGTGGAGTTTGCAGCTGCGTTTGGATTGCTAGGTATAGATGTAGGGAGAGGTGTGATAGTAGGAGTGGGGGTAGGTTTTGGGATGGTGCTGAGTCCGTTGTTGGCAAAGTTTATTCCATAAAGAATGATGCCTCCAAGGATGACACCGATAATGATTGCAATAGATACTTCTTTTCTCATTGTCTTTCGACAAAGAATAGCAGTTTGTAGGGAGATTTGCAACTTTCTTTTTACGATTAGTTGATTCTCATGGTAATATTGTTTCATGGAAATTACATATTTGGGTCACTCTTGTTTTAAGCTTAAAAATAAATCTGGATTGGTGTTGTATATAGATCCATACAAATCAGAGTTTGTAGGAGAAACTTTGCCAAAAGATGTGGCTGATGTACTGCTCATTTCTCACAATCATGATGATCACAATGCCGCAGAAGTAATAACTGGACCTATTAATAGAGAGAAAGTATTTGTAATAGATAAAGAAGGGGAGTACGAAATTGCGGGAGTGTTGATAACGGCTTTAAAAACATATCACGATAAAACAAATGGAGACGAAAGAGGAAAGAACTTAATTTTTTCCATAATAATGGATGGTATGAATGTGGTTCATCTTGGTGACTTGGGTCACAACTTGAGTGCTTCACAAGTAGAACGCTTGGGGTCGGTAGATATTATGATGACACCTGTAGGTGGAAGTATTAGCCTTACTCCAGAACAAGTTCATGAAGTGGTAAAAGAAATTTCTCCGAGCTACTTAATTCCTATGCACTACAAAACAGACAAAACCAAAGGCGAGCTAACTACATTGGAGCCTTTGTCTAAGTTTTTGGAGAAAAATAAATATCCAGTAACCGCAGAATCGGTTCATAAAATTAAATTAGACCAGAGTAGTTTGCCCGACGACACTCAGGTATTACTCATGAATGGCTAACTTTCGAGTTCCTCCACACGCAGACGATGCCGAGAAATCAATTCTTGGCGCTATTCTTATTGATAAAAATGCAATTGTGGATATTTCGGTGGCACTGCGATCGGAGATGTTTTATAACGAGAATAACGGAAAAATTTATGAGGGCATGATGACTCTATATGAGAATAGAGATCCTATCGATGTATTGACTGTATCGGATTGGCTGAAAAAAGAAAAACTTTTGGATAGGGTAGGAGGCAAGTCTTATTTGGCCGAGCTTTCTAATGAAGTGCCTGTGGCTTCTCACGTTATAAAGTATTCACAAATTGTTCGCGATTGTTATATAAAGAGGCTTTTGATTTCGGCTGGAGCAGAGATGGGAGAGATGGGATTTGATGAAGGTAAGCCCTTAATAGAAATTTTGGATAAAGCAGAGCAAAGTATTTACGCACTTTCGCAAACACATATCAAAAAATCATTTGTGGCTATTAAAGACGCACTCGCTGAAAGTTTTGATCGACTAGATTCTCTGCACAACTCTCCTGATGGTTTGCGTGGTGTACCTTCCGGTTTTGCTGATCTTGATAATATGCTGGCTGGTATGCAAGACTCTAACTTGATTATTTTGGCGGCTCGCCCTGGTATTGGTAAAACTACTTTTGCCACAAATATTGCACAGTACGTGGCAGTAGAGAAAAAAATGCCGGTTGGGTACTTTGCACTAGAAATGAGTAACTTGGAAATGGTTGATCGTATGCTTGTAGGACAGGCCAATATTGATGCATGGAAATTGAAGACAGGAAACCTTAAAGATGATGACTTTGCAAAACTTTCGGAAGCAATGGGAGTGATGGCCGACTCGCCACTGTTTATTGACGATACTCCTGGACAATCGATTCTAGAAATTCGTACCAAAGCTCGTAAGCTGCACTCGCAAGTAGGTCTGAAATTATTGGTGGTTGACTACTTGCAGCTAGTGGTGGGAGATAAAAGTTATGAGAGTCGCGTGCAAGAAGTTGGTGCTATTTCTCAGGGTTTAAAAAACTTAGCTCGTGAACTTCGTGTTCCGGTTCTGGCGCTTTCACAGCTTAATCGTGGAATTGAAAATAGAACTGACAAGTCTCCACAACTTTCGGACTTGCGTGAGTCTGGAAGTATTGAGCAAGATGCTGACGTAGTTATGTTTTTGTACAGAAATGATGATAACTTGGTAGAAGATGTTAAGCTTTCTATTGCTAAACATCGTAATGGTGGACTTGGAGTAATTGATTTGAAATTTAAGGGTGATAGAGTCAAATTTTACGGAGTGGATCATGGAAGAAAAGACTAGTATGTTATTATTAACTTATACAAATTAAGTCCAAGTATGAATAAAAATTACCCTTTCAGTATTAATAGTTTGGAATACACATATGATTTTTTGGAGCCGGTGATTGACAAGGAGACGATGGAGATTCACCACGATAAGCATCATCAGACTTATGCAGACAACTTGAATAAATTGTTGGACGGGAATGTTGGTTTGCAGGGGGATGATTTGCAAAATCTTCTCGCCTGTACTGATGTAACTGTAAAAAATAATGCAGGGGGAGTTTGGAATCATGATTTTTTCTGGGGAATAATGACCAAGCCAAATACCTCAAAAATGAGTGAAGCGGTAAAAATGAAGTTGGAAGAGAATTTTGGAACTGTGGAGGAATTTATGGGACTTTTTGAGAAAGCGGCTATGGGAAGATTTGGTAGTGGCTGGGCTTGGCTAGTAAAAAATATTGATGGAAGTTTGGAAATTATGTCTACTGCAAATCAAGATAACCCCCTCGTGGAGAACAAAACACCGATACTCACGATTGATGTTTGGGAACATGCATATTACTTGAAGTACAAAAATAAAAGAGTAGATTATGTAAAGGCTTGGTGGCAAGTGGTGAACTGGGAGAAGGTGGAGGAGTTGTTGGGTCTATAGGAACTAAAAAACCGACTCTTGCGAGTCGGTTTGAATATTAGATTTTCATTCCTTGTTTTGGCGATAGATGATGCAGACTTTTATGTAGCTATTGTCTGAGGTGAATTGGAAAGTAATTTCCGGCACAGGATTAATGACAAAAAAGTAATAGAATTTGCCGTTACCATCTGAGGTAAAAATAATATCAACGTCGTCAACGGTTTCATCCTTCTCCAATGTATGTATAAAATCATCAACACTTGCATTGCAGCTTGTCATGCCTTGTAAGGAATCGCCAAAATCTGTAATGATTTCAATCTTTGGAGGATTTGGGTGATTTTTGGCGAGATCTGAAATGGCTTCGTTAATTAGAATTTGAAAACTGACTTCGAGTACGGCAGCGTGTGTTTCAGATAGAGTAATCTGTTTAATCTTTCTTTTCATTGAATCTCCTTGGGAATTTAAATTTTATGGTGCTGGGTAATTGACCTATATTATACAGCAGAAGGGGAGGGCGAGAGAGGGGATCGAGTCCCGGGCTCATCAAGATCGTTACGAGCTTGATTTCGCCTGTTCGATCCCTTTTTTGACATTAATCGAGAGGGGATCGCCTTTTAATAAATTTCTGCTGAAATTTTTTCAAGGCCCGCCTCGGATCCGTCGATCCTGCGGCTTTCGATCCCCTTGTTAGACCAAAAAAATATTCACCACAAGGGTGAACATTTTCTTGGTGCCGAGAGAGGGGATCGAACCCTCACGGCCTTGCGACCACAAGTTTTTGAGACTTGAGCGTATACCATTCCGCCATCTCGGCAATAGTTGTTATTTTACCTTAAATTGGGCACTAATTCACTGGATTCCTGAATATATTGGGAGTTATACTAAATTTATGATAACACCCAGCCTGCAGGAATATGTCAAAACCAAAAGGTTGGTAGGAGTTCCGGATGAGGATATTCGAAAGGAGTTAGTTTTAAATAAATGGTCAGAGGCTGATTTGGATGAGGCACTTGGTAAAACAATTAGTCCAAAAGAAAAGGAAGAGTATTTGGGTATAGTTGACTTGTTTTGTGAAGCATATTTTCTATTTGTTCGAAAATTTAAGAGCATATTTTTTATATCTGTTTTGCCTTACTTTTTGTTAAGCACATTAGCTGTTTTGGCGGGGATTTTGACTGCGACAGTGTCTAACTTGGCTTTAAAGAACGCCCCCTACAACACGTTTGTTTTCATTGGAACTGTAATATTTTATATTTTAATTGTTGTTTTTGGCTTTATTACTCAATATTTGGGAAGTATTGCTCTTCTAATTAATTTGATTTCGAATGATGATATTGGGGCAATAGACTCATACAAGCGAAGCTGGAAGTTTGCTGCTGGGTATTTCTGGGTTACTATGTTGATAATGTTTGTCACCACTGGTGGTTTGTTGTTATTTATAATTCCTGGAATTATTTTGGGTGGGACACTTATATTTTCAATACTTGTTCTACTTTCAGATGACTTGAGAGGAATTAAAGCTATGCAGGCTAGTAGGGAATATGTTAGGGGATTTGGCTGGTCAATTTTTTTAAGATTTTTGTTATTTGGAGTTTTTGTAGGTTCAGTATTTTTAATTATTAAAGTTGTTTTGATGTTTTTAGGTTTGGAAACAAATAAATTTTTAATGTTTTTACAAAGTATTGGTGGTTATTTGGCAATGCTATATTCACAAGTGTTTTTGGTTACCATGTTTAAGAATATTAAGTCTGTTAAGGGTGGAAAAGTTGATGTTTCTGAGAAGAGTAAAACTGGCTATGTGGTGATGGCTGTGATTGGATTGCTCAGTATTCTTGTAATACCAGTTTTTGCAATTTTTGTGGCAATTGATCCTGCCAAACAAATAAAAAAAGCAAGAGATGCTCAGAATAAAAACAATGTACTACAGATTCAGAATGCTGTAGTTTTGTATTTTACTGAGACAAATAAATTGCCAGGTGATTTGAAAGATTTGGAACCAAAATACATAGAGAAGGTTCCTTTTAATCCAGATTCTAAATTGTGTTATAAAGTTTCTATAAACCAAAGTAAGAATCTGGTGGATGTTGTTGATGTTGAGAAAGTTGGTGAGAGTTGCGACACAAAGATTGATTTGAATTAGTTTAGTTTTTTCGCAAAAAAATCCCCTATGGCTACTAAGCCACAGGGGACGATGCTTAACTTTATTTTGAATTGATTGTTCGTATTGTAGCCCGAAGGCTATAGAAAGCAAATACTCCTGACACGAACGCTGCACAAATAACATTTGGCCAATTGGCGTTTTTGAAAAAGCCAAGTTGGCTGAGAATTAACCCAGCGTAGATTATGAAGAGTATTTGAATTGATCTAATTAGCAAGTTCATTTGATATTTTCTCCTTTTGGTTTCCAGTAAAGCCCAACAATCGCAAAAATGAAAATCAAGATCAGGATGCCTCTGATCTCAAAAACCGGGACTGTCATAAATTTCTCTGAAAATCTTCCCATCAATGACATAAGTAAATTCAGTGCTGCACTTACAAAAATCGTAACATAACACAACTTTTTGGTATTCATACATTTGTCCTTTTTGGCCTAAAGGCCTAACTAAAATTTGAACGTTCGTAGGCCTATATTATAACATATTCTTATCTTTTTGGCTACTAGATGCCTACAGGTGCCGGTATGATAGAGCTACTATGGCACATGAGGGGGTTGTGCGTGGGATAGGTTGAGGTTTAAGAGCTTGCTCGATTTTTCCCAATAACTATCGTTATTTAGATGAAAAATCTTGCGCTTCCTCTTATACTGAAACCCCATAATCGCTTTGCGCCATTATGGGGATTGGTATAAAATAGCCACATGATTGACGTAAATAAGCTCAAAGTAGGCGTAACTTTTACCGAAGAAGGTACTCCTTATCGTGTAACCAAGTATGACTTTACCAAGATGGGTAGAGGCCACGCCACAATTAAAGTTAAGGCTAAGAACCTTTTTACAGGCTCAATTGAGACCAAAGGCTATATTTCTGGCAACATGGTGGAAGATATCACTTTGGACAAGAAGCACCTCCAGTATTTGTACAAGGATGAAGATAAGGCCTATTTTATGGATCCTAATACCTTTGAACAGGTAGAGATCCCTATGAAGATTTTGGGAGACGACTATTTGTATCTCGTAGAAGGTGAAAAGGCATGGGTGCTTTTTTGGGGAGAAATGATCTTGGGAGTAGAGCTACAAGCCACTGTAATAGTTACCATTACCGAGACAGAACCTGGTGCTAGGGGAAACACGGTAAGCAACGTTCTTAAGCCTGCAAAGACTGCGTCTGGTTTAATTGTAATGGTGCCCTTGTTCATTTCTGAGGGAGACACAATAAAGGTAAATACAGAAACTGGGGAGTATACAGGGAGAGCGAATTAAAAAACTCTAAAATTCAAAAACGCAAAACTCTAATTGATGTCGTCACTGCCAAGCACAAAGAGCTGTGGTAGTCCAAAATTAACAGGTTGTAGATTGCCACGTCGTTATTACACTCCTCGCAATGACGGACTCGCGCAATGACGGACTTATTTGAAGTAGAGGATGGCGAGGAGGACGGCGATTTGGGGAATAGTGCCCCAAAATCTATCTGGTGTTGAGACGTGGAACCATTTGTGAAAGCGATGGTGGTATTCTAAGACAGGTAAATATTTTTTGAGAAACAGTCTAGGGAATTCAATGAAGTCGGGAAGTAAACCTGCAAACCAGCCCATCCATATCCGGTAATCAAACTCTCTGCCGTGCTGAAAAATAAGATAAGTAATTAGTATAGAAAGAGGAAAGTCAAAAAATAGTTCTTGAAGGAAAGAGTGAGTTTTGTTTTTGCTGCCGTTGGTTATACCTTGTCCTACATCCCAATGAGGTACCCGGTCTTGAAGGTAATGAGCCAAAAGAGTTAGGGGAATGCTAATGAAGGGGTTGCTGATTTTGGTTGTGATAAATGCCCCAGTTGGGCCGTGAGCAATAGATAGCATTTCTTTTTTAGTATACACTAGAGACTTATGGGAGAGACAATTGCAGTATCAAATTTTATGATCTACACGCTTGGTCTGGTGGTGTTTTTTGTTTATTTGTGGGGTGGTTTTGTTTTTTATAAAAAAGCTATTGAGTCTCATATTGAAGATAATGTGGCTCTGGATATTGTTGTTCTGTCTGCGTTTTGGAGTTTTATTTTGGGAAGAATTAGCTTTGTATTGACTCACTTGGAAAGCTTTGCTGGTCATTGGTCCAGAATATTTTTACTGGTTAATTATCCTGGAATAGAGAGATGGGGAGCACTTATAGGTATAATTCTTGCAGTTTTTTATATTGTCAAAAAGAAAAAGGGAAAGTACTTTGATTATTATGATTTGGCTGCACTGGGAGTGCTATCAGGTTCTGCGTTTTTTTGGGTAGGACTTAACTTTATTAATTTTTACTGGCAGAACTTGGTAATTGCGGGGGTAAATTTCTTGGGATTTTTGTGGTTTTGGCAGCTAGAGAAAACATATAGGCATATTTCTTGGTATAGAGGTTCAAAGACATTTGCAAAGTCTGGTTTTGTTTCCGGTTTCACCTTGGTGTTTTTGGGAGCTAGTTTTGTACTAGAGAATATTTTGTTTCGAGGTTTTGGGGCTTTTAATGTAGTTTTAATGTTTATACTGTTTATTGGAGGAATGGTTTTGGTGTATATTAGGTCAGGTAGGTTATTAGCAGACGATTTAAAAAGCATAAATATATGGAACAAAAGAATCAAAAAGTAGGCTTCCCATCTACAGTGTTAGCTCCTTTGGTGCGATTTCTTAAAGGAGAAGAAAAAAAATTAAAAGACTCAAAGAAAGAGCTAAAAAAAGTTGATCCTTTTATAATTGGTAACCGAGATGATGATAACTCTGTTGATGCAGATGTAGCAGAGAACGTAGAACACGATAGAGCCTTTGCGATGCGCAAAATGGTAAGTAGATCTATAATATCAATTCGAAAAACTTTGGCTAGAATTAAGGTGGGTAAGTATGGAATTTGTACAGCGTGTCACAAGATGATAGATACTGACAGATTGGCAATTACTCCTACAGCAGAGTTCTGTATTGAATGTGAATCCAAAAAAGAAAAAGGACAGCTTTAGTTCGCTGTTTGTGTTGGTCGGTGTGATAGTTGTTTTGCTGGACTTTTTTCTACAATCGCACTTTCGTAAAATAAATTTTGGCTTGGCAAACTCAGGGATAT
Source organism: uncultured Pseudomonadales bacterium (assembly GCA_964439805.1). GTDB lineage: Bacteria > Patescibacteriota > Microgenomatia > UBA1400 > MFAQ01 > MFAQ01. Next base: position 45,064 of record CAYTOI010000003.1, on the reverse strand, counting down.
CCTTTGGCTTTGCTCAGAACTTGAACTTTTGGGTATTGGTTTTGCCAGCAATTATTTTTTTGAGTTTTATATTTTCTTTGGTATGGAAGGGGAAGGGAGTCAACGTATTTTTGATTGCTTTAGCTTTTGGGGCATTGGGTAACGTACTTCCTAGGCTTATTTTTGGTGATGTATGGGATTATATTATCTTCAAAACTGTAGGACTGTGGGTGAATCTGTCGGATCTTTTGATTACCTTTTCGGTATTGTCGTATATACTAAGCCCAGATGGATCTACCAATACTATTTGAGAATGAGAACTTTTTGATAATTAATAAGCCCTTTGGGGTGGTGGTTAACAGAGCTGATTCGATAAAAGGCAGGACGGTACAGGACTGGGTGGAGAGTAGATATGATTTAAAAACTCAAGAACTCAAGGAATCAAGAACTCAAGATAATGAATTGTTTTTAGCTAGAAGTGGAGTGTGCCATAGACTAGATAAAGAAACTAGTGGTTGTCTGCTTATTGCTAAGAATCCTACCACCATGAAGTATTTTTTGGGTCTTTTTAAAGATCGAAAAATTACGAAATCTTATCTGGCTCTAGTTCATGGACGAGTTGACCCCAAAGAGGGTGATGTGATTTTGCCACTTAAACGAAGCATCATTGATAGAGATAGATGGAAAGTCCGGTTTGATGGAAAGAAAGCTATAACTATGTGGAAAGTATTGAAGTACTTTGAGTTTGGCACAGAAAACGAGCAATGGAAAAATACTTTGTCATTACTTGACGTAGGTTTGAAAACAGGCAGAACTCATCAGATTCGAGTTCATTTGTCTTTTTTGGGTTGGCCAATTTTTGCTGATGCAAAATATTTGAATGGTAAGCAGTTTAGTAGAGAGAAACATCTGCTATATCATCATTTTTTGCATGCTTACTATCTAAGTTTTAAAGATGAGTTTGGAGAAAAAGTAGAAGTAAAGGCACCGCTGCCAGAGGACTGTGAGTATTTGTTGAAAACACTAAAGGAAGTAGATTGATTTTTGTTAGAATGATTTATGAGACGTTTGGGATATTTATTTGTGGCTGTTTTTGTGGTTCTTTTGATAGCTGGTTTTGCAAAGAAAGGAATATATTCTAGTAAGCTTGGGGTTAATATCGTTGTTGTAGGGGACTTGGATGTGTCTCTTGTTCTTATTCGGCCACAAGAGGGGATGATGACTTGGGTGAGACTGCCTCAAAACCTATCGGTGCGGATTTATAACTCTAGTGCAGTCTATCCTTTACTATCCCTTTGGAAGTATGGTTTGTCGGAGCACAATGCTTATCAAATAGTGGGTAAGTCTCTTTCTAATACTTTGGGTGTCTTGTTACCCAGAGTGGTTAAGGTGAAGGGCTTAGCGACCCCAGAGAACTTGTTAGGAGTGCTTCATAAAATTAGTTTACAAACAGATTTGAGTATCAGAGATAGGATAGCTTTTCGGAAAGACTTGGTAAATAGTGTAAGCTCAAAAAAATATTTTGAAGTAGAAATTCCTGACGCTGCACTAGATATTAAGGCTGATCCAGATGGAAAAGAATTTATGGAAATAAATAGTGTCATAAACTTATGGACCAAAAATAAATTTGTTTTTGATACATTGCTTGGTGAAAATTCTAATGTAAAAGTGCGAAACTTAACTAATGTAAATGGAGCAGGGCTACTATTATCTCGCCAGTTAGAGTCTGCAGGGCTTAGAGTAGTAGAAGTTACTGCAGGGACAGGGGAAAAATTTTCCGGATCAGGGTGCGTATATAAGTCTGTTGGAGGACATGAATACACAGATTATTTGCTTACGAATTATTCTGGGTGTAGAAATATTACCACCAAAGCAGAGAAAAAGGCGGGTGGCGATGGAGTGGAGGTTTGGATTCTGTAACTTAGTTTTCTTCTCCGGCCATGGGGTCGAAAATTTCCAAGGGAGGGGTTTCGCTAGAGTCTCCTGCGGATAAAGATGGCAAGTGGTCGGCGTCGTCCAAGGGGAAAGATGGTGCACCTTTGAGTTTTTTACTAGAGTGAGTTTCTTGTATAAAGACACAGGGGCTCTTGGGATTTACAGACTTAATTGTAGTTTTGTATTTGTAGCCTGCATTGAGTAGTTCTATCATTCTGTGGGCAATATTATCAGGTAGGTAACCAATAAATTGTTTGCTGTCTGAAACAACTTTGATTTTGTGCTTGTTAGCAACGAGATTTGCTTCTTCACCAATGGTAATTTCGGAGAAAACTTTTGGCTCACCTTGACTTACTAGTGGAATGACTTTTGATTTGCCTGGCTCCTCAATGAAACTGACGGTGCTTTGAAGAGATCGGTTCATAAGCCCAGAGGACTTATTTATTTTTAAACGGCTGATATTGTTTTTGGCTATTTGGTTGCGTGAGTCGAGCTCTAGAGCTTTTTGAAATGTTTTCATCGCCTCAGAATTCTTCTGTGTCATGGAGTAGGCAATACCTAATCTGTTAAGAGCGGCGACGTCTAGTGGGTCGGATTCCAAAATGGCTAAATTGTGTTCTATTGCTAGTGGCCAGTTGTTGGCTACGGCGGCTTTTATTGCTTCCTGATTCAAATCTTTAGTTAATTCGTTTTGCATGCTGCAGTGAATATATAATTTTGTGATAAAGATGTCAATGATATACTTGAAACATGTCAGGGCACTCAAAATGGTCTACCATAAAACACCAAAAAGCTATAGAAGACAGCAAACGTAGCGCTGTATTTACAAAAATAGCAAAAAAGATCCGTATAGCCGTCCAAAATGGTGGTTCTGGCGATGTTAACGCCAATCCATTTTTGAGAGCTTGTGTAGAAGACGCTAGATCTGTAAATATGCCGATGGAAAACATTAAAAGAGCAATTGATAAAGCTTTGGGAAATAATGAGGGAGACGTGGCGGAAGAAATTGTCTATGAAGCGTATGGTTTGGGTGGCGTAGGAATTTTGGTAACTGTTATTACTGATAATCGTAATCGCACTGGAGGCGAAGTAAAAAATGTTCTCGAAAAAAATTCAGCTAAGTTAGGTGGACCTGGCTCTGTTTCTTATATGAAATCTATTAGTCCATTACCAACTATTTCTTTACCTGACGAAGATAAAAAACAGTTAGAAAAACTATTTCAGTTGCTTTTGGACATGGATGATGTGGTGGATGTCTGGAGCAACTTGGCTTAAAAATGTATAAAAGAACAAGATTTGTATTAGTTGCTTTTTTGGTCGCACTTTCTTTGTGGCTATCAAGTTTGGCACCTGTAGAGTATCGATTTGGTTTGTCTCTCGGTATTTCAGCTTTTGCATATATTCTCTCGGTTTGGGTTCTTTTTGACGATTTGAAGGGTATGGAGTGGCTGACATTACTAGTATTGCCGGTAATGTTTACATTGGGGAGCGCGTTATTTTCGAACTTTTTGCCAAACTCTATTCCTAGAATTTTTGGGAAAGTATTTCAAGTGGAGTCTGCTATGCTCTTTGCCAGTATCTTCAGAATTATCTATTACATTTTCTTTGCGATTGGACTTTATGGTGTAATGCTTATCGAAAATATATTTTCGGTGGCATCAATTAGAACTATTCAGCTTTTTAGGGCTGCAAGATCGGTAAACTTTATTTTGACCTTGGTAACATCCCTGTTTTTTTTCACAGCTATTTTGAGCCTAAAACTACCGTTTTATTGGATATTTTTAGGAGCTTTTGCGACGTCATTTATTTTGAGCTTTCCTTCGTTTTGGAGTGTGGACCTAAAGAATAACTATGTTGCGGAGATAGGAAGGTTTTCTTTGACTGTAGGGTGGCTAGTGGGGCTTGTTTCTCTAGTCTTGGCCTTTTGGCCCGTTAAGCCTTTTATGGGTGGGCTAATGCTGACATCAATTCTTTATGCCTTATTAGGCGTGATGGAGCAGAGACTGTCTAGTAAAGTCTACTTGGAGAGTGCAGTGGAGTACCTGGCCACGGTCTTTATTATCGTAATCATTGGATTTTTGACTACATCCTGGACCGGAGGCTAAACAAGCTTGAAATAATTCAATTAGGCACAAAATATTTTTTGTTGAGGCTAAGAGGGGAAGGGGAGAGACCTATAGTATATATCCTATAATATAAACATTAGGCACAGAGTGTCTTATAATTTTCACGAAATAGAATTGTTTTCACGATATTTGTGGATAAGTGTAAATGATACAGTGTGATATAGAAATTCGTGCCTAGAGGCTCGGAGTGGGGTTAGGCTTTTCTCCAAAGTAAAGGTAATTGTTTTGTGCTCGACCGAAGGCGTATTGAGCACAGTTTTAATTGAAATTATTTATAGATTTTTATTTTTCTTCTGCTGTTCCCCACTTGGGGAGTTAGTGTAGACCGGAGAAGAATGGTTTCCTATATGTCGCACAATGATACTTTTGCGACGTATCTCAATCCAGTGAGCCTGGGGAGTATAAGTTTTCTGTTCCTGATCATTTCGGATAAAATCCCGAAACTTGTAGCTAGTTACTCTCTTAAGGAAGGTTCTTGAGTTTTTCTTCTACTTTTTGGTTTCTATTTACTGGTTCTATTTATTTGTATATAAACCCGAATGTTTTTCTGTTTTATTTCTGGATTGCCACAGATTCTTCCCGACTGTGAGTCGGGACTCAGCACTACTGTGCTTCGCGCAATGACTCTTGTTTTGTATTTGTTGATATATCAATGTAAATACTTTATGAGTAAGTACTCGCAAAAGTTTCCAGAAGCCGTTTTAGAGGTATTGTATGGACACTAAAAAACCCTGCCAATGGCAGGGCTTGTTTGTCTTAATTTTACATATAGTCGTCGATATAGAGTTTCTTAACTTCGGCCATGACGGCAAGAATGTCCGCCTCAGAAGGTTTAAGGTTCATAGTCGTAAGAATATCTTTAATTTTTATTTTGATTTCTGGTTTGTTTGGATCTTGGTTGAATAAATCTATAAGTACCCGACATTCTTTAACATGTTCTGATTCGAACATGCCTGGAGGTTCAATACCGGACTTGATGAGGCTTACGGAAATATTATGTACCGATTCTTTGTTCATATCGTCCTCCTTTCTTTTAATTTATTTTATAGATACTATGGGTCATTATGTATTGAAGTTGTATTTAGTTAAAAGTATTTCTTATACCCCTCTCCCCTATTCGCTTGTCCCCTGATTTTTTTGGAATATTAAAAACTTTCCGGAAAGTAATAATCAGTTAAGGTTCCTGCCATATTGTGGGTAAAATGCAAAACTATTGAACCTAGAAGGCCAAAACATAGGAAGAATATTCTTAGTAGCAACCCTGCTGCGGTAAAGTATAAAAAGGAAAATAGTTTTTGATTTTGATCCCATCTGTGCTGGGTTGCAAAAACCATTGCAATAATTAGCGCCGACATTACCTCTATTGCTACTTGAAAGTGATCGTTAAAAATCAGGTTAAGCGTGGCCGTGAGGCAGTAGAGCATTAAGTAGTTAAAGCCAATTTCTTCGAGAATAGCGAATGAGATAAATACCTTTGTTTTTTCTGGTATCTCTTCTTTTGTTACAAAAGTTCTTTTTGTAATGTTCTTTAATAATGCTGCTATGGTTATGGTTGTTGGAATTAGAATTAGGAAAGAGAATAGATTGCCTCTGAACAAGATGTAGTCACCAAACTTAAACGAGCTTTTATCTGGGAAAAATATGATTATTACAATTGAATAGATAATCAAAAATGTAAGACCAGTAAGATACTTTTTTTCATAATAATTGAGTCTGTTAAGATATGCCTTGATTTTGTCCATTCGCAAAGGCTCCTGACTTGTATATGTAAAATGTTAAGTTGCTTAGGCTTATTTTACATCCAAAGGCCGATTTTGGTTGGATAAGGGGTTTATTCTATGATTATATTGAGCCCAGAGAGCAGATTCAGGACCTCTGGCTGGCTAAACTTGGCTTTTTTGAGGGTATTTGTCTGGGGATTTATGTAGTAGTTTTTTGCCTCTCGGAAGTCGCACCTATTGAGGTTGGATTTGTGGAACAATGTTTTTTCTAGGTTTGAGCTAGTAAAGTTACTCTCTGTGAGGTCTGTTTCGCTAAAATCTAATTCCTTGGCTTCGCAGTTTAAAATACTGGTTCTTGGGAGTTTTTGGAAACTAAAGTTTGAATAGTTTAATTGTGAGCCGGTAAAGGACAATCCTTGGATTTTGCCTGCTTTGGACCAGTCTATGCCGATTGCTTTACAGTTATTAAAGTGAATATCATTAATATTGCTGTTGTTAAGATTAATAGCACTAATGTTGCAGTTACTAAATTCGCAGTCCAGTATTAGGCACCTATTAAATTCTGTTTCCAAAAAGCTGCAATTTACAAATTCGCATTCTTCAAACTCAATTTCTTTGATTGTTTCTTTGCCGAATTGGAGATCGGTAAATTTTTCTTGGAAGTAGCAGTCTTTTGTAAAAACCATACTTGATTATAACTAACATCAAAAAACCGCCCAATGAGGGGCGGTTTGAGGTATATTTTATTTTTTTCGAAAGGTGAAAAATTTGGAAAAGAAATGGGCTGCAATAGTAGTTTCGATAAAGCTCAGCGCAATGATCACGGGAATGTGATATTCACTTGACAATTTTGTGCAGAGCCAAACAATGAGATAGTTGATCGCAATTAAGATTATTGCTACTGGGTAAACAGGGTTCATGGGTTGATTTTGCATTTGTAATCCTTTTTATATAATTTTTGTTATAGATTCACACTTTAACTTGAAGTACTCGACTGTAGCCCCAATTGTGGTGCCTTCAAACAGAAGCCAGTTTGAATCCCCTTTTTTCTTGCTTGGGTTGGGGATGAGAGTTACTACGTATTCACCTGCTTGCATTGTCGGCTCGTACCTTTCGCTGCCTGTTTTTGTGTAGTCAACAAATTCTGTCTTACTAGATAGTAAAACTTTATATTTTTTAGCCAATATTCTTCTCCAATCTGTTAAGGTTTTGGGTTGAGATATTGTACTATAAGATTTATTTAAGCACAAATTGTGCCTATATTAGAGTGAATTTTTTAGTTTTTCGAAGGCGATTTTGCGCATACTAATGCTGTTTTTCTCTTCTCGAGTCATTTCCCCAAAGGTTTTGGTGTATCCTGTCGGTTGGAAAATTGCATCCCAGTCAAAGCCGTTTTCGCCTCTGGGTTTGACAATCTCCCCTTCTATTGAACCCTCAAAAAACTCAATATCTCCATTCTCTTTGCTAAAACCGATTGTTACTTTTGCTATTGCTTTATGGTTTTTGAAGGAATCACAAATGCTTACGAGTCCTTCATTGCCTATTGTCTTTTGAAACCACTTGATTAGTGGACCAGGAAGACCGTTTATGGCTTCAAGGTAAAAGGCATTGTCTTCTACAACTATGTTTCCAGATAATACTTTTCTGGCTTCTTCTAGCTTGTGCACGATTACTTTTTTGGAGTCTATTTCTTGTATTTCTACCAAATCTAAGCTCTTTTGGGTTAGACCAGGGATAATTTGGATGGCTTCTTCAAACTTGTTTTTGTTTCCAGTGACAAAGGTTATTTGCATATTTTTTAACAAAGATCGGATTGTAATGGTAAGACCTCTATGCAAGGTGTGCCCCAGCTATGATTTTTGAGAATGTATTCGTGAATTTTGGGGAGGTTTATGTTTGTGGTTTTGAGGTTTATGATGCAAACAATTTCTGAGTCCACATCATCTTTTTTGAAAAAGAGTTCAACTTTGGGGTAGATTTTGGCCGTGCCGCAAAGGTCTTGGGTAAGGAGCTCGGTGCAGATTTTCTGAGCTTCTTCTGTGGTTGGGCAAGGAATGTTTATGTAAATTGGGCTGTATTGATCCATGTAATTATTTTACTTGTTTTTTGGTACAAAAAAAGAGAGCCCTTTTGTGAACTCTCTTTGGTATTCTATATGTTACTTAAAAACTGTTTTACGCCTTCATGGTACTTTTTGCGCAGAAACTCATCATCCCACTCAAGTTTTGTGTGGTGACAGATCAGCGCTTTTGCTAGTTCATACAGCTCTGGATCGCCAGCGTCATATTCTCTTACTGTGGTAGGTTCGATATGGACATTGGCGTTTCCAATCCAGTTGAAAATGTCGGCAAATGTTACTGCTGACATGATCGCCATTACTCCAAGGTGGGTTTTTCGCTCTTCAAGTTCATTTAATGTTATTTGCTTGCAGTAAATGACTGCAACTGGCCCACTGTGGTTGAATTTGAAGCTGGTGGTGTTTTGATCATCGCCAAGTTGTGCATTTATAGATAGCTTTTCTGTATTTCTGTAAATGCTGGCGACAACAAATCCGTCTTTTAGAAAGTGTATTGCTGTGTTGTCAACGTATGTTTCCAGCTTAAGTAAATCCTGTAAGCTTATGGTCATGTGAATTCTCCTTTTATATGGTAGGAACAAAGATGGCTGATTTTAACATCTTGTGGCTAAATTGTCAATATTACAGGATATTAGTTTAGGTAGGGATTTGTGCCTAAATACCGGTTTTGGTCCAAGTTTTTGTCTGATAAGATTAGGAGTGAGAAGAAATATCTGGTTGGCTTATTTTTTGTCTTTTGCCTTTCATTCGTGGTTTTGGATGGGTAATTGGATATTTTATTATTTGACTTTTGGTGGTTATGGTGCGGTTTCTGTTCTAGATTCTGTGGGTATTATGGCTGGACTACTTTTTGAGATTCCTACTGGTGCGTTTGCTGATTTGGTGGGTAAGAAAAAGACTTTGATGATTGCTTTTTTGGTTTCTGGTATTGGAGCGATCTTAATGGGCTTTGCTACTAGTTTTTGGATGTTGGCTCTATCCCTTTGGGTATTGGTTCTTGGTGGAGGAGCATTTTACTCTGGAACTATGGAAGCTCTGCTCTATGACTCTCTTAAGTCTTTAAGAAAAGAAAAAGACTTTGATAAACATATTGGGAAACTAAATGCATTTCGCCTTTGGTCCATGGCTGCCTGCGGAATAATTGGTGGATTTGCTTTCTCGTTTAACCCCGGATTGCCCTTTATTTTAAATGGATTGGTAATTCTGATTGGTTTTGTAGCCTGTTTTTGGCTGACTGAGCCTGCGGTTGATACAGAAAAATATTCTTGGAATAGCTTTTTTAAACAAAACACTTTGGGTATAAAAACACTTTTTTCGAACACATATATGAAAAAGTTGACTGTGTTTTTGATGACTACAGGAGGGCTAGCCATTGTTATTTACAACGTCTTGGATGATCTGCTTGCGGTAGAGTATGGATTCACTCCACTGGGAATAAGCTTTTTGTTTGCTGCAGCCTGTGTAATTGCTGGAATTGCTTCCTATTACGTTCCCCATATGAAGGTAAAGTTTGATGAAAGAAAGACACTGATGATTTCAATGCTTATCATAGCCATTGCTTTGTTAGTCTCCCCTGTTATTGGAATGGTTACCAGTGGCGTGCTTCTAATGATTCGAGTAATAATGGAAGTTCTTTATGATAATGCTGCTTCTAGTTTGATAAATAAAAATACTAGATCTGAAGTTCGGGCCACAACACTTTCTTCTTTGAGTTTGCTTCGCAGTATCCCTTACGGTCTGGGTGGTAGTTTTGTGGGAGTCTTGGTAATTTTGTCAGGTGGGGCAAAAATGTTTGCGATGTATTTTGGAATCGTTTTGACTCTAAGTGTAATTGTCTTAGGTTTGAGAATTCCTAAAAGAGTTAATTAGTTTTTGTTTTGGTGTAGAACTTGGCAGCCATGAAAGTGGTGGTGGGGACGGCGAGGATAAGGCCAATACTAGATACCAAAGTTCTGACTACTTCTTCGGAGATAAGTTGGGTGTTTATTATTTCCGTAAAGGTCATGTTGTTGTCCATAAATAACAAAATGAGAGGCATGGCGGCTCCGGTGTAGACAAGAAATAGAGTGTTTACCATAGAGGCAACATGGTCTCTGCCGACTGACATGGACTTTTTGAAAAGTTCTGCAAAGGTGAGATTGGGATTTGTTTCTGACAACTCTTTGATAACACTGACTTGAGAGACTGAAACGTCATCTAAGACACCTATGGAGCCTATGATGATGCCGGAAATAAGGAGGGACTGAATGTTTATTGAACCGTTTTTGGCTATGTCTAAAAAGTTTGCATCTTCTGATGCAAAACCGTTTAAGTGAGCAAGGTGAGTAAAAATTAGAGCAAGGATGGCGGTGATAGCGGCAGAGATTAAAGTTCCCAGTATGGCTAAGTTGGTTTTGGTATTTATGCCGTGGGACAAGTAAAAAGTAACAGGAATAAGAATAATTGAGGCAGACAGAACGACGAGGACAGGGTTAACTCCTGAGCTTATTTGGGGCAAGATAATTTTGACAATAAAAAATAGAGAAAAGGCCATGCCCGCTAGTGAAGAAAATCCGTAGAACTTCCCCACTATCAAAACGACAGCCACAAAAATCCAAAATAAAATTGCTAGTGAGCTTTGGCGGTAATAATCGTTGATGATGTATTCAGTGCTTTCGTCTGACTTTTGAATTAGTAGCTCCTCCCCTATCTGGTACTTATTAAATTTGGATAAGGGCTGCTCTGTGTTCTTAATAAAAATACTTTGGTTTTTAGTGTCTTTGAGCTCTAGCCACTGAACTTGGGTGGAGTTTGTAGCTGAGCCTGTCTCGGTGATGTTGACGATATCTGCCTTTATGGGCTTTTCGCTAGCTGTCGCGGTTTGGGCTAGAAAAAAGAGCGAAATTGAGCTAAAAATGATGGCTAGAGTTAGTTTCATGGGTAGATTTATTATAGCCTATATGCTATTATAGGCTGAGTAAATTTACATAAAAGGAGGAAAGATGGCGAACTATCAGCCAAGTGTGATTGATAAAGCATTGGTCGCTGCGAATTATTGCTGCCAGGCTTGCAAGCGATTTTGGCACGATCTTAAACCTCTTTATGGAGAAATGCCATTGCGCGGCCATTCGAGCACTACTATGCATGCTGTGCGTGACGAACGAACTGGACTCTACAAAATAACATCTACTCCAGAAGGTTTAAATAGAATGAAGGGTAGAATTTTAAGACCAAATGCTTTTTATTTTCAACAAATAGAAAGAGAAACTGATGCGTTTATGTTGTGTCCCCGATGCCATCTTCGCGTTCACGCCATTGCTACTTTTTACTCTAACTTTCAGGGCAAGACAGGTAACGGCAAGAATGCTATTCCCCATGTGTTGGAGATGGTGACATGGGAGTTTGCTGATAGAAAAGGTATTTGGAATGGTGATTGGGATTATTGACCCGTTGATTTTTATGTCGACGGGTTTTTTGTGGTTTAAAAATGCGTCGCACAATGAGGTAAGATAATTAAGAACTCGAGAACTCAAGAACTCGAGAACTCAAGATAATGAGCAAGAAACAACCATTAGATATTGAACTGAGAACTCACATTAAGAGATATTTGAGTTATATAGAAGTGGAGAGAAATTATAGTAAGTTTACAATTCGTAATTATGAGCACTATCTGGGGTTTTTTCGAAAGTGGTTTGAGAAAAATTATGAACAGGATTATATAGAAAAGTTAACTCCTGAGATGGTCCGAAGGTACAGGCTTCATTTGGCTCGATTTGAGATGCCAGATGGTAAACGTCTTTCCGCTACTACTCAAAGTTATTATGTAATTTCACTACGTGCATTTCTTAAATATTGTGCAAGAAAAGGAATAAAAACTTTGTCACCGGAAAAAGTGGATTTACCAAAAGGTGAAGATCATAGAATAAAGTTTTTGGATAGAGAGCAGGTAGAGAGATTATTGATGGCACCTGACACTTCTACCATGTCTGGACTGCGCGACAAAACAATTTTGGAAGTACTTTTTTGCACTGGTCTTCGTGTTTCGGAGATGGCCAAGCTAGATATAGATAAAATTGATCTTAAGCAAAGAGAGTTTGGAATTTTGGGAAAAGGGAGACGAATGAGAGTGGTGTTTTTGTCTGGTAGAGCTGTGGAGTGGCTAGATAGATATTTGACGGCAAGAATAGACCCTTATAGAGCTTTGTGGGTGAGGATTCCGAGGAATGGTGAATGGGATCCGGCCATGGGAAATGAAAAGGCTAGGCTATCTGTTCGTGGAATTCAGAGGATAGTAGAAAAATATAGAAGAGCTGCTGGGATAGCTATAAAGGTTAGCCCTCACGTTTTGAGACACTCATTTGCAACTACTTTACTCCAAGGTGGTGCGGATTTGCGCAGTGTTCAGGAAATGCTAGGGCACAAGAATGTGGCCACGACTCAGATTTATACTCACGTAACCAACCCACAGTTGAAGAAAATTCACGAGGAGTTTTTGAAGTAATTATTTTTTCTCGAGTTGGGAGATTTCTTTTTGGAGCTCTCTTACTTCTCTTTCGAGTTCGTCTTGGTGTTTCTTACCCTTCTTGCTGAGCAAGATGATGATGGTAAGGACAGAGACAATCGCTACTAAGATGTAGATAACTAGCATGATTGGAAAGAGCCAGAAATAGATGGTGGCTGCTAGAACGCTATCTTTGTTACCATAAACTAAGTTTAGTTCTGCTTTGTATCGACCATAGCCCCATTTTTGATTCCAAACTCCATTAAGCTGTTTGATATTTTCTGGGAAGATGTTTCCCATTTCTACTGGGATATTGGCAACTTTATTATTTAAAAAGTCGGAAATTGTGATTTGACCTTTTGGTGTTATGTGGACGTCTGAGGTGTTTTCAATTTTTCCCAAAAACTCTATTGGTCCCCTTTCGGTAAACTTGGGAGCGGTAAAGGAAGAGACATTTGCCTCTTCTTTGATCTTTCCATTTACAGTAAGGTAAATGATGCTTCCTACTCTTTGGCCAATGATGCTGGAAGTCTTTTTTAGCTCACCTGGCTTAATGTCACCATTTGGCATGTAGGTAATAAGCGCGTAGTGACCTCCAGGCAAAGCAGATGAAGGGATTCGAATGGTTACTGGAACGTTTTGGGTAGTATTTTTATCTACTGGTAAAAAATCCGGAGCAACTATCCATTTTCTGAGGGACCATTTACTGGATACATTCTCGGAAAGTGGTACTGGAGTACCAAGCAAGTCGTTAACTACAAAATCGTCTACGTAAACTGAATAGTTTTGAGAAACTTCTGATTCGTTTCTTACTTTGAGAGTTGTTTTTATTATTTCGCCTGGATTGCCTTTTAGTTCTAGTCTTGGTGGAATAGCTGTAATTGCTGAGCTGGCTGCAGCGTAACTAGATTTTGCAAAAGTAAATAATGATAAAACCAAAAGAGCAGCTGAGAAGATTTTTGTTGATTTTTTCATATTTTAGAATGAAGCTGTAGCGGTATATGTAATTTGGTTTTCGTAGTCACCTGCAGCCTGAGTGGAGTCTACTGAAATTCTGTAGCAAACATTGGCAGTGTGGGCGTCGGCGGTTCCGGTACTGGACATAACAGTTGCCACCAAAGGAGAGTCTGGGTCAGCTACTGATGGAAACTTGCGTACGTTGAAGGTGGCTCCTGTGGAAGTAAAAGGTACAGTCGCTAAGTTGATGGATTTTAAAGTGTAACCAAAGCCTGGGTTGCCTGAAGCAGTGTCCCAAGTATCTGTAACTGTTTCAGTTGCGCTTGCTGCATCACCATCGGCGTCTTGGATATAAGGAGTTGTCCCCCCATCTTTACCGAGTTGGTCATTTTCTTGGGCAGTGACAATATAGCCATTAGATGCATTTGTGGAAACTGTTAATAAATGCGCTGCGTCTTTGAAAGCGTTTAGTCCTAGGGTGCCGAATGGAACTGCAAGAGGGGCATTTGTTCCTGTAGTAGTGTCTACGTCAGTTTGGTTTGCCACGCCTGTGCCACAAGGATTTGCGCCAGAGGCAACTCCCGCAATGGTAAAGGTAATAGTTGGATCGCCGGTAGCTGTAACTCTTACAGATTCAATAACTGCAATTTTGCCTGATGTTGCGTCTACTGAGGCATCTATATTGTCGTAATTTTTTACTTGGAATGTATAAGTGTCAGCTGTAGCTTCTGTGTGAGATCCTCCTGGAGCTGGAGCTATTAATGAATTGGTTCCACCAGTTTGACCAATATTAATGGTTATAGCCTTTCCTACTCCACCTGAACCAGAATAGTGAACTTCAAAACAATGATAGTTGGCAGGTGAAGTACATCCTGTTCCACCTGAGACGGTGGCCACCCCTGCTACAAAGGTGTATTCTGAGGCTAAGGCTGTGGTGCTAGCTGCAACAGTGATTGTACCGCCTCCAAAATCAAATCCTTGGTCGTCTGGATTACCATCATTAGGGGTGGTGGCGTCGGCTGGAATTAGAACTCTGAAATAACCATCAGCTACTGCTGAAGCAGTATTAAATGTAACGACATGTTGTGGTTTTGATTTGAGATATATTGGATCGTTATCATCATCATCGCCTGCGGCTAATACTGGGGAAACACTAAATTCGCTAGCGTTTTTGATACCAACGACTGTGTATGTTCCTGTACCAATAGTTAAACTGTCCCCTATTCTGAAATTGGCAGTTGAAACGGTATTGGCAGGAGCCGATGCAGCTGTTTTTAGAACTACTGTAGAACTGCCAGCAAAAGTTCCCGTGGCATCTACTCTGGCGTAGTTGGAAATTCTAGAGGACTGGAGTGTGTCTTTTACAACGGTAAGGTTAGCTGAGTCCGTCTGGTGCGGAAATATAAGAGAGACTGTAACCAATAGCGAAAGTATTAGGGGTAAAATTCTTTTTTTCATGGCGCTTAATATAAGAATAGAACATTGATAGAAATTAATCAATGCTCTATTTTCTTATAGTTTTGAATGATATTATTCTTCAGAACTTGGTTCGGAAATAGTTGCTATAGCGGCTACACTATCACCATCTTTGGCAAAACGCATAAGGATTACTCCTTGAGTAGCTCTTCCTAGTTGAGGAATATTTTTGATAGGAAGTTTGATGGCTTGTCCTTGAGACGTGGTAATCAAAAGCATTTCACTATTTTGATCGACAATTAGTGCTCCTGAAACTTTTCCTGTTTTTTCGGTGGTTTCGCTAACCTTTAAGCCTTGACCTGATCTGTTTTGGACTGGGTATTCTTTTAGTGGAGTTCTCTTGCCCATACCGTGTTCGGTGACCATAAGGAGGTCTCTAAAGACTTTTGTCCTTTTGTCGGTAGGTAAGACTTCTTCTGCAGAGAATGATTCCATGGAAATAATATAATCAGTATTTTTAAGAGTTATGCCGCGAACTCCCATGGTGTCTCTATCTGTTGGTCTGACGTCGGCTTCTTTGAAGCGAATGGATTTGCCTTCTCTGGATACCAAAGAGATATGGTCTTGACCGGTAGTTCTATTGACCCAGACTAAGCTATCCCCTGGATTAAGTTTTATGGCAATTAAACCGTTGCTCTTGATGTTTTCGTATTTGGCAAGAGAAGTTCTTTTGACGACACCAGACTTGGTAGTAAAGAAAAGGAAATTACTTTTGTCGATAACTGAACCCATTGCAAGAATTGATTGAATGGTCTCGTCGGTATCGATATTAATTAGATTAATGATAGCTTGGCCTTTACTAATTCTGCTACCTTCTGGGAGTTCCCAAACTTTTAGGGCAAAAACTTTTCCTTTGCTGGTAAAAACAAGAAGTTTGTCGTGAGTGTTGGCATTTGTAAGCAGGTGAATTTCATCACTGTCTTTAATAGTCATTCCAGAAACACCTTTACCGCCTCTTTTTTGAGTTTTGAATGTATCAAGTGGCATGCGCTTGATGTAGCCAGATTTGGTAAGAGCTACCAATGTTTCTTCGGAAGGAATTAAGTCTTCTTCAGATAGAGAATCTGGAGCGTTCTTGACTATTTTTGTTCTTCTCCCCTCTTTGTAATCGGCTGCAAGTTTGTCGATTTCTTCAACGATAATTGTCAAAACTTTTTCTGGATCTTTGAGAATAGAAATGAGTCTTTCTATTTGGGCCATGAGCTGCTTGTATTCTTCCTCTATTTTTTGGCGCTCTAGAGCGGCAAGTTTACGAAGCTGCATGTCCAAAATTGCCACTGACTGAATCTCGGAAAGTTTGAATCTTTCCATAAGGTTTTTCTTGGCTGTATCAGTATCTTTTGACTCTCTAATAGTCTTTATGACTTGATCTATACTGTCTAGAGCGATAAGTAATCCTTCGAGGATGTGAGCTCTGTCTTTGGCTGTGATTAGCTCAGACTGAGATCTTCTGACGACAACTCCTTGGCGGTGGCAAACATATTCAACAAGAATTTGTTTGAGGTTTAGTAGATGAGGTGTGCCTTCGGAAGTGAGAGCAACGATATTGGCTGGGAAGCTAGTTTGGAGCTCGGTAAATTTGTAAAGACTGTTGAGAACGTTTTTTGGTTTAGCGTCTTTTTTGAGGTCAATGGCAACAGTAAGTCCTTTTCTGTCGGACTCGTCTCGAAGATCAGAAATTCCTTCAATTCTTTTCTTTTTTATTAGTTCAGCAATGTCGGTAATAAGTTTGGCTTTGTTTACCTGATATGGAAGTTCCGTTATAACAATTTGGAAACGACCTGTTTTTTTCTCTACTATTTCGGCAACACCGCGAATAATAATACTGGCTTTACCAGTTTGATACATTTTTTTGATTTCTTCGGAGTTGTAGATGATACCGGCAGTTGGAAAGTCTGGGCCTTTGATGTGATTGCAAAGTTCGTCAATTTCAATTTGAGTTTCGAGATTGCCAATGATTTCTTTGTAACTTTGGTGTTCTATCCCTTCGGTTTTGATTTCTTTGTCTAGAGAAACTTTGCTTTTGGAGATAAGTGCTTTGACGGCGTTGACTACTTCAATTAAGTTGTGTGGCGGAATTTTGGTAGCCATACCGACGGCAATTCCATCTGAACCCATGAGAAGAAGGTTGGGAAGTTTGGCGGGAAGAACGAGTGGCTCTTGTTGAGAGCCATCGAAGTTGTCGACAAAATCAACAGTGTCCTTGTCAATATCTTCTAGAATTTCTGAGGCAATTTTTGAGAGACGGGCTTCGGTGTAACGCATGGCTGCAGCTGAGTCGCCATCGATACTTCCAAAGTTTCCTTGGCCATCGATAAGTGGATAGCGCATGGAAAATTCTTGGGCAAGACGGACCATTGTTTGGTAAACAGCAGTGTCACCATGGGGGTGATATTTACCGAGAACTTCTCCGACGATACGAGCAGATTTTTTGTATGGACTTTTGTGGGTCATGCCCATTTCTTTCATGGCAAAAAGAATGCGTCGGTGAACAGGTTTGAGACCGTCACGAACGTCTGGAAGTGCACGAGCAACGATAACAGACATCGCATAGTCCAAGTACGATCTTTCCATTTCGTCTACTATTTCTGTAGTACGAATATTACCCCACTCTGTCTGTTCGTCAGGAACTATTTTTGGGCTAAGTACTTCGATGTCTTGTTTGTCTTGGTCTTCCATGGTTTATTAGTTGATTTTATTGTTGTAACGAACGATGCATTCTTTGATGATTTCCTTTGCTTGCTCTACATTTCCCCACCCATTTACTTTGGTTGTGCCTGGTTTTTTGAGATCTTTATAGTGAGAAAAATGAAACTCAACTTTTTCTGCCCAGCGTTTACCCAAATCTTCTAAACTATTAATTTTGTTTCCATCATTTCTATTATCCACAGGCACTGCTACCACTTTATGGTCCATTTCCCCGTCGTCTTCAAAATTTAATACACCAATTATTTTTGCAGATAGATGGATACCTGTGGGGATTTGTTGGTCGCAAACTAAAAGAACATCTAGTTCGTCTCCATCATCATCCAATGTTTGAGGAATAAAACCGTAGTTAGTTGGCTTGGCAAATATATCTGGTTCAACTCTGTCTATTTCGAAGGTGCAAGTGTCTCTTCTATATTCAATTTTTAGGCATGAACCGACTGGAATTTCGTTGACTACATTAATAATGTTTTCATCTAGGTTTCCTGGGGTAAATAATTTATTGAAATCTGTCATATGTTTTTTAATTTTGTTATTTTGTATTATTTATGGATTCCTGCCTGCGCAGGAATGACAAGTAATTATTAGATGTCGAGTTTGGCGGTGGTGGCGTGGGTTTGAATAAACTTTTTGCGAGGAGGAACGTCGGAGCCCATGAGAGTACTAAAGACTTCACTGGCTTTTTCGGCGTCTTCGACGGTAATTTTTTTGAGGGTTCTAGTTTCGGGGTTCATGGTAGTGTCCCAAAGCTGTTGTGGATTCATTTCTCCAAGACCTTTGTAACGTTGAACACCGGCTTTGTTTCTTTGGGCTGGAGTAATTGATGCTAAGTAACTTTCTTTTTCGGCGTCGGTATAGACGTAAGTTTCTTTGCCGTCGTGAGCAATTTTGTAAAGTGGAGGTAAAGCTAGATAGACGTGACCTGCATTGACTACTTGGGGAGTGTGGCGATAGAAAAGGGTTAGCAATAGAGTAGCAATGTGAGCACCATCAACGTCGGCGTCGGTCATGATAATGATGCGATGGTAGCGGAGTTTGGCTAGGTCCATAGTCTCCCCTATTCCCATACCCATTGCGATAATCAAATCTTTAATGCTGCCAGAATCAATAATTTTATCTAGTCTTTCACCTTCAGTATTTAAAATTTTTCCTCTTAGTGGAAGGATGGCTTGGTGTTTGCGGTCTCTGCCTTGTTTTGCAGAACCACCTGCTGAGTCTCCCTCTACTATAAAGAGTTCACTTCTGGCTGGATCTTTTTCTTGGCAGTCGGCAAGCTTACCTGGCAAGGTCATGCCTTCTAGGGCGCCTTTTCTGACAACTGCTTCTCTCGCAGCTTTGGCGGCCATGCGAGCTTTGGCGGCTAGGAAAACTTTGGCAATAATGATTTGAGCGGTCTGAGGATGTTCCTCCAAGTACATTTCTAAACCTTTTTTGACGACCTGATAAACAGCAGATTGAACTTCGGCATTGTTTACTTTTGTTTTGGTTTGAGACTCAAATTGAATTTCGGATGAACTCATCTTGATCCAAACAACTCCAGTGAGACCTTCTTTGAGGTCATCTGGGGTAAAGTCTAGATCTTGTTTTTTGACTCCTTTTTTGTCTGGTTCACTACCGGCATTGATGTAGTTTTTGAGAATTTTGGAGAGCGCGGTTTTGAATCCGGTTAAGTGAGTTCCCCCATCATAGGTATTAATAGTGTTGGCAAAGCTTTCGATACTGTCTGAATAAGTATCGGTGTACTGCATAACAACTTCGACGCCAATTGGAACTTCGGCTTCGGTGACATTACCTTCGATATAGATTGGTTCATGAAGACCTTTTTTGTGTTTGTTGTTGTGAGCAAGTAAAGATTTGATACCGGACTCAAAATAAAAGTTGGCTTGCTTGTCGTTTCTTTCGTCAAAGAAATGAATGTAAACACCAGCAACCAAATAAGCTCTTTCTTGAAGCTTGTCTTTGATGTTGTTGAAATTAAAGTCAGTGGTGATTTTGAAAATGGTAGGATCTGGCCAGAATTGAGTAAGGGTTCCGGACTTGGCTGTAAGAATGTGTTTGTGAAAATCTGGAACTACAGATTCTGCTTCTGAAAGTTTAATTTTCTTGACTGGAAAATCTGGGGTTCCAGTTTTGTAGGACTGAAAAAAGAAATCAGGTGAGTGATTGACAAAAACGTTCATGTGAGTAGAAAGTGCGTTGACAGCTGAAGCGCCGACACCGTGCAAACCACCAGAAGCCTTGTAAGCAGATTCGTTGAACTTTCCGCCTGCGTGAAGAGTAGTCATGGCCACTTCTAGAGCAGAGATGCCTTTGGTAGGGTGAAGATCGGTAGGAATTCCACGGCCATCATCGGAGACAGAAACAGATCCATCTTTGTGTAGACAGACAAAAATATTTTTGGCGAAGTTACCAATAGCTTCGTCTAAGGAGTTGTCGACGATTTCGATAAGTAAATGGTGTAGCCCTTTTTCATCGGTGCTACCGATATACATACCTGGTCTTTTGCGGACCGGATCTAAGCCTTCGAGTACTGTAATGTCTTTTGCTGAATACGTTTGATTAGCCATAATATTTTTCTATTCCTGATTATTGTAGCATTGTGTAAGATACCTTATGTTACCAAAAGTATTAATGGGTTTCACTGGGGAAAGTGAAGTTTTTTTTGAGAGACAAAACTTGAGTGATAATTTTGCTTTGAGTATTGATGCAAAGGAAACAAATTTATCAGAGTTTAGAGAGTGGATAAATTTTTGCCAGAATGTTTTGGATGAAACTGGGCTTTATTTTATGGTTATTTGGAATGCAGGAGCGCTGTCCCCCGAGTGTCAGACTGTTCTCCTTAAACCCTTAGAGGAAAAAAAGCCAAAAACAAAAATGTTTTTGATGGTCGATAAAGAGACTGATTTGTTGCCGACGATTATTTCGCGTTGTAGTGTAGAAGTTTTTTATAAAATCACAAAAACTGATATTTACTGGACCGAGATGGTAAAAAGGTGGCGAGAAGGAGCTGGGGCAGTAATTGATTTTTGTGAAAAGTTTGAAGTGACAAATTTAGAAAAACTTTTGAATGAAGTTGTCTTGAAAATAAAGTTGGAGTTGCAAAAGCAAGTAAACCCCAAAAGAGTGTTGATAATGAATATCGCCTTGGAAATTCTTGAAGATCTGCATAATACTAATGTAAACAAAAAAATGGCCTTAGAAAGCTTTATGTTGCGTTCATTGCGAGTGATAGCTGCTTGATTGTTGGCGTTAAATTTGTCATAGTGTAGGTATGGATTATCAGGTAAGGACATTGCTATCTAATTTGGTTTCTGCTGGTAAGCTAACTGAGCTAGAGATCGATAAATTGAAGATTGAGGCAGTATCGAAGAACGAAGATATTGTTACATATTTGTTGGAAAAAGGAATTGTTGACGAAAAAGATGTACTGGAAGTAAAAGCAAAAACTTTGGGAATTAGTTTGTTTACGGATTCAAGGCTTACTGTTAGCCCTGACTTAATTGCTTTGGTAACCTCTGATTTGGCCAAGAACTACATGGTTATTCCCTATTCTCTAGACAAAATAAAGAAGGAACTTGTTTTGATTATGGTAAAGCCGGAAGATCAATCGGCTATAGATTTTTTTGAGAAACGAACTGGTTACAAAGTGAGTACGATGTTGACATCTAAGGACAATTATGAGGTTTTGCTTAATTTTGTATATAACCAAAGTTTGTCTGGAGACATTTCTAGTGTTTTAAAAAGAGGAAAGGAAGTATCTGAAGAAAATGGAGTCCGACTTGTAACCTCTGAGTCCATGGCTCAAATTATTAAAGAACCCAAAATTGTAGAAATTGTTAGAAAAATTTTGGAGCATGCTATTCGACTTCGTGCTTCTGATATTCATATTGAGCCTCAGGAGAGCATTACAAGAGTCCGTTATAGAATTGATGGTATTTTGGAAGAAAAATTGAGTTTGGATAATGAATATCATGCCGCACTAGTATCCCGCATCAAAATTCTATCTGGTATGAAGATAGACGAAAAACGTATTCCTCAGGATGGTAGGTTTAACTTTAGTTCTGAGTGGGGTGAAGTTGATTTGCGTATTTCCTCATTACCCACTGTTCATGGAGAAAAGATAGTTATGCGTCTTCTAAAAAAATCAGATAGAGTTCCTACTCTTTCTGAGCTAGGAGTTCGGGCAAAAGCACTAGCTACTTTACAAGAAGCGATTCGAATTCCACACGGAATTATACTTTCCACTGGTCCTACCGGTTCTGGTAAGACAACTACTTTGTATTCGTTGCTTACCATGATAAATACACCAAAGTTAAATATTGTTACTTTGGAAGATCCTGTGGAGTATCAAATGCTGGGAGTAAATCAAGTGCAAGTAAATACGCAGGCAGGACTTACTTTTGCTTCTGGGCTTCGATCGTTTTTACGTCAAGATCCAAACATTATTATGGTTGGAGAAATTCGTGACGAGGAAACTACGCAGTTAGCAGTTCAAGCATCTCTTACTGGTCACTTAGTTTTTTCTACAGTTCACACAAATTCGGCAGCCGGTGCGCTCCCTCGTTTGCTTGATATGGGTGCAGAACCTTTTTTACTTGCTTCTTCTATGACGGCAGCTATTGGACAAAGAGTTTTGCGTAAAATTTGTGAAAACTGTAGAACCTCTTATGTGCCGGAACCGGCTGTTTTGGAAGACATGAAGCTTGTATTGGGGAATTTGTTTGAAGGATGGTTGAAATCTAATCCTGAAAAGGTAGAACTCGCCAAGAAAAATAATGCTACAACTGTGATGTTTAAAGGTACTGGGTGTGAAAAGTGCAACAACTCTGGATTTTATGGACGAACAGGTATTTATGAAGTTTTGAGAGTTACAGAAAAAATTGCCAAGCTAATTATGGAAAGGTCGGATGCTAATGCGATAGAAAAAATAGCTATGGATGACGGAATGATTACAATGAAGCAGGATGGTTACTTGAAAGTATTAGAAGGTATTACAACTATGGAAGAGGTTATTAGAGTGGCACAAGTATAAAAATGGAAAATAGTTATTTAAAAGAATTGGCGGCATTAGCTGTGAAAACAGAGGCTTCTGATATTCATTTGGTGGCAGATGCCCCTCCCCTCTTTCGAATACATGGGGTTCTTTCACCTCATGCTGCATCAAAACCACTTACTGCAGAAAGGGTAAAAGAAATTATTTTGGGGATTATGAATGATTCCCAAAAAGAGGTTTTTTTGAAAGAGCTAGAGCTAGACTTTTCTTTGAAGATAGTAGGGGCTGGTAGATTTCGGGCTAACGCATATTTCCAAAAAGGTACAGCTGCCATATCGCTTCGTTTTATCCCA
This sequence comes from uncultured Pseudomonadales bacterium, assembly GCA_964439805.1. GTDB lineage: Bacteria > Patescibacteriota > Microgenomatia > UBA1400 > MFAQ01 > MFAQ01. The sequence goes on along the minus strand of CAYTOI010000003.1, from coordinate 22,261 downwards.
GATAACATAGCTAGTATTGATGATCTAAAACTCCCCGATATTTGTCATGCATTTACAAGGTTGCGACAAGGTTTTGTACTGGTTACTGGTCCTACTGGTACTGGTAAGTCTACAACTCTTGCGGCAATTTTGAAAGAAATCAATGAGACACGACAAGAGCATATTGTGACGATAGAAGACCCGATTGAGTTTTTGCATGCTGACAAAAAATCATTTATTAGTCAGCGTGAACTGGGCGGTGACACAAAGAGTTGGTCAAATTCTTTGAGGTCTGTACTTAGACAAGATCCAAACGTCGTCTTTATAGGAGAAATGCGTGACCCAGAAACTATGCAAGCTGCTATGACCGTAGCTGAAACTGGTCATTTGGTATTTTCTACTTTGCACACTAATTCTGCTAGTCAGTCGATAGAGCGTATTGTGGATAGTTTTGATACTTCTGAGCAGCCACAAATACTATTGCAACTTTCCATGGTTTTGGAGGCTATTCTTTCTCAGAGGCTTATTCCTACAATTGATGGGAAACGAGTGTTGGCTACCGAAATATTAGTGGTGACTCCTGCTGTTCGTAATAATATTCGAGAAAGTAAAACTTTTCAGATTGATAATATTATTCAGACTAGTGGAAACTTGGGTATGAGTCTCTTGGAAAATAGTCTAGCTGATCTGGTTAATAAGGGTGTTGTAGATAAAAATGTAGCTTTGGAGTATGCAATTCGACCAAATTTATTAAGCAAATTGCTTGGTGGAAGATAATGAAGACATTTCAATACAAAGTAAGAGATAAGACAGGAGTTGTTTCTACTGGAGTTTTGGATGCTGTGGATGAGAGACAGGCGGCTGTAGTTTTAAAGGGTAAGGGTTTTTTTGTTACTTCGCTGTTTGAGTATGACCCTATTAGTTTGCAAACTTTATTTGTAAAATCTGGAAAACCGAGTGTAGAAGATATAACAAATTTTACAAGACAGTTTTCAACTATGATTGGGGCTGGTCTCCCACTGGCTGAAGCTTTGAGAATTTTAAAAGCTCAGACAAAATCTTCCATGAATAGTGTGCTGGATAAGATTTTGACCGAGGTAGAAGGAGGAACCTCGCTAGCTGATGCCATAGCCAACTCGAGTGGTGGTTTTACGCCGGTTTATATTGCCATGGTAAGAGCCGGAGAGTCTGCAGGTGTTTTGGATCAAGTTATGGGAAAACTTGCTGAGACAATGGATAAACAGCGAGAGTTTAGATCGAAAACAAAAGGGGCCATGGTCTACCCCTTAATTATTATGGTTGCGATGGTGGTGATAGCTACTATCATGATGATTTTTGTAGTTCCCAAGCTTACTGCTATGTATAAAGATTTTGGAGCAGAGCTACCTGGTCCCACAAAAGTACTGATGGGGGTGAGTTCTTTTGTAGTTAATTATTGGTATGGTGTTTTTATTGCTCTTTTTGTTGGATACACATCTTTTTATAGATGGTCCAAAACTACGTTAGGTGAACTGGTAGTTGAACAAATGGTTTTTAAAATTCCTATTTGGGGAAAGCTTAAAAAAGACGTAATCCTTACTGAGTTTGCGCGTACTGTCAGTGTTTTGCTTGGTGCAGGTATTCCAATTTTGGATGCACTTCAAATAGTTGCTGATGCTTTGGGTAGCCCTGTTTACGGAGCCCAAGTACGTCAAGCGGCAGTGTATGTAGAAAAAGGAGTAGGTCTTTCAGAAGCAATCTCACGACTAGATATGTTCCCCGCTATTCTTTCTCAGATGATTTCTGTCGGTGAAGAAACAGGAAAACTGGATGAAATTTTGGCAAAACTTGCGCATTACTACGAATCTGAAAGTGAAGTAAAAATTAAGGCATTGACAACAGCTATTGAGCCAATGATTATGATTTTGATGGGAATAGGTGTTGGGTTTTTGGTTATTGCGGTAATTATGCCGATATATAACTTGACAAGTCAGTTTTAATCGTGCATAGTGTTATCAGTTAGTTTAATTAAAACAAAAGATGAATAGACCAAGTAAGGGTTT
>CAYTOI010000003.1:0-20230 GCA_964439805.1 uncultured Pseudomonadales bacterium | reverse complement strand
CAGTTTTAATAGTCCATATTTTAATTATGAAAAGAAACCAAGGTTTTACCCTGATGGAGCTGTTAATAGTAATTGGTGTTTTGGGAATTTTGGCTGCTGGACTTTTGGCTGCTATTGACCCTTTTGAACAGCTTAAGAAGGCTCGAGACAGCAACTACAGAAGTGCAGCAATTGAACTACTCTCGGCCACTCAAAGATACTATGCAAATCATGGTTATTTTCCTTGGACAAACGATGGTCAGTGTGAAACAGATACCATGGCTCATTTGGATCCTACAAAGTTGGCATCTGGGTCAGCCGACACCTTGGCGATGGGTGGTGACGCAGGATTTGATAACTTTACAAACTGTTTGACTGATCTTATTAATGATGGTGAACTTAAATCTACTTTTTCGCAAGGATTGAATACTACTGTTTTCCTTAGTACATGGGGAAAAACAAGTGTAAGAGTCTGTTACATGCCTGAAAGTAAGAGTAATAGAGCAGATAAAAGTACAAATATGAGCGTTTCTGATACAGAATTTGCTCCATTGAATATGGGATGCACAGTTGAGCAGAGAGAAGCTGGAGAATGTGTTCAGTGTTTCCAGTAAAATACACAAGCTTAGTTAATCAAAATAAGAGGGGCAACCCTCTTTTTTGATGCTAAAATTTGTTTATGACTGGTTTAATCGTATTTTTGTTTATCATGGGAACTGTTTGGGGTAGTTTTTTGAACGTAGTAATAATTAGGTCTGGAAAGGGAAAATCTTTTATCAAAGGTCGATCTCAGTGTGACAAATGCAAGCATCAACTTGCCTGGAAAGACAATATTCCCCTAGTTTCTTTTTTGTTTCTTGGTGGGAAATGCGCTTATTGTCACAAGAAAATTTCGATAATGAACCCAGTTATGGAGCTTCTTACTGGAGTGTTTTTTGTTTGGTGGTTTTGGGTGGGATTTGGATTTTTCCGTCTTGTTGGTAGCCCTTGGTCCGTAGTTCAGCCTATGTTTTGGCTAATTGTGGGTCTTGTATTTATTGTGATTTTTGTGGTGGACTTACTGTATATGATTATCCCCTTTTGGCTGAATTTATTTTTGTTTTCTACTGTGATGGTTTATAAAATATTTTTGGTGTCTACTGGTAATATGCAAAGTTTTGATTTTGCAATGGCGTTAATGTCTGGAATTTCTCTGGCACTTTTTTTTGTAGTTGCAAACATGATTACAAAGAAGATTAAAGGGGTTGATGGATTTGGCTTGGGGGACGTTTATCTTGCACCTTCACTTGGCTTAATTTTGGGTTGGCCAAAAATATTACCGGCAATTATGAGTTCGTTTGTAATTGGTTCTATTGTTGGAATTTTTCTCTTGATTCGAAGAGATAAGAAATTTGGAGATTATTTACCTTTTGGTCCTTTTTTGATATTGGGCACGGTCATTGGACTTTTGTTTGGACAAACTATGTGGAGCTATTATCTTGGGTTATTAGTTTGACATTTGGATTGTCCTCGTTCAGAATGATTTTAGATGAATAGAAATAATGCGTTTACCTTGATTGAGCTTATTGTGGTGATTGCTTTGATAATGATTTTGGCAACTATTTCATTGGGGACTTACAATATGGCCACCTTAAGATCTCAAGACACTCAAAGGAAAAATGATTTGGCTCAAATATCTAAGGCTTTGGAATCATTCATAAATGATATTGGAAGATATCCCCTTTCAGATGGGTCTGGTCATATTCTTTGTTACGAGAAAGTTAGTTCTTCTGCATCAATTTCAAATCCTTCTTGTTCAAGTGGTAAATTAACGTCGAGAATAGATGATGTTGTTACCAGCTATATTACATTTCCTGATGATCCAATTGCTGAAAATGTTTACTATTACGAAGCAGACAGTAATGGTTCTAGTTACTCACTATACACAGCACTTCAAAATGTAAAAGATAGAGATTTGATTCTTAATTCAGATGGTTCTGTGTATGAATACTCCCCTTCTTGTGGAAATGGACAATGTAACTATAAAATTACTGAAGTTGGTCTAACAAAAACTAATGAATAAAAAAGGATTTACACTAATAGAGCTATTGGTAGCCATGGGGATTATTGCAGTTCTTACAGGCATGGCAGTGTTTAACTTTAACCAAGCAAGAGTTCGTGCCCGCGATATTCAAAGAAAAAGTGATTTGTCTCAGCTTCAAAAATCTCTTGAGGTTTATAAAAATGATCATGATGGAGATTATCCGGATCAAGGTGCTTTTCAGGATACGCTGAAGAATGATGGATATATAAAGACGGAGTTTAATGATCCAAGAAAAGGTGAATGGGCAGATTATTATTATGCTCCTTCGGTTGACTCAAAAACATATTATCTAATGGCCTGCTTGGAAAATAATGCTGACTCTACAAAAACATCTGCGGCTGAGTATAGTGCAGTTTGTTCACTTTTTACCGCTTTTAATCCTGGTGTAGCATCATCATGTAATTGTGGTGCAAATTCTGCAGACTCATCTGGAGTTATGTATACTTTATCTCAGCCATGATAAATAAAAAAAGAGGTTTTACATTACTTGAGTTACTTGTAGTCATTGGAATTATCGGTGTCCTTATGGCTCTTGCTACTGTTGCCTATTCTAGTGCTCAAAAATCAGGCAGGGATACAAGAAGGAAACAAGATTTAGTTTCGATGCAAAATGCTCTTGAGCTTTACTATAGTGCAAATAATTATGTTTACCCTAGCGCAGGCGGTCTTTGTAGCGGTGCTAGTGCATATCTAAAAAGCTCTTGGCCAGTAGATCCTTCATCGAATTTAGCCTATACAGGAGATTCTGGATGTACCTCGACTTATTATTGTATTTGTGCTGACCTGGAAGGAACAACAACTGGTGGAAATTCATCTACTAGCACCTGTACTTTTTCTGGTGTTAAGGGCTTTTATTGTGTATCTAACTTGCAATGAAGAACAAGGGGTTTACATTTGTAGAGTTGCTCGTCGTTATCACTATTATTGGGGTGATTTTTGCCTCTGGAATTGTGGCTTATTCGTCTATTACGATGCGATCTAGAGATGCCAGACGCAGAGCTGATCTGGAAGCCATCAGACAGTCACTGGAGATGTGTAGATCACTTACTGGTACGTACCCATTAAGTATATTGGAAGAAATAAGCTGCTCTGGTGATGGACCAACTTTGATGGGAACTGTACCTATTGAACCAAAGGCTGTGGAAGGTTGTGCGGCAACTTATACGTATATTCCACAGGAGCCTAGCTATACAAGTTATGTTTTGAGTGCGTGTAACGAGTATGAAGTCACTCAGCCTATTGAAGTTAGGAGTCCCTAAATGAAAGCATATACTCTTATTGAACTGCTAGTAACGGTTACAATAATAATTTTGTTTTCTGGTGTATCTATCTCAGCATATTTGACATTTAATGAAAATAGACAGTTGGATAATGATGCAAGAATGTTTAATAGTGTTTTGAATAAGATCAGAACCAAGGCAGTTTTTTTGGAATATCCAAATGGGTGCGTAGGTTTGAGTGGAATTACAGTGACTTCTGCTTCAAACAGTGTGGGTAAAAAGACGATTTTAAGACATAAAATTAATTGCTCTGACAAAATCTATGATGGTGTTGATGAAGAAGTTCTCAAGTCCACTGAGTTTTCAGCAGACTTTAATTTTAAATTTTTACCCTTATCTGGCAACATTGAAGACTTGCAGGATAAGGTGGTCATCGTAAAATCTCAGTCTGATAATACAAAAACCATAACAGTAACTGTTGATAAATTTGCAGGTTCAAAAAATGAAGTTACAAAATAAATTTAGAGGTCAGATGTTAATAGAAATTGTAATTGCTGTAGGAGTGTTGGCATTGGTACTTGTTGGCGTCTCAGATTTGATGACAAGATCTGCTAGAGTGACAACTTTTCAGAGGAAGAGAGACGAAGCCTATTCTGTTGCAAGATCGGTAATAAACGAATATAGGTTGCAGAAAGACAGCGACCCTGATAATTTTGAGAGTAACGTTACTGGACTTAATAAAGAGATTTGTGTGGAAGGTAAAGAGTTTTCTTGTAATGCAACTATTTTTAATGTAAATGGTCTCGTAAAAGTTGTTGTGCAGGTTTCTTGGGTAGAAGGTCAAAATACTCTCTCTGTCTCACTTGATCAATCATTTGGGAGCTTATGAAGCGAAATTTTGGTGGTTATACACTTATAGAATTGATTGTTGCATTGAGTCTAATGATAGTAGTTCTCCTTGGTGGGACAACTCTGTTTACTCAAAATTTGCGAACTGGTGGCCTAACTGACATTGATCTAAATTTGAGTAGTTCTTCTAGGTTTCTATTAGATGAATTGGAAAGAAACTTAAGATTTGGAAAAGTAATTAGCGTAAATACAAGTTCCAAAGATGATTGCTTGGCAGCAGGAACTAGTGGTATCTCTGGAACATCGTTTTCTGTGGAGGATAACACTGGATTGGTTTCAATTTATAGTTTGAGTAATAACAAAATAGCATCAACTTCAGCTCTAACTAATAACGTTGATTATTTGAATTCTGATTCAGTTTTGGTGAAAAGTCTTTCGGTAAAATGGACCTGTCAGTCGGGAATAAGTGATAAGATTAATTTGGATATAAATGTATCTAGTTCTGTTTTGGGTACTGGGGTAACTATTAGTAGAACAGTATCTAGGGAATTATTACTTTTAAACAGTTCAACAAATTAGAATGATTAAAACCCACAAAGGACAAGTAGCCTTGGTAATGGTCCTTATTATGACTGTAATTAGTGCTGTGGTTGTTTCTGTAGCTAGTAAAACTACGAATGAAGCAAAAAACCAAAGACTTAGTACAGAGAGTAATGACGCTTTTATGGTGGCGCAGTCTGGTTTGGATGAGGCTCTTAGTAAAAAAGAAAATGTTACTTTTAATTCTGGCGATAAGTCTTACAGTGTGGAAATTGTAGACAATGGCCAGAATGGCTTGTTGACAGATAAAGTTAGTGCTGGGACAAGTGTAGATATAGTATTGAACGGTTCTCCATTGTTGTCTGGTTTAAAAATTTATTGGAGGCCAGTTTCTTCATTGGCAACTTCAATTTTGGTTACCAAAATTTCTGGAAATGTATTTTCTGATTTGGCATATGACACTTCGGGAGAAAATGGATTTGTGATGTATTCAGATTCTGGATTGGCAGGTTTTCCTTTTAGTACTCCAATAATTAATGTTGATAATACAGATAAAGTTAGGATTACAGTTTTTGGAGATTCCTCTTTTTTAAATATAGTTCCAGTTGGTGATACATTACCTGTGCAGACATCTAGCTATAAGTCTGTTGCTAGTATTGGTGGTGGTGAAGAGACTATCAAGTACGGACTACTTTATGAAGAGTCAAAAAATGCTCGTACTCCAGAAGTTTTTGATTATGCATTATTTTCTTACGGAACAATTATTCAATAATATATGGCTAAATTTATAGGAATTGATATTGGAACATCGGCAGTAAAAGTTGTCGTAAGTTCTGAAAATAAAATACAAAAAATTGGTGCCATGACAAACAAATCTGGCAAGATGCTTTCACTTATGAGTAATACTGAGAGGGTGCAGTTTACTGATGATTTGAAAAGTTTATTTAAAGACTTGGGAATGAAGGAGTCCTCTGTAGTAGCAAGTTTGCCTGAATCACTTACTTTTTCTAAGCTAATGAAGTTTCCTAGAATGTCGATGCCGGAATTGGCTACAGCAATAAAGTGGGACCTAGATCAATCAGTCCCCTTTCCTCCCAATGAGATAGAAAGCTCTTGGAGTGTGGTAGAGAAAAATTCATTTATTCCAGAAGATATGGTAGGCGCTTTTGTAGTTGCTGTTCCCGGAAAAATTTCTGAACTGTATGTACAGCTGTTTGAACTATTGAGTAAGGAGCCACTAAGGCTAGAAAACGAAGCGGTACCTTTGATTCGAGCATACTCTCCCCTGCTTAACGACTCTCAACCCTCATTCTTGGTAGACATTGGTGCTTCTGGAACCAAAATTGTATTGGCTAATAAGCAAATTATTTTTAGTAACTACTTTTATTCTGTAGGAGGGATGGCAATGACCAAAATTATCGCTGAGAGCTTTGGTCTTACCTTAGAACAGGCAGAGCAGTACAAAAGGACATATGGGATGGTTGAGGGTCAGTTGGATGGTAAAATTTTTAATGTTTTGAAGCCTTTAGTGGATAATCTCATTAATGAAATTAGAAAAATGTCAATTAGTTTTAAGACAGATTTTGGAGATACTCAAATTAATAAAATTGTATTGTCCGGTGGTGGCTGTTATCTGTTGGGCTTGATTCCCTACATTACATCTGCCATGGAGGGTATGGAAGTGTCTGTCGGCAATGTATTTGAAGGTTTTGAAGTAGATGCTAGTTATTCTAGTTTGGGTCCTGTTTTTGGATTAGCATTGGGTCTTTCTCAGTAGTATGAAGATAAAGGTTAATTTAATAAACAAAAGGACTAGGACTTACGGAAATAAGAATTTGGTTTTTAGGATATTAATTTCGCTTTTTGTAGGAATATTTGTTTTATTTTTGGGCTCAGTTGGCTTTGTTACTTATAAAATCTATTCTTTGAATGATCAAATTAAAAAAGCAAATTTGGAAGTAGTTAATTTGTCCAGTGAAATTAGAGCAAATAATGAAGTGGTTAATAGATATGTTTTGACAAAAGGGATTTTGGATTACTTGGAAAAAATTGATGGCTCTAAGTTTCAGTATAAAAAATATATGGACGAAGTAGTGGCAATATTACCTGAAAATGTAACCTTGAGAGGAGTGGATTTTGCGAATAAGGGGTGGGTTACTGCAGTGATAGTTTTGCCAGATTTATCGACACTCAGAGAATTTGAGTCTAGAATTACAGATCAGACCATAATAGATCAAACTGTATTTGGATCGGTTTTTTCTGAGGGCATTGTCAAGGATAGGCTGAATGGTTATGTTATTAAGTTGGAGTTTGAACTAAAGAAAAATGGCTGATTTAAAAATTGTAGGATACAAAAGAATATTTGGAATTATTTTGCCTGACTGGGTGAGTGAGAAAATGTTGAAGACTTTTGTATTTGGACTTTTGACTACCGTTGTCATTTTTTTGGTATATATTTTTGCTGTTCGTCCAAAATATGTAGACATTACCACCTTGCAAAGGGAACTGGAAAAAATAAAGTCAGATGCAACAAGTTTGACTAAGTCTTTGGAAGGCATTAAGAGAGTTCAAGATTCTGTTGACAAAGACACCCAGCGAAAAATACTATCTGCTGTGCCAACGTCATATTCTCCTGAGAGGACGGTTTATGTGTTGAGGGAACTTGCTAGAGAAACTGGTGCTTCTATCGTTTCTTACACCTTGCCTTCAGGGATACTTCTTGATTCAAGTACTGTTGAGGGGTTTGGGAAAAAAGGAGAGATGGTGGATTTTGTATTTTCACCCATAAAGATTACGGTTTCGGCACCGGTAGACGTACTACTAAAGTTTATTGCTAAGCTTGAGAATAGTCTTCCCTTTGGTGTGGTTTCAGACATGAACTTGCAAGAAGTAACCAAGCTTGCAAAAGGTGGAGTAAACAAAAATGTTCAAATTGCTCTAGAGATAAAATACTTTCAGGCCAAATTGAATAAGATAAACATCAACAACATCTTGCCTTTTACAGACAAAAACTTAAATTTTGCTGATACACTCAGTGAATTTGATGAAATTACAGTAGACAAGAACGAACTAGAGATTTCTCAGAGTACCGACTCTGCAAGTATTTCTGGAAATATATTTGGAATTTAGAGGCTACTGTCTTCGCCTGAGTCAGCGGCTTTTACGGTGCCGTCTTGTTCTAGAAGGTCCACCATTGCTCTGGTACCTTTTTGGATAGCTGCTATGCGAATGATTTGTCTAATTGATTTGATGACTTTGCCTTGTTTGCCTATAACTCTACCAATATCTTCTGGGTCAACTTGAATTAAGTATTTGGTGAAGGTGCCATCTTCTGATGGATTTTCGGTTATAACAACACTTTCTGGGTGATTGACGATATTACTAACGATGTACTCAATTAGCTGTTTCATGTTACTGCTTTTTGACCAAATTGGTAATAGTTTCGGTTGGCTGAGCACCTTTGGCGAGCCAAGCGTCGTAATTTGCTTGATCTAGAGTAATTTTGTTTTCGAGATCGTGGGGATTATAGCTTCCCAAGGTGTCGATAACTTTGCCAGATAGTTTTGATTTGCCTTCGGCAACAACGATACGATAGGTTCGTTGGTGGCGTTTGCCTGTAGGTTGAAGTTTGATTTTCAGCATGTTTGATATTATACACTTTAAATGTTAATTAGGCTTAAGGCTTTTTCGGCGGCTTGTTGCTCGGCTTCTTGCTTGTTTTTTCCAGTGCCCGTGGCAATAGGCTTGTCGTTGACGATGACGCTTACTTCAAAGATCTTACTATGGTCAGGTCCGGTAGCATTAATAGTTTGATATATCGGTGAATTTAGTCCCTTTGCCTGAACTCTCTCTTGGAAAAGGGATTTGGGGTCTTTTAGCTTGTCTTCACTTATTGTTTGATTTGCATTTGGGAGGACAAATTGGTCAAAAAAAGCTTGAGCTGCTTCTGGTCCCCCATCTAAGTAGAGGGCTCCTATGAGGCTTTCTATGACGTCTTCGAGTATTGAGGGGTTGCTACGACCCCCTGTAGACTCTTCCCCTTTACTCATTTTAATAAAGTTGTGGAACCCGTACTTAATAGAGATTGCGGAAAGGGACTCTGTTCTGACTGTAGCTGATCTGGCTGCGGTAAGGAAGCCTTCCATTTTGTCTGGGTATTTGTTGTACAAAAAAACTGAGATCATTTTTTCTAGAATTGCGTCCCCTAAAAACTCGAGTCTTTCGTAACTGTCGGTAGTTTTGGGATTATTGAGGCAGGATCTGTGAGTGAGAGCTGTAACTAGGAGATTTTGGTCCTTAAAGCTGTAATTTAGTTTTTGTTCTAGTTCAGTGAGGTTACTTGTCTTCATGGGGTTCTTCGGAGGTGTCGTTTCTGTGGGTGTGACCAAGAGCAGCAGCCAAGGCGCCATTTACAAAGCTAGAACTAGTTTTACCACCATATCTTTTGGCTATTTCGACGGCTTCGTCGATAATGACTTTGGTAGGTGTTTGGGTTTTGACCAAGAGCTCATAAACTGCCTGTCTGAGGACAGCAAGGTCAACTTTGTTTATTTGGGTAATAGGCCACTCTGGGGCACATTTTTGGATAATTTCGTCGATTTGAGTCAGGTTTGCATTGATTTTGGCCACTCTGCTAGGAGATTCTTCTTGTTCGGTAAAACTTCCAGCAAAAAGTGACTTAAAAACGGCGACTCTTTTGAGGTGGCGTGGGTCTAGTGCTGATTTCACTTATTTATTTTGATTTACAAACTGGACAAAGGAAGTGACCTCTTTTGAGGTTACCACATTTTTTGCAGGTGATGAGTTTGGGCTCAATTAGGTGAATTTGAGATCTGCGTTTGCCTTGTCTAGCTGTTGATATTTTTCTTTTTGGTGTAGCTGCCATAACTGTATTTTAACAGGACTCGAGCCTGATGGCAATCTGTTTTGCCTGATCTTCATTTGTGGAAATTAGTCCTTTGGCTACCTCTTTGGCTTTGAGGAAGGACTTCTTTGACCAAAAATATTTGAGCTTGGTTTGTAATGCACCATGCTGTTTTTCGCCAAAGACTTCACCAGAACCTCTAAGGATAAGGTCCTTTTTGGCCAGAGTAAGGCCGTTATCGTATTTTTGGAGCAAAAGCAGACGCTCCTTTTCGATCTGATCGTCATTGGAGGGGACAAGAAAGCAGTAACTTTGAGTTTCTCCTCGACCGACTCTTCCTCTGAGCTGGTGAAGTTGAGCCAAGCCAAATCTTTCTGCGGAATGGATAATCATAATGGTTGCACTAGGGATATCAATACCGACTTCAATTAGGGAGGTGGAAACTAGCACCGAGCCATGTGTTTCCTTGAACAATTTTAGTATTTGTTGCTGCTCTACAGACTTCATTTGTCCGTGAAGGGCAAAGATTGGAGTATTTGGAGGGAGAAGTTTTTGGTAATGTTTCGTAATTTTTTCTACTGAAGACACTTCTGTTTCTGTAGCGTAAATACTAGGACACACAACATAGATTTTGTTGTTTAGGTTTAGATTTTTTACCAGCCAGCCAGTACTCTTGGAGAAATAGCTGTTGGAAACGACATAAGTTTTGATTGGAACTCTGTTTTGGGGCTTGAAGCGGATATTGCTTAAATTGATGTCACCAAGTAGCCCCAGGGCAACAGTTCTGGGGATTGGGGTGGCTGAAAGGTTTACGAGGTGTGGAACAGGTACTCTGTTTTGCAACTCTTCTCTTTGTTTGACACCAAATTTATGCTGTTCGTCTATGGCTAGCATGGCGACAGGATAGACAAGACTTTCTGGAAGTTTTGTAATCAGGGCGTGGGTGCCGATAAAAATAGTCGGTTCATCTGTGTTTGGTAACTCTCCCCCACCAAGAACTAGCTGTATTTGATTTGGTTTGAGGCAAAACCTTTTGAAGGTTTCGAAGTGTTGAGTGGCAAGAATTTGAGTAGGTGCTATGAGGACGCAGCTTTTGTTGTTTTTCAGACACTGATTGGCAGCTAGGATGATGGTCGCTGTTTTGCCTGAGCCTGTGTCTCCCTGAATTAAACGATGAGTGAAAGAATCCTTCTTGAGGTCTTTAAATATTAGCCTGGTGGCTTTTATTTGATCGTCAGTTAAAGTAAATGGGAACTTCTTTAGACTCTCTTGGTAAATATCTTCTGAAATATCAATTTTTGGTGAGTTACCGAGGGATTTTATTTTTAACTGATTGTTGATATTTATTAAGAGATGTTGATTGAATGAAAGTCTTTTGTCTGCACTAAGTTTCTCTTTTTGATTTTTGGGAAAATGAATTTGTGAGTATGATTCGTATAGATCTAATAATTTTTGAGAACTAAAAAGATCTATTTTTAGAGGATCTTCGATATTTATTTCGTTTAAGGTGGCGTAAATTTTTTGACGGAGCCAGCGAGAAGTGATGCCTTTGGTGAGGGGGTAAATGGGAACCAACCCCTTTGTGTTTAGAGAAAATGAATTTCCCTCTTCGATTACTGGAGATATTAAGGTGAGCTTACCGGCAAAAAATGAAGGAATACCAGCAATGGTGTATTCGGATCCTTCGTTGATTAGTCTTTTTATATAAGGATTGTTGAACCAGCTAAGAGTAACTTTTGAGGTAGTGTCTTGGGCAGTAGCTGTAGTGATGAGCTTACCTGACTTGGTGTAAAAAGTTTTTATATTACTAATAACAGCAAGAAATGAGGCAGCCTCTTTTTCTTTGAGGTCTTTTACGGTTATTTGTTTCGTGAAGTCAACATATCTACTAGGTAAAAATCTGATTAGGTCGCCAACACTAGTGATGCTTAGTTTCTCAAGTTTTTCGGAAATTGATTCCCCTATACCTTTAATGGCAGTAATTTCTTCTTCGAGCTTTAAGATTTTTGTGGTCATCTAGACGAACATTGAGGCCAAGGTCGTTAAAATTAAGACAACTGATCCAAAAAATATTATTGCGGTAAAAATTTTGCGTTTTCTTTTTGTCATATCTTCTTTAATTTATTATAAAATGATACTAAGTGTATGTATAGAAGAAATAAAATAAACTTTAGTAGGTTTTTTCAAAATGTAAATTTGGGGAAATGGTTGTTCATTGGAAGTGTGTCTGTTTGTTTGTTGGTTGTGCTGGTTTTTGCTTGGTATTCCCGAGGGTTACCAGACCCTACAAAAGTTCAAAGAAAAACCGGCTTTTCTACCGAGATACTTGATAGAACTGGTAAAACAATTCTTTATGACGTGTACACAGATCAGGATAGAAAGTTTACCCCTCTAAATGAAGTCTCAGATTATCTAAAGAAAGCAACTATAGCTATTGAAGATAAAGAATTTTATACCCACAATGGTTTTGACCCTATGGCTATGTTGCGTATTGCCAAAAATGTAGTTCTGAAACAAAGACTTATTGGAGGATCAACTCTTACTCAGCAGCTTGTTAAGATGCTGCTTCTGACAAACGAGAGAAAAGTTTCTCGTAAGGTGCGAGAGTTTATGTTGGCTATTCGTATTGAAAAGTCATTTACAAAAGATGAAATTCTCCAAATGTATCTTAACGAGGCACCGTATGGGGGAACAGCCGTAGGTATTGCTTCGGCTTCGCAAATTTATTTTGGTAAAACTCCCAGTGAACTAACTTTGACTGAGTCTGTGCTTCTTGCAGGTCTTCCCCAGTCCCCTTCTCGATACTCACCTTATGGAAACAACAATAAAGCCTATTTACCTAGAGCCAAAGAAGTTTCTCGAAGATTACGTGAAGATAACGTCATTACCAAAGACATGGAAACACAGGTTAATGCAGAATTGGATAACATTCAGTTCAAAGGTGTGGCAAGTAACAAAATTAAAGCACCTCACTTTGTAATGTATATAAAACAACAACTGGAGGAAATGTATGGCGCAAGCGTTTTGGAGACTGGAGGACTAAAAGTAACTACAAGTTTGGACTGGGACTTGCAACAAAAAGCAGAGTTAGCCGTAAGGGAAGAGATTGATAAAGTCAGTAAGCAATTGAATATTTCAAATGGAGCTTCGGTTGTCTTGGATACGGCCACGGGAGAGATTGTCAGCATGGTTGGGTCCAAAGATTTTTTTGATAAAAGTATTGATGGAGAAGTAAATGTAACCACAAGACTTAGGCAACCAGGAAGTTCGATAAAACCATTGGTTTTTGCAACTGCGTTTATGAAAAATTATTCCCCAGCTTCGGTTATTGCTGACGTGGTAACTGAGTTTCCTGGAAAAGATGACAAAACACCCTATCAGCCAAAAAATTACGATGGTAAGGAACATGGTCTTTTACATTTAAGAGACGCCCTGGGAAGCTCTATAAACGTACCTGCTGTCAAGCTGACGGCTTTGGTGGGTGTAGACAAGGTCTTATCGCAAGGGTACAAAATGGGTATAACCTCGCTTGAGCCAACTAAGGAAACAATTTCTAGAGTAGGTTTGTCGATGGCTTTGGGGGGCGCTGAGGTTAAACTTTTGGAATTGGCTAGTGCTTATGGCTCGTTTTCTAATGGGGGTTTAAAGATTTCTCCGGTTTCTATTTTAAAAATTCAAGATGGAAGTGGAAAAGTTATTTTTGAAAGTAAGCCAGTTAAACAAGAAAGAGTAATTGACGAAAAAATAGCTTTTTTGATAAATTCGGTACTTAGTGATAACAATGCTCGCCTACTGACTTTTGGACCAAACTCATATCTTAATATGGGAAATAAGGCCATTGCTGTGAAAACTGGTACGACAAACGATTTGAGAGATAACTGGACCTTAGGGTGGACTCCAAATCACATTGTTGGTGTTTGGGTGGGAAATAATAACAACGACAAAATGAAAAATGTGGCTTCTGGTGTATCTGGTGCTGCTCCAATTTGGCGCAGGCAAATACTAGAAACTTTGAAACTAAAAACGGAAAAGCCTTTCACTCAACCAAGTGGGGTAACTCAAGTGGAAGTAGACAGAGTATCTGGTTGGCCGGCTCATGATGGATATCCTGCGTACAAGGAGTGGTTCATAGATGGCACAGTGCCAACTGGGACTGATCCCATTCACTCAAAAATAAAAGTGTGCAACAGTGATAACAACAAATTGGCTGATGCGGTGTCTATTTCTCAGGGAAACTTTTCGGAAAGAGAAGGAATAGTTGTTAAAGAAAAAGACCCTTTGACTGACAAAAACTTATGGCAAAAGGCAATAGATGAATGGGTAGCCAAGCAAACTGATCAGGTTTATAAAGTTCCGACAGAAACTTGTGGCGCGAGTGCAGAGATAGATATTCAAATCTCTAGCCCCGCTAATAAAAGTAGAGTAGATGGAGACACAATATCTATTAAATATGCAATTGCTTCATCAAAATCCTTGGTAGAGTCTAGGCTATACATTGACGATGTCTTGGAGCAATCATTTGGGTCTGAACTAACTGTTTCTAAGCAAGTTAAAGTTACTACCGGCAAACACAAATTGAGAGTCGTGGGGAAGAATAGTGAGGGCAAGGAAGAATCTAAGACTCATGAGTTTACAGTAAACATGGACTGGACGGATAATGTGGCGACATCATCGGGGACGATTTAGATCTCAGATTATAGATATCAGATCTCAGTATTGAATTTATTTTGGATATTCTCTCGGATTTTATCTGCGTCTTGTTGGGTAAGATTTTGAGTAAGAGACTCTACAATAATTTCAAAAGTCTTGTTTGTTTTGTAGGTGTCTTTGTAGAGAACTGATTTTATGTTTGAATTGGTATTGTAAATCACCTTAATGATCTCCCCTATTGGCTTTGAAGAAGTAATAGTAACATCCATGTTTAAACTTGGGTACTCCGAGATTGGAATATATTTTTGGTCTGGTGTAAGAGTATTTAGGACTTCAATATTTACCTCTGCGACAGAAACAGTATTGGGAATGCCTAAGGACTTGGAGATTAATGTCTTTATCTCCCCTATTTGGCCAATTAAAGTTTTGTTTATAAAAATGTCAGCGGAGTTTTGGTCGCTAAGATAGGCTTGATTGTTTTTGCTTGGTTGGACAAATTCGTAATTAGTAAAGTTTAATAAATTAAATAGTTTTTCTAGATCTGACTTTAAAGTCAAAATGTTTTTGCTGGTACTGATGATTAAACTGGAAGTTTCTTTTGGAAGAGTTTCTTTGGCTACTGGTAGATAGACGTTTGAGAGTTCAAAAAAGTTGTTGTCTAGCTTACTTTTGCCTTTATTGTTGAGATGATTTTGAAGAGAGCTAGGGACTAGAGAGGTTCTCAGGTACTCCAAATCTTCGGAAAGACAGTTTTTAAGTTTTAGGTGGTCAATTGGGTTTAATCCAGTTACCTCAATTAACTTTTGAGAAATGAGAGAGCTGTTGTAAACTTCGTTGAAGCTTGAGGTTACCAAAATGGACTTAATTTTTCTTTCTAGGTGAAAAATGGTACTTGTTGGTCTGGGAGTTTTGGTTAATGGAGGAAGGGTGCTAGGTATTTTGTAATAACCATAAATTCTAATTATTTCTTCCGCCAGGTCTTCTCTGGTATTTATGTCATTATCGCGAAAGCTAGGAACTGTAGTGGTGAGATTTTCCTCTGAGATTTTTGAGTCCGTAAAACCTAGGTTTTTGAGAATACTCAAGACTTCTTGTTTCCCAATTTTTATACCAGCAAAGGTGTTGAGCCAGGATAATTTTAAGGAGACGGATTTTGATTTTGATTTTGAGTCTTGAAAATCATAGACCTTACTAGAGACTTTGCCACCGGCTCGGTCTGAAATGTTTTTGGCGATAAGGTCTAGGACCTGAAGACAGATTTCGGTATCTGGTCCTTTTTCGTAGATTTGGGCAGCTAGAGTTCTTTTTTGGTGAAATAGCGAGGTTTTGCGAATTTTTTGGGGATTATAAATGGGGACTATGAGTAAGATATTTTTGGTGTGAGAGTCGACTACTGCAGCTTGACCTCCCATAACTCCACAAAGATCGACAATTTTCCCCGAGGCGTCTTCGATAATAATGTCCCCTTCTTGGAGTTCAATTCTGGCGTCATCGAGAGTGTAAAGAGATTCGCCTTTTTTGGACTCTCTAACGATTAAACTTTGAAGGCTTAGTTTGTCTTTGTCAAAAACATGGGAAGGTGTACCGTAGAGAAGTGTAGCTTCGTTGGTGGCGTCTACCAGGTTATTGATAGGTCTTTGGCCTGAACTTACTAGGAGTTCAGAGACAGACTTGGGAGAGTCTTTGACATTGACATTACTAATGGAGACGGCGGTAAAGCGTTTTACTAGTTTTGGGTCTGCTATTTTAAAATTTAGTTTTTCGGTTTTTGACTCGTGGGTATCAATTTTGTGGGAGTATGGATTATTTGTGAGGCTGGACTTTATTTTGTTTTGGGTAAGTATTGCATTTGCTTCTCTGGCCACACCGAAGACCGAGGCCGAGTCAATACGATTGGTAATTATTTCTATCTCCATAGTGGTGTCCCCTTTTGACTTATGAAATCTATCTACGGTAGGTCCACTATTACAGAGATGCTCAATAATTTTGTCTATTTTGGCGTCGGTTTTTAAGAATGTCCTGAGAGATTTTTCGGTGATGATGATATCCATATTATTTGAACTGAGTTAAAAAGCGCAGATCATCGCTAAAAAGTAATCGGAGATCTGGGATATTTAGTCCTGACTTCATGAGTAAAACTCTTTCTACTCCCCAGCCAAAGGCAAAGCCAGAATATTCATTTGAATCTAAGCCACCATTTTTGAGAACATTGGGGTGGACCATACCAGCGCCACCCAGTTCTAGCCAGCCAGATTTGCACATTTTGCATTTGGCATTGTCGATTTGCCCTGTTCCGTTGCAAAGGTCGCAACTGATGTCGATTTCAAAAGAGGGTTCGGTAAATTGAAAGTGGTGAGGTCTAAGTCTGGTTTTTCTATTTTCACCAAAGAATGACTTGGCAAAAAAGTCAGTGACTCCTATCAGATTACTGATACTAATATTTTTGTCGACCACCAACCCTTCGAACTGATGAAACATGGGACTGTGGGAAATGTCGGCCTGTCGACGGTAAGTTTTGCCAACATTAATAATTCTCAGTGGAGGTTTGCTAGTTTCCATTTCTCTGAGCTGCCCATTGCTGGTGTGAGCTGTGAGAACAACGTCATCGGTAATATAAAAGGTTTCTTGGTCGTCTCGGGCTGGGTGAGACTTGGGAATGTTTAATCCTTCTGCATAGTACCAGTCAGTTTCTACTTCTGGGTAGCGGCGACGAGCAAAACCAAGTCTTTTGAAGATGTCTTCAATTTCTTCTATCGTTTTGCTAATTAGATGCAATGATCCAAGTTGTTTAGGTAGGGTAGGGGTGGTGAGGTCGACAAATTCAGTAGTTGAGTTTATGACGATTTCTTGTTCTTTGAGTCTTGCTTCTATTTCTTTTTTTAGTTCGTTAACATCCTTACCGAGTTGAGGATTTCCTTTTGGAGGGTAAACCTTGAATATCTCGTTGATTTTGCCCTGGCGGCCTAAATAGTTTTGTTTTAATTTGTCTAAACCAGTTTGATCCTTAACATCATTGATTTCCAAGCCAAAGGAGGAGCCTATTTCTTCGAGTGATTTTTTGTAATTTTGCTCCATTGATTTATTAAAACATAAACTCCCCTGTGCGGGGAGTTTAATTGATATCTAAAAACTCCCGTATTTTACTTTTTAAAACTAAATTCGGCGACGTTTTTGAATGCTTCAGGAAGGCTAACAGCCAAAGCAGAAAGGGACTTGCGGTCCAACTTTATGTTTTTGTCTGACAAGGCCTTGATGAATCTGGAATACTTTGGGGAATCGGTAAGGGAGGCCAAAGCTGCGTTGATGCGGCTAATCCAAGTTACTCTCATTTGCTGCTTGCGTTCTTTGCGGCCATTGAAAGCATACTGACCGGCGTGCATGATAGCTTCGTTAGCTACTTTAAAGAGACGGTTGCGAGTCATTCGGAAACCTTTAGCGAGTTTGAAGACTTTTTTGTGTCCTTGTCGGCGGACAATACCTGTTTTTGTACGTGGCATATTTTTTAAGTATTAAGTTTTAAATTAAATGTAATAAGTATGAGTTCTTTATAAGTGAAGCATTGCTTTAATTTTGGTAGCGATTTTACCAGTGACTTCTTGGTATTGTCGGTATCGTCTAATGAGTTTTTTACTCTTTTTTCTACGTAAGTGACGCATGTAAGGGCTACGTCGCAAAACTTTACCGGTTCCGGTAATTTTGAAACGTTTCATGACGATCTTTCTAGTTTTTTGCTTAAGCTTTTTCATGCTGTTTATTTCTTTGGTTTTACTTGGGCAATAAGAAGTTTGCCCATAAACTTAGGAGCTTCTACTAACGTGGAAACTTCGGAGAGATGTTCTATGGCTGACGCCATAACTTTTTCCCCGATTTCTCTTTTAGTGATTTGCCTTCCCTGGAATTTTACCACTAGTTTGACTCTATCGCCAGCCTTTAAAAATTTTTCGGCCTGACGGACTTTGACCATAAGGTCGTTATCGGCCATAAATGGCTTCAGACGGATGCCTTTTATCTCTTGGCCGCCTTTGGATGAGCCTGACTTTTCTTTTTTGTCTTCTTGGTACTTAAATTTTTGGAAGTCGATAATTTTGACGATAGGTGGCACGGCTTTGTCTGTGACTTCGACGAGGTCTAAGCCAAGGGCCAAGGCACGATCAAGTGCTTCCTTGGTAGGAAGTATGCCGAGCTGATTACCTAGCTCGTCGATAACGCGAGCTTCGGGGTAGCGAATGTTTTGATTGATTTTGTAGTATTTACTCAAGTTATGATTTTATTGTTATGTGGCTATTTTACTATATTTGAAGCCGACTGGACATTGCCATTCGATAATTTTCTGCTGAAAATTTCTTATGGCCTGCCTCAGTGCCGTCGCACTTCCGGCTTTCAAGTCCAGTTATAGTCTAAATACATAAAAACTCTCAACCAGTGAGAGCTTTTTTGTATTGTGGGCCCGACTGGACTTGAACCAGTGACCTCTGCAATGTCAATGCAGCGCTCTAGCCAGCTGAGCTACGAGCCCATGTTGCTTATTTTAACATAAATTAGCCTACAGACGTGGCTACGGTACGCTCGTTACTTTGAGTGAAGTTATTGCCTTGAGACTTGGCCATTCCCCAGTAATAGCCTTTTTTGCCATTTCTTTCGTTGTGGAGCATGAGGAGAGTGTTGGTACTCTGGACGCTTTGGCTAAAAAGTTTAATGACTTTTTGAATATGGACAAAGAAACTTTCGTCGTAAGCACCTGCATTTTGGACTGGTACGTCAATCACTTTGGCAATGTTTTTATCTAGAACTTTTAGCTGAGTAGCTAATGACTTGAGCTGGAGTCTGATTTGCTCAATTTTGTTGTCTTTCTCTCTTTCTTTGGCCGAGAACACTTTGTTCCACTCTTGGCTTCTGGCTGAGTGAAATTGCTCTATTCGTTTTTTTTCTATCTCTTTCTTTACTTGGATTTCTTTGAAGGGATTTTGACCCAGGCTTTCCATCCTGTCTCCTTGGGAAGAACTGGCGCGAGAAGCTCTTAGGCTTTCCAAAAAGCTTTTGATCTTGTCACTATTGTTACTTTGTCCAGAGTTAGGTCCCATTTCTTGGTTTAAGAATATTATATCTTTTGGAGAAAATCTAGGGTTTTGCGTCGTTTGATGATGGACTTAATTTGTTCTAGCTGGTCGTGTTTTGCCCCTGCAGCTACTGCCAAAGCTTTTAGTTCTTCCTCATCTACGTCTATCTTTTCTTCCTCGGCAATTTTGAGAAGGATAAGATCTAGTCTTATGGACTCTTCGGCATTTTTCTTGTATTCTGCTTCCACCTCTTCAACTGATTTTTTGATGGCCTCTAGATATTTTTCGAAAGTGACATTAAGTGTTTTGGCTTGCTCTTTCAGTCTGTCTAGGCTGTATTTGGCTTCTTCTTCGATAAGGGCAGCAGGAACATCAATTTTGATCTCTTTGAGAAGTACATCATAGATATCGTCGACTTTTTTGTCCTTACTGTCAATCTTTTTGACTTTGTCCTGGTACTTGTCTAGCTTAAATTCAGGGTAAAGTGGGAAGTTTAGGATAATGTTTATAGATCCGTCTTTTTGTGGTTCTAGCTTTTCTAGTACTGGTCGGCCTAGGGTTTTGTAGTTCTTTTCTTTGACTACGGCAACCACTGAGTCGTTCAGGATATGAGTGATGATATGGTTACTGAGCTTTTCTTCGCTGAGGTTACTTTCGGCTATGGCTCTAGGGGCTTTGCCTTGGCGGAAACCTTTGACGGTAACGGTTTTGATCATTTCGTCGACGACGTGTTCTTTGGTGTGATCAACGATTTCTTTGGATATGACAACCTCTACCTTTGCGGTACTGTTTTTGATTTCTTTTTCGGTGATTTTCATAAGTATAGATTATACCTATGTAGGTGGTAAAATAGCTACATGCCGAGGTGGCGAAATGGTAAGAGCTTGCTCGGCCTCTGTTCAATAACACTTCTGTTATTGAAATATCGTTCTGCGCTTCCTCTTATATCTGGCGCCGATAATAGACTTCGTCATTATCGTCTGGATAT
>CAYTOI010000002.1:46061-124889 GCA_964439805.1 uncultured Pseudomonadales bacterium | reverse complement strand
GTTGATATTGTTCATATGTTTTTGTTGATTGTACGCATAATTTTAGCACTTTTGCCCATTGGTGTAATTTGAAGTTCAGCGCGATGCTAGCTACTGCTTGGCTTGCAATCGATTAGTGTTCAAGGTCAACTTTTATGCGATAATAAGGGGTTTTCAAATCTATAGTATTTGGAGGAACCTTGAAAAATTTTATTTACGCAGGAGTTGGGTCTGATGAGATTGTTACGGATGTTTTAAGAGATGAAGTTTTGCCGCTTGTGGAACCCGGATGGACAGTTTTGGACATTGGCATGTCTGCTGGCCACGCCATCAGCCCTTTTGCTTTTAAAGGTTTGAACATTTTTGGCGTAGACAAAAACCGAGGCGCACTGGACTTTTCGCACCGTGAGTTTGAAACTGCAGGAATTGGTGATCAACTTACAACCACTGCAATGGATGCTATGCAATTTTTGGATACAAACACTCGGCTTTTTGAAGTTGTTAGCATGACCGACTTTTTGATGTTCTCTACAAAAACAAAGGCAATTGAATTTATTAAGTCCGCTCACAAAGCCACCATGCCAAATGGCCTGATCTGGATTATTTCGAAATCTGCAAATGACGGATTGTATTACAGAATGAGCGTTGGCGAACGTGTCGATGTTGATACCTATATTGTTCAATCTGGATGCGGTGGACCTTCTACCTTATGTTTTTTCTGGCCAGGAGAGATTGATGCGCTTCTTCAAGAGCTGGGTGCCAAGATTTTGTACTCGGATGAGAATGTTAATAGGGTTGGATCGGTAGTGAACACCGTCTTAGCAAGAAAACTTGCCTAATAGTCAACATTGCTGATTTGATATTTATGTGCAGCTCGTGAATAGCTCCCGGCAGGGGGCTATTTTTATGTTATGGGACTAATGTGGTATAATAACTCGATCTTTTAAAATTGAAGTCAACCCCATCTTAAGTCTCGGAGGATATATGGAAGCATTGTATTTTTTGAAAGAAACTCGCCCCAAGTTGCTTATTTACGGTGGCATAGTTACCCTTGTAATCTGGTTTTTCTTTATGCTGTACTTCAGATTGTTCCAAGTAAAGCCTTTTGGAGTGGAATCTCATTGGAGTATGGGTACTGCGCTTTTGGTATACCTGCCGACTGCGTTTGTAGTTTTGCGATTAGTTTACTTTTTTGGATCAAGAAACTCGCCTCTAAAAAGAACCGAATACGAATGGTTATACGATGTTTCAAGATGGCTTTATATAGCCTTTAAGAACTTTATCATCTCTCTACTTATCATGGTTATTTTCCTTGGTGTTCCTCAGTTGAAATTCTACCAAATGAGAGCTGTTGAGGGATCTGGTTTTGATAACATGTCTTATTACCAGCAACGATCAATTGTTAGAATTCTGATGAACGTTTCTCAACCTGGCACATATGATCCAATCCCATTGGAAAATGTCAATGTAATCCCTACATTTCCAAGCTTAAAGACAGACTCAAGCAAATCTGATTCTGATTCGAGCAGCTCCAGTTCTAGTTCGGACGATAACAACTGGATCGCACAGCTTGGATTGATTATCTTAGCGATAGTAGCAATATTTGCTTCGCTGGCATACTACATCCTAATTATCTATCTGACTGTGAAGTTCGCCAATTTTTGGTTGGTGGCTGTCCCCTGCATTGCAGTGGGGATGATCACTCTTGGATTCATTGATGTAGATGATGGTCCAAACCAATAACTTTTTTAAACCCGCAAGAAATTGCGGGTTTTTATTTTGCCATTTTTGACTTTAGATCATCTAGTTCTTTTTTGAGCTCAATCATTTTGAGTTCACGGTTGACCATCATCTCGTTTAAGCTAGTAAGTTCGTTATTACTTTCAATGAGTTTAGCGTTATTTGCCTCTATTTCAATTTTTGAGACCTTGCTTGCTGTAATGTCGGACTCTACTAGGATATACTTTTGGACCTTTTCATCTT
Source organism: uncultured Pseudomonadales bacterium (assembly GCA_964439805.1). GTDB lineage: Bacteria > Patescibacteriota > Microgenomatia > UBA1400 > MFAQ01 > MFAQ01. The sequence continues at coordinate 122,927 of CAYTOI010000002.1, read as the reverse complement.
CGATTATTGGAGTTATGGAGATGTTTAGCCAAAGTTCAGATCCGTCTTTTTTGTAATTTAGAATTTCTAAAGTTTTTGGCTCTGCACTGTTTAGGGCTAGAAATAATTTGTCTCTATCTTTGGAACTAGTGTTTTTACCCATGAGAATACTAGTTCTTGTTCGACCTCTTACATCTTCCAAGGTCATACCAGTAAGATTTGTGAATCCTTCATTTACCCAGGTTATTTCGCCAACATAGTCAGTAATGACAACACCGGAAGTCGTTTTGTTTGCAACAAGTGACATCTCGGTCAAATCACTTTTAATCTTTTCTAGCTCTTCAATTTTTTTCTCTGCTTCTATCAGCTCTGTAGATGACTCTTGAGTTGTTTCGGTAACAGACCATGGGTATCTATTTTCCAAGTGGAAACTGTTATTTTTCTTCTGATACAAAACATATACATAGGCAAAGGGAATTATGACAAGTGAGAGGATTGCTCTTGAGGTCAAATTCGTTCTTAGAATAGACAATAATGCAGGACTACCCCAGAAAGCCCCCAAGACAAAAACTATTGTATCGATATAGGTAACTCCAAAGATAACGCTAGATATTTTTGCCAATAACCAGTTTTCGGATTTACTAAAAAGACTCCAGAAATAAGTAAGAAAATAAAAATCAACAACTACCGCTAAGGTCGAAAAGAAATGATTTGAAAACCAGGTGTAATTTAGTTGGAGATACTCAGGAAGTAAACCTAGAAAATACAAAAACAAGACTGCGAACATGTAACTCACTCCCCCCAAAATTAGGCTGTAAAACAGATGTCTGGTAAGCACCGGACCATCAAAGACAAAAATTAGAAACAATCCTAGTAATATTGCTGGGAAAAAGACTATAGAAGAAATAAACAATGGATATCCTAAGAAAAAAGTTATTGATCCTAGATCTGATGTCCACTGGACCAAGACCATAATTATCGTCAAAAATGAAATTAGGATATTGGTTCCATATCTCTGATTTTTTCTACTAAAAAGATGGACAAAACCGATCAAAAAAAGCAAAGACATGACCTGAGCAACTAGAATAAGTATTGAGGAATTCATCTATGTCCATTGAACCATTTTTTCTCCTTTAGGTCCAGTTTTGTAAACTAAGTTATAATATAAGACAAAGTACATTTTTAAAGGAGAGCGATTATGAATGATTTGCCGAATTTTGATATCCTGGAGTTTGCAAGGCGATATCTTGTGGTGATGATGTTAGCTGATGGAATGAGCCCAGATGTTGTAGAAAGACTTATTTCAAACATGCCTCACAACAACCCACTTAGGGAAACTTTCTCAATTCAATTGATAGAATCATTACCCAAGAAGAAGAGACTGGGCGTTCAAGAACGATTACTTGGATCTGTGGGGACTCCGAACATAAAAGTTACAATACATACCCAAGGACATGGTTATGCTATGCCATTCTCTTCACATATGAATGTTAAAGATATCGAGTCACTGGTTGCAAGATTTTTTGATACTGACAGAGTAAAGAAGAAAAGTAAGCTTCGCGATAACTAATTTTCTGATAAGGCCGACTTAATTGTCGGTCTTTTTTTATTTATGTTAAAGTTATTTATGGATCAAAAATACACTTTGGTGGGAGTATTGACATTGTTTACGGCTGGGTTTGTAGCTATGATGGGCTACCAAAAACTTCAAGAAATGTACCCAAATCAGCCACTAATCCCAAGAACTGAAAACAAGATGATGGTAGAGAAAGCCAAAAAAGAGGAAGTTTTCAGTACTTATAAAAACACTAAGTTTGGGTATAGTTTTTCTTACCCCACTGACTGGAAAGTTATGGGAAGTGCCACGGATACAAGCATAGGAATAGCTCCAAAAGATTTAGATGAACCAATTTTTACAGTCGCTGTTTCAGGAATGGTTTTTGATAAAAAAGGAGAAATAAAATTTGAAGATTATGTAAAAGAAGCAGGGATTAATGAGATCCAAAATTACAAAAAACTTTCTAGTATAAATGAGGTTATGTGTATGAGTGGTAAGGGCTACGAAACAACCTGGATTGTAAATGGTATGAGAGGAGGATCTTACGTCTCCAATCCTATTACCTATTTCCCTATGAGTAGCAAATATGGCATGGGTATGATGTCAAAAAGACTTTCTATATCATCAGAGGATGGATATGACAAACATAAAGATGTATACAAGACTGTTGTAGAAAGTCTTAGAATTGAAAAATAATATGAAAAACTGGCAGAAATCTTTGATTTCTATTGTTGGTTGTGAAGCGGTGGGTATAGCTGGTACTCCGTTTACACTCAATGCAATTCCTGATTGGTACATGTATCTAAACAAACCATTTTTTGCGCCACCTAACTGGCTCTTTGGACCAGCTTGGACTCTACTTTACTTCTTGATGGGAGTTGCAGTTTATAGTATTTGGATAATGAAACCCAGTAAAAAAACCAAAGAAGCTATTAATTATTTTCTAGTTCAACTTGGCTTAAACTTTATTTGGACACCAATATTTTTTGGTTTGAGAGCTCCGGCTTTGGGCCTAGCTGTCATTGTTACTATGTGGTTCATGATTTTGTTTACAATCAAGAAATTTTTGGAAATAAACAAATTGGCAGGATACCTAATGCTTCCATATATTGCCTGGGTCACTTTTGCGACTATGCTGAATGCGGCTATTGTAATTTTGAATTAGTTACTTCGAAACATTCCTCGCCCTACATTACCAGAGTTTTCTATTTGAAGTTTATTGTTTTGCTGTTGGAATCTTCTCATGGGTTGACGCATCATCCATAGATTATTTAAACCTGTATAGTCTAGAATGAAGGCACTAATAAGAATACTGGCAACAAACCCGAGAATGATCAATAAGAAATTTCTCTTGTATGAAAAGTCATATTTTTTGAGAAATAGTATTCCAAGAACTATTCCTGCAATAGCAATAAGTGGCACCCACAAAGGAAAACTGTTTAGCATTTGCTCTAGTTTCCATTGACCCATTGGTCCATGCTGACGAGTAAGGAAAAAGGTTAGATTGGTAAGAAAAGTACCAACTATGAAGGTACCAATAAGCCCCATGAATAATGACACCGATCCCAGTACAAAAAACCATTTTGGCTTCATAGTTATGGTTTTTGACCTGACTTTGGTCATAATATTTTTTTCGATATCCTTAGTGGTTACTTGCTGTTTTTTTGACATATTTTTTTCATAATTAATTTGGCTCTATTGATTCTGGTACCCACAGTTCCCACTGGTATTCTGAGAATATCACTTATTTCTTCATAGCTTTTTTCTTCTAGATAAAAAAGTGAAAGTGGTGTTTTGTATAGTAAATCCATTTCTTCTAGGCAGTTTTGAGCGTGACTAATGATTTCATTTTTGATAAACTCCTCTTCAAGGTTAACTCCTGAGTCATACTCAATTTCTGGATTTAATTGTTTTACTTTATTCTGTTTTTTTAAGTAGTTAATGGCTTCGTTATGAACTATTCTATAAATCCAGCTTGAGAATTTTTTATTGGTGTCAAAACCATTTAAGTTTTGGTATGCCTTTACAAATCCTTCCTGAACGATATCAGCTCCTGCTTCGTCGCTTCCTACAATGTAAGTGGCGTAACGAAGCAGTTTGGCTTGATATCTTCTGATAACTTCAGCGTAACTTTCGTTATCTTTTGACCTGACAACTTCAATCAATTTCTCATCTGATAATTTTGAAGTGTCAGTCATGCTCGTTAAAGTATATTCCTTCCTCTACCTTGTCCACCACCCATATGGCCAGTTCCGTTTCCAGCCCCTTGGGTAAGTCCAAGACTTTCTCTTATCTTATTGGCTTCGTCGATTTTGCCATCTTCTGCAAGTTCATGCGCCTTGGCAAATTGGGAGAAGTTGTTGGCATTGACCACACTGGTTACTCTAGCGCCTCTATCACCCATTAAGGTTTTCCAAGCATTGTAGTCGTTTGTTTCAAAGGCTTTTTCCATAGCTTCGTGCCTCTCAACTGTGTAATTGGGACCTTGAACTACGGGATTACCTCTAAAGGCTAAGACTCTTGGTGCTAATAATGCGCCTCCCAAAACGAGTGCGGCGATACCGAGGATCATTGACTCTTTTGTCATATGTTTTTGTTTTAATTACTAACTACTAGTAATACAACAAAGTGACAAAATTTCTTTCACCTTACCACTTACCACTTACCACTAGATCCTCCACCTCCAGAACTGCCTCCACCAAATCCTCCGCCTCCAAAACTACTTCCCCCGCTGCTTCCTCCGCCAAACCCTCCGCCTCTAGACCTACCTATGGTATCGACAATACCTCTGACAACTGGATTGGCGCCTAAGAGACTTAAAATAAAATCGACAATTAAGCCAATAACAGCAAAGATTACGACTCCGGTCAAGCCAGATATAAAAGCACCAGCTATTCCCCCAATTACTCCACCAAGCCACCAGCTCTTGGTGCGAAACATGATAGAAAAAAGTAAATAGATACCTAAAAATATAAATCCGATGGTGTTATCACTTAAATTGATATTTGGTTTGGGTGAAGAAGTGTATTGTTCGGGCTCTGATTTAAGTATTCCTATGATACTTGCCAATCCACTTTTTATTCCCAAAAAATAGTCACCTTTTTTGAACTCGGGAGTAATTACATCACGAATGACTTTTGATGACTGCAGATCGGTAAGCGTTCCTTCTAAACCATAACCCACCTCTATTCGTAGCTCCCTATCTTTTATAGCAATGACCAGTAGCACTCCGTTATCTTGCCCTTTTTTACCAATTCCCCATTCTTCAAAAGTTTTGACTGCTAGCTCCTCCACACTTTCGTTTTTTAGCTCAGGAACTATTAATACCCCTATTTCGTTTCCAGTTTCCGATTGATGTGATCTGACTAGAGTTTCCAGCTCTGCTTTTTGATCAGGTGTCAAAACTCCCACATTATCATTGATGAAATTTGCGGGAGAGACGGCTAGAGCAAAACTAGTTGCTACTAGAAAGATAGCTAGCGATATGAAGCGGGCAAATAGCTTCACCTTACAATTAATTGGTTAAATTTACTTTTGGAGCGGTCTTAGCGGCCTCGTCGGCTTTGAAGTAGGCTCTTTCTTTGTAACCCAACATACCAGCAATAAAGTTAGCAGGGATTCTCTTGATAGTTACATTAAACTCGGTAACAACATCGTTGAATCTCTTGCGCTCTACACTGATTCTGTTTTCAGTTCCCTCAAGTAGGGTCATGAGATTTGTGACTGCTTCAATTGATCTTAGTTGTGGGTAATTTTCCATTACTACCAATAGTCTGGCAAAGGCACTTTCCACCTGGGTGGCGGCTTCTGCTTTTGCATCTGTAGATGTAGCACTAGAGTATCTGGTTCTGGCTTCGGCAATGGCACCAAAGACATCAGTTTCCTGCTTCATAACACCCTTAACTGACTCAACGAGATTTGGGATAAGATCGAATCTTCTTTGATACTGACTTTCTACTTGAGCCCACTGGTTATCTACCAACTCATTCATACCGACTAACTTGTTGTAGGTACTCACAAAAAAGAGGCCAACAAGCAAAACTACTCCTAATAACCAAACAATAGGTTTATTGAACATGTAATTATTATAACTGTTTTTGTCAAGTTGCAAGATATAATTGCACCTACAGTGAATAAAGAGCGAAGGTTGGAACAAGAACCAGATTATTCTTATGTTTTTTCACCTCTTAACCCGAGGCTAATTCGATTTGACGCAAATCTGAATTATTTTATAAAAACTGATAGAGGCTTTGTACTTTACGGTGATGAATCCAAAAGAGACAATATTTTAAATAGATTAGAAAATGGGACCCTTCCCCAACTTTTTGTAGAACTAACATACAAAAGGAATCTTTATAAAGGTGTAGCTGAGTACTACCTAAAAAACTTAAAAGAGACACTGGACAAAGAAAATGTAGATCGTAAAGAAGTAGCAAATATTTTGGTGGAGTGGGTGGATATATCTCTGATTGAAATGGGTGTAGAAGACGAAAGCCTTGCTATTGAACACTTGGACAAATTTGTTTCTGAACTGCTTATTGGCTATGGAGAAGATAATATTATTTCTTTGTTAAATGAAGTTAAGAACTTGGATTTTTCTTCTGCTCAACACTCAGTAGAAATGATGATTTTTACACTTATATATTTTGAAAGTTTACCCAAGGAAAGTGCTCGGTTAAATAAAATTGGGGCTTTATCTGCACTTCTACATGATATTGGTAAGAAAAAAATAGGTGACGACATTATTCTCAAACCCGGTCCTCTGTCTGAAGATGAGTACAAAACGGCAAAAACTCATGTTGATTATGGAGTTGAAATACTTAACAATATTGATTTTCAAGGAAATGGTTTTTCCGTGGATGAAGCAAATATGATAATTAGAGCGGCAAGAGAACACCATGAGCGCGAGGATGGATCTGGCTATCCTCTTGGCCTAAAAAAGGGTGAGATATCTATATTTGGAAAGATAATGGCTGTTTTGGATATATTTACAGCCGTAACCACAGATACGAGATCTTACCGAAGAGCTGTCTCCCAGAAAGAAGCTATGGATATCTTGAACCAAGAAGTAATGAAGGGGCATATAAATAGAGAAGCGGTAAACCAGCTAGAGATTGCTTTGAGAAGACTTCAGGCACCTTAATCTATCTTTAATCTATAGTTTTTATAATAGCCAATATGAAAGAATTAATCTCAGAACTATTTAGCAATTTGGGCCAAAAGCTAGCCATGCTTCTATTGGTGGGAACCACAGCCTTAACTACAGGAACTGCTGTTTCTAAGGTAGTTATCAAACAGACCGGAGCAGAACAAAGAGAGTCTCAGCAAGAAGCAGTTGATATGCCAGACTCAGGATCTGAAAATTCAAATAGCGAAACAGGTGAAAGAAAAATTACACTTTTTCAAGATGATTCAACAATTCTAATTTCTCCTACTCCTACAAAATCAAAAAGTGCAGTTCCCTCCCCTACCGCCATTCCAAAGGCAGTAGTTACTACAGCAAAAACAGCTGCTGTTGTTGACACAGCCAATCGATGCATAATCACTCTGTTTGGCAAGTCTTACGATATTTCTAGCCTCAGATCTACTCATAGCGGTGGAGATGTCTTTACCTGCGGAGCTGATATGACTTCAAAATACCAAGGAAAACACGGATCTAGTGTCTCTATGATGTCCCGTTACGCATACGACCCAAACAACCCAACAGCAGTATCTCCTGCAAGCACTGGTGGAAACTCAAATATCTCTCATGATGAAGATGAAGAGCGCGAAGACAGACGAAATGAAGATAGATATGAGAAAGAAGAAGAGCACGAAGACGACTAAAAACTAGTAAACTTAAGTAATGAAAACCAAAAACAGAAACAAAATTATCGCCTGGTCAGCGATATTTGTTTTGTTCTTTAGTGCCACAATGTTTTGGACCATTTCTCAGTCTAGAGCAAAGGATTCAAAAACAGTGAACTCTCAAGAGAGCTTGAAGGTCTTAACTTTGGACTATATTAAGGAGTTTGATGGCACAGATAACGCAAAACCAATATATATAGGGATGAATGGCTTGGTTTACGATGTAAGTGCTGGTAGAGAGTTTTACAAACTAGATGGACCTTATCATTACTTAGCAGGTAAAGATTCTAGTACCGAGCTAAATATGATTGGAGGGTCTATAATTAAAAGGAAGTATCCAGTTATAGGGAGGCTTCAGTAAAAAATGAAGAATAAGGGAACTGCTTTGGTTTGGCTTTCGGTTTTAATGACTTTTAACTTTTTTATCTTGGCCAAGTTTAGTGGTACAGCTGAAATTGTTTGGGATTGGAAAACTTTTTCTCAGCTAATATCGCTTCTGGGAACTACTCTGCTTTGTTTGTCTTTTATACTTTCTACACGAAACAAATGGATGGAAAACCTGTTTGGCGGACTGGACAAGGTTTACAAAATTCACCATATCTCAGGAGGTCTTTCTTTTGTCATGCTTTTGCACCACCCTTTGTTTTTGGCAGTAAATGTCCTTCCTAGAACAGACCTTACCCTCAAGTATTTTTGGTTTTCAAATTTATTGCCATATAACTATGGAATTATTGCTTTGTATATTATGCTTGTTTTGCTTCTTTTGACCTTTGTCATCAATCTACCATACGACCTGTGGCTAAAAACCCATGAATTTATGGGAACTTCATTAATTTTTGCGTCACTTCACATTCTTACTATTACTAGTGATGTCAGCAGATACATGCCACTTCGCTACTGGATGATTTTTTGGCTTGCTCTGGCTTTGATTTCCGTGGTTTACATGCGATTTCTTTATAGGTTTATAGGTCCTAAGTACAAATATGTTGTTGAGAAAGTTGAAGTAATTGAAGATGTCGTAGAAGTGTGGCTTAAACCCATTACAAAATCTATGCATTATTACGCAGGCCAATTTGTATTTTCTGTTTTTGAAAAACTGGGAAAAGAGGCTCATCCCTTTTCCATTTCCAGTAATGGATTTGACGGTAGAGTTCGTCTGGACATGAAGATTTTGGGCGACTATACCCTTAAGGCTAAGCAGTTCAAAGTAGGAGATATGGCTACTCTTTACGGACCTTATGGTAAATTTTTTGAGAGTCTGCTTGGTAAAAAAGACTTGGTTTGGATTGCTGGTGGTATTGGGATTACCCCTTTTATTGGCATGATTGACCTTGCAAAAAAATGGAACAGACAAAATGTTGAGCTCGTATATTGTGCCAAGACAAAATCGGAAATGATATTTGATGAGGAAATAATAAACCTGGTTAATGATAGCGAACACGTCAAGTACTATCGCCACTGTTCTGCTGACAAAGGTAGAATTACCGCTAGTTCGTTACTAGAAACAGTAGGTAGTTTTGAAAATAAGAAGTTTATGCTTTGTGGACCGATTGAGATGATGGAATCTATCACGGAGCAGCTGGCAGACCTGGGAGTAAAACGTAAAAATATTATTTTTGAAGATTTTAATTTTAAATGAACTGGACAAAAAACCTATTTATTATTAGTCTGCTGAACTTTTCAATGATTGTGGGAGTGATTGCTTTTTACCCTTCTATTCGAGAGGTTGAGGAAGTTGGAGAAAAAATGGAAGTAGAAGTAGGGCAAAAGGTAGCTATTCCTACAATTACCTTAAAAAGCCCAATTACTCCCACCCAAACCTCTGTAAAGCAAACTACTCCAGCAAAAACACCTGCAGCTCCAGCTGCAAATACCACACCAGCCCCCACAGCCGCCCCTGACCCTCTAGCAGGGAAATGCATAGTTTATATTAGTGGAGTTCGCTATGATGTCACTGAGTTTAGAAATATTCACGGTGGTGGAGACATATTTCAGTGCGGATCGGACATGACAGATAACTTTAACAGTCAGCACCCAGGATCATACCTAAGCCAGATGGCAAGGTATAAAATATAGCGATGAGATTTTTAATTGTAGAAGATGATCACAGACTCCTGCAGAGTTTGTCAGAAATTTTGGAGAGAAATGGTTATTTGGTGGATAAAGCGGTTAATTTTGAAGATGGATACGAGAAAGTCTTTTTGATCGAGTACGACCTGATAATACTGGACTGGATGCTCCCCGACGGAAATGGTGTGGATTTGTGTAAAAAAATTCGAGATGAAGCAGTTACCACCCCTATACTTCTTCTGACCGCCAAGGCCATGACTGAGGACATTACTGAAGGTTTAGACGCTGGAGCAGATGATTATTTGACAAAGCCTTTTGAACTTGAAGAGCTACTTGCCCGCATTAGAGCCCTACTTCGACGTAAAGAAGAATTTGTAAGTGACTGCTTTACTCTAGATAACTTAAAAATTGATTTTTTGAAAAAAAATGTCTCTAGGGCAGGGAAAAATATAGTTCTTTCACCAAAAGAAAACTTAATTTTGGAATATTTAGCTAGAAACTCTGAGAAAGTAGTGTCCAGAGAAGAGCTACTTTCTCATGTATGGGATGAAAATTCGGAAGCGTTATCCAATACTGTTGACGTTTATATTAGCTACTTGCGAAAGAAAATTGATTTAAAAGGTGAAATACCACTTATTAACACTATCAAGGGAGTTGGATATAGATTATGCAAAAACTAACTTTTAGAACTAGACTTTCTTGGTGGTTCTCACTTATTTTGGCTTCGAGCTTAACCCTGCTAACTGTGGTGTTTGCTGTTTTTTATATTGGTTTTACTTTGGTGAGCAGGCAGAACTTTATGATTAGAGAGGCAAAAGAAGTTTATGAAAAGCATATTGTGGTAGAAAATTTGGAAATTTTCTTTAAGAGAGATAGTCAAAACAATACTCTGTCATCATATCTTCGAGATGAAGGACTGTCTGCAATGGTTCTAGATGCCAAGAGAAACATAATCGGAACTTACGGAGTTTATGCAAGCCTTGTAGAAGAGCGAAGCCTAGAGTCCCTCGCCAAAAAAACCGATTTGGATAAAGCCTTCTTGGAAGGTAAGGCTCCGTTTGGTTTTTATCAACTTAGAGATAACAGATCCCACTTGGTAATGAGTTACCCGGTAATCAGTGATAGTGAAATTGTGGGGGTTATTGTCTTGGCATCGGACCTAAATTTTGGACCAGAAACCATCATGGCTCTTTCATGTATTTTACTTGTGCTGCTTGCAATCAGTATAACTATTGGTTGGATTTTTACTTATTTAACTGTGAGCAAGCAGTTTAGACCTCTAGAGAGAATTCTTGATGAGATGAATGCATATGAAATAGGAAAAAGTCCAACTGAATACGAGCTTAAGGGTAGTGCCAATGACGAGCTAGTCAGATTATCAAAGGCTTTTAAGTCGATGGTTTCTAGAATTCATGAAGGATCCCAAAAGCAAACTGAGTTTATCGCAAATGTAAGCCATGAGCTAAAAACGCCGCTTGCCAACTCACTTTTAACTTTAAACTTAGCCGAAATGGATCTCACTGAAAAAAAGCATGAAAAGGCACAATCGTCTATAGGAGTTGTAAAAAATGACTTGAAAAAGTTTGGAGACCTTATCAATAGCCTTTTGGAAATTGCAAAAATTGATAAAACAAATGACAAGGGTAAAACGGTAAATATCAAAGAGATTATTGAGGAAGTTATCGTGAGCTACAAGGGTTCAATTCCTGAGGAAATAAAGATCAATATTGGGAAAGACATAAAAATTAATTTCCCCGAAAACCATCTGCGAATTATTTTGAATAATCTAATTGGCAATGCCTTAAAATACACCAAAAAAAGAGGGAAAATATACATAGAGGTTAACAAGAAAAACGGTGTAGAAATAGCCGTAGAAAATGAAGCAATACATTTGAAACAAGCTGATCTACAAAAAATATGGCAGAGAAATGAGAGACTGAAAGTCTTCAAAAGGATCTCCGGCAATGGAATTGGACTATATCTAGTTAAAGAAGTTGCCGATCATCATGGGCTGACTATTCACCAAAGCCTTAATAATGGTTTGTTCCGAATTTCTGTAAGTGGTTTTTGAACTTACTTGTAAGAGCTTTTTACTTGGAATAGCAGATAGAAGGATATAAAACCTCCAATAAGCATACTGATCACTCCTCCGGAAAAGAGTCCAGATAGAGCTGATATCCAAGCAGAGTAGTACATTAGTTTCCAAGCTGAAAGTTTTTTGGAAAAAAGACCCTGAATAGATAGAGCAGTTAAAACTAACTGAATAACTAACAAAATATTTGTCAATTGATATGTCCAGCCCAAACTGACTCCTGCCATTCTGTAGATAGAGGCGTACTTGCCAACTTGTAATAGTGCCAATACTGCAGGAACTCCAGCAATTACACTTACAATTGCCAAATAGGGAGCAATCTTGACAATTAGTTCGATTCCTTTTGGTGGAAGAGCGGGAATGTTTTTGTTAAAAAAATCTTGCATCTTGGACTCAATATTGTTGAGATTTAAGCCTGTGACATCTTCGATTTTCTTTTCTGCGTCAGAAATCTTTGGGTCAAGGTTAATTTTTGTGGTTTTTTTCACTTTCTTCATAAATATATTCTACATCTTTTTTAAAATCACAAAAAAAAGACCCCGTACTGGACGGAGTCTTTGGATCTTTCGTTCTACTTGATGTAGACTTTTTCGTTGAGACTATCTTTGTGGAGCCAGGCGTATAACTCAAAAAGCATATGCTCGGGGAAAGGTAAATACTTTCCAGATGGCCCGGCAGGGAGCCCTGCGTTTTTGAGGTATGTGTACATAGAGATTGTTCCGTTTCCAGAAGGATTTGGAACTCGATCTATCCGTAACTGACCTTTTTGAACGGCACCGCCGATGAAGTCGTTTACTACTCGCAATGCTTTTGTTCTGATCGTAAGAGCCAACTCTGGGTTTGACACAACAAGTTCTTCGGTATTGTAAAAAAGATAGGCCAAAGTGAATATTCTCACGAGGATGTCTAGACTGACAACATCGCCAGGTTTGTCTTTACTATCATCTTCGGTAATACCACTGACCTTGCGCGCCTCTTCCAACCAACATTGCTCACGTCCGAGCCAATACTTTCGGCTCAATCCCCACAAATTGAAGGTCAGCTTGTCTACTTCATCGGCACGTAATTTAATTGAGTTGGCAAGCTCTTTTTTGGGATAATAATCGGGGTTCATCTTACGAAAATCAAAATATTCTGCAATTGCGACCATGTCGTTCATGCTTAATTTGGCTGTACCTTGGGCCATCTTACTTGCCAGCTCTTTCCAATAACCATGATGGTCTTGTTCTCTTGCAACCTTAGCCATATAAACGCTCCTTGTAATGTTCTGGGATGTGTTGATTATACATTATGTGGATTTTGGTTTAGAATAGTTATATGAACACACCTATTGATAAGTACCCACACCCTTCCGTAACCACAGACGTCTTGCTATTTTCAGTACTTGAGGGAGAGCTTAATATTCTTCTTGTTAAGCGTAATATTGAGCCTTTTAAGGGCAGCTGGGCACTTCCAGGCGGCTTTGTCCACCAAGCTGAGTCACTTGAGCAGGCAGCTATGAGAGTGCTCAAAGACAAAGGCAGTGTCGACAATGTATATTTGGAGCAGCTTTTTACATTTGGAGATCCAAACAGAGATCCTAGATCTTGGGTAATAACTGTAACCTATCTAGCTTTGGCTGACTCAAAAAACTGGGAACTTAAAACTTCAGAAGCCGGCATGGAAGCAAAACTATTTCCTATTAAGTCACTACCCAAACTTGCTTTTGACCACCGAAAAATAATTGATTATGGTTTGGAAAGATTGAGAAATAAAATTGGTTACTCAAATATAGTTCTTGGTCTTCTACCTGATAACTTTACCTTGTCAGATCTGCAAAAAATGCACGAGATTATATTGGGAACAAAACTGGACAAGAGAAACTTTCGCAAAAAAATCCTCTCTACTGGCTTACTTCTACCCACTGGCAACAAAAGTGATGGTAAGGCTCACAGGCCTGCAGCATTTTATAAATTTAAGGATCGCAAATTAGTAATTACTGATTAAAATGAACTTAAGACTTTTGTACTTATACCTGTTTTCGTTTGTAGGACTATTAATTGTGGTCATTGGGAGCATTCAGATGGTGGACCTGACCTTAAAACTAACTGTCTTCAAAGACGTAGATAATTACGAAATATATTCGGCTCCAAAAATTCCTGGAGAGGTTCAAGAATCAGTAGAAATTCAACAAGCTAGGCAGAAAAAAGACATAGAAAGACAGCGACAGAGAGAGTTCATTACTGCATTTTCCATGTTAGTAGTGGGTGCACCGCTTTACCTGTACCACTGGAATACGATAAAAAAAGAAAACAAAAAGGCTTAAGGTATAATACTCAAAACGCACGTTTATTCTATAAATGGAGGTTATTGTGCAAAAATACAAAAGAGTTCTGTTGAAGCTTTCAGGAGAAGCTTTGGGTAAGGACGGTCGAGGAATTGATCTGGAAACTGTCGAAAAAGTTGCAAAAACCATAGCAAAATTAAAAACAAATTACGACTTGACTGTTGCAATTGTTGTCGGTGGGGGAAACATTATTCGTGGTCGATCGACAGAGGGTACAATAATCAACCGTGCCTCTGCAGACTATGCTGGAATGACAGCAACGATTCCCAATGGCCTAATACTTCAAGCTTATTTGGAAGACATGCAAGTTAAAACTCGAGTTATGTCCTACCTGGAAATGAAGCAAGCATACGAACCCTACATTCACAGAGTTGCACTCAGTCATCTAGAAGCTGGAAAAGTGATTATTTTGGTTGGCGGCTTGGGTATTCCGTATTCATCTACTGACCTGGCTGCCGCCCAATTTGCTGCTGAATTTAACTGTATCCTGTTAAAGGGAAGTACTGTGGAGGGCATTTTTGACAAAGATCCAAAGAAATACCCTGATGCCGTTCTTTACAAAACCTTAAGCTATCAAGAAGCTTTAGTTCAGGGATTAAAGGTAATGGATGGTACTGCGTTTGCCTTATGTCAAACAAATAGAATACCGATAATTGTCTTTGACATTGATAATCTAGATAATATTGAAAAAATCATTTGTGGAGAAGAGATAGGTACCTTAGTTAGCTGATAGTATAAAAAAAGCCCCGCTTGTGCGGGGCCATTTTTTTATCTTACAAAGACTTTTTCTTTGCGAACGATCTTTTTTGGTCCTTTTTTGACTTTTTTGACTTTTGGAGCGTCTGCTTTTGGAGCATTTTTGACCTTAACTGGCTCTGGTCTGGTCTTTTCTTCTTTGGATTCTGATCCTTCTGAGATTGCTTCAGCAACTTCAGTGAAAGCAGAAAGTCCTTTTTTGACGAAGATGTCCTTGACCTTGGTAGCCTTTTTACCCAAGAGATCACGGAGGTAATAAAGCTTAGCTCGGCGGACCTTACCTTTTTTGATTATTTCAATTCCGTTGATTACAGGTGAGTTTATAGGAAGAATACGCTCAACTCCTACTCCACCGGCGGCAATTTTACGAATTATGAAGCTTTTACCTTCTCCAGTGCCTCGGATAGCGATAACGATACCCTGAAAGAGCTGAGAGCGAACTTTTTCGCCTTCTTTTACAGTAAGAGATACTTTTAGGGTGTCTCCGACTCCAAATTCAATTTTGTCCTGCCATTTGATGTGATTTGCCATGACGCTTATTTTACCAGCCTCTAAGAGTTTTATCCACCTCTTTCTCCAGCTTGTCGGTAAAGTTAATCTTATAGGGCAATGTAATCTTTTTTAGGTTGTTGCCAGACTCTATAGCGATGATCACTTCGTGGTCCCCTGGGTTATCCTTTAGAAGCTTGGAGACATTTTCCATGACCTCTCTAGGAGTACCAGACTTGATAAACACTTCGTGAATCATGTCGACTGGCGTTCTTTTGGTGTCAATTTCTATTCCCGAGTCAACAACTACCTGAAGCTTTTCTTCTCTATTGTCAATTTTTCCTTTGACAATAATTGCCTGATCTTCTACCCAAATATCTGGATTTTCGGCAAAAAGCTTTGGGAAAACAATGCAGTCTATAGTTCCAGTATCATCTTCTAGCGTCACAAAGGCCATTTTGGCGTTACTTTTTTTGGTAAAAACTAGCTTTGTTCTAGAAATAATTCCAGCCAAGGTAACAGATTGATTTAGGTGAAGCGTGGGGTCTAACTGATTTATTTTATGACTAATAATATTGGAAACAATTCTGACAATCTTTTTTACTGGGTGATCGGAAAGGTAGAACCCCAGAAGAGCTTTTTCCATTTTCAATTTTTCTTCCAAAGGCATCTCGGGAATATTGGGAAGATTGTCGGTATCACTACTGCTACTATGAGTAGAAAAAAGACTTTCTTGACCATCTTTTTTGGACTTTTGGGATTTTACAGTGTTGTCTCTGATTATTGGTAGGGCAGCCAAAAGCTGAGCTCTATTACCAAACCTATCCATGGCCCCGGCTTTTATAAGTGACTCAGCAACTCTCTTGTTTACTTTTTGTAAGTCAACTCTTTTTAGAAAATCACTAAAGGAAGAATAGTCGCCGTCTTTGCGTTGTTCCAATATGGATGTAATGGCTGCTCCACCAACATTTTTGATAGCAGTAAGTCCAAAGCGAATAGCTCTACCAGAGTCTTTTGCTCTACCTTCTTCTAGTCTTTGGTCTTCTGGTAAATTTACGACAGTAAAATCGACGTTAGACTCGTTGACATCAGGAGGCAAAACTCTAATACCTAGTTTCTCGCATTCTGCAATAGCTGGAACAATTTTATCGGTATCAGAAGCCTCTACAGACATCAAAGCAGTCATGTACTCTACTGGATAATGGGCTTTGATGTAGGCAGTCCAGTAAGCGACTATGCCGTAAGAAGCAGCGTGGGCTTTGTTGAATCCGTATGCCGCAAATGTCTCAATTTGTTTAAATAATTCTTCGGCTTTTTCTCTATCAATTCCAGAATTGTTAACACAACCATCGACAAACTTGGCATGTTGAGCTTCCATTTCGGAAACAATTTTTTTACCAATGGCTTTGCGAAATTTATCAGCTTCTTCCCAGTTGTATCCTGCCAATTGAATAGCCATAAACAAAACGTCATCTTGATAGGTAATGATGCCGTAAGACATATCCAAAATTTTCTCGAGGCCAGGAACAAAGTAAGAAATTTTGGACGGATCTCTTTTTCTGGCAATATATTCTGGAATACTACCCATAGGACCAGGGCGGTAAAGTGCAACCATGGCCATAACATCTTCGATTCTTTCTGGGTGAAGGTCGACTAGGTATTTGGTCATGCCACCACTAGCTAGCTGAAAAACACCAAAGGTTTCACCACGAGAAAGCATTTCGTAAGTTTCTCTGTCGTCTAGTGGAAGTTTTTTGATATTTATTTTTATTTTGTGAATATCTTCGACAAGTTTGACTGCGTTTGCCAAAATACTTAAGTTGGCGATACCAAGAATATCTAGTTTTATTAGCCCTACATCTTCACAAGCATGCATTTCGTACTGAGTGATGACTCTAGTGCCGCCGCCAGTTTCTAGCTGAAGAGGTGTGTACTTAACAAGATCATCAGGACCGACGATAACAGCAGCAGCATGAACAGAAAGGTGTCTCGCATTACCTTCGATTTTTTGGGCGAGATTGAGAAGTTTTTTTACTTCTGGATCATCTTCTTTCATCTTTTGAAGCTCCGGAGTTGTCTCTAGTGCTTTTTTGAGAGTCATGGGGAAACCCTGGCTACCTTCTGGAATAGTTTTACTGATTTTATCTACCTGAGAATATGGCATGCCCATAACGCGGCCGATGTCGCGCACAGCGGCTCTGGCCTTCATGGTTCCAAAGGTACAGATCTGCCCCACCTTTTCGTGTCCGTAAGTGTCGGCTAAATATTTTATGAGATCGTCGCGATGAATATCAGCAACGTCCAAGTCAATATCTGGAGGTGATGGACGGAAAGGATTTAGAAATCGTTCAAAAGGTAAACGGAAGTACAGCGGGTCAACAGTGGTAATGCCCATACAATAGGAAACAAAAGAACCTGCAGCGGATCCTCTAGTGTTGGTATAGATTCCCTCTCTGTCGGCAAACTTCACGATGCCAGACTCGAGTAAAAAATATGGTGAGTATCCTTTATCTTCAATAATTTTTAGTTCATAATCAAGTCTAGTTGATTGTACTTCGTTGACACCGCCAAAAATTTCTTTGCAGCCATCGTATGATCTCTCTCTTAGTACTTCTCCGGCTGTTTTGCCTTCTGGTAAATCTAGTTTTGGGAAGTACCATTCACCAATTTTTATTTCTACGTGGCATCTGTCTGCAAGTTTTTGGGTATTTTCTATCGATTCCGGAAGATCTTTAAAATCTTCAGCCATTTCGTCTGGGGACTTAAGATAAAAATCTGGGGTGTCGATGTATCGCATTCTATGCGTATCTTCGATGGTTTTTCCTGTTTGAACACAAACAAGAGCATCTTGAGCAGAAGCGTCATCGGCGTTGACGTAGTGAGCATCGTTGGTAGCTATTAGGGGAAGCCCTAGATCTCTACTTAATTTTATTAAAGCCTCTTCTGATTTTTGTTCGTTTTCGTAAAACTCAAGCAGTTTGGGTTTGATATCAGCGGGGACATTTGAACTTTCGGCATAACGGTTGTAGTGGTGGCGCTGAAGTTCTATGAAGACATTTTTACTACCAAAAATTTGTTCATACTCTTTTATTTCTTGTTTGGCTGCGTCATATCCTTCTTCCAAAAATAGTTTTTGGACTCTGCCAGCAGGGCAACCAGTGGTACAGATTAAGCCTTTGGAATATTTTTCTAGAGTTTCTTTGTCTACACGGGGTTTGTAATAAAAACCTTCTGTCTGGCCGATGGTAACTATCTTCATTAAGTTTTGGTATCCCTCAAAGTCTTCGGATAGAAGTAGCAGGTGATTGGCATCGGACTTATTTTTATCAAAGCGAGAACCTTTGGCCAAATATATTTCACAACCCAAAATTGGAATTATTCCTTCTTTGGTTGTTTTTTTGTAAAACTCTATAGCTCCGTACATAGAACCATGGTCGGTAATGGCTAAGTGAGTCTGTTCTAGTTCTTTGGTTCTGGTGACCAGCTTACCAATTTTGCTCATGCCATCGAGCAAGGAAAATTCTGTGTGGACGTGTAAATGGGTAAACTTGCTCATTGCAGTTTTATCTTACCAATTGAAACAGCTAAATACACCTACTTTTTACTCCAAAAGGTACTGAGGGCGGAGTAGTTTTCGTTAAGTGAGTCTAGGTACTCCATGTCAGGCTTTAATAGCTTAATATTTTGAGATTCAAAGTTCTCTTTAAGATGTTCTTTGGTGGTGGATTTTGGGAGGATGACAAGATTATGATGCAGACACCAAGCAAGTAATATTTGAGGAATAGTTCTTTGGTACTTATCGGCAATTACTTGAATTTTGGGATCATCTAGTCGGTATCCCCTAGTTAGCGGACTGTATGCCTCCACCTGAATTCCCTCTTTTTGGCAGTACTCAATTAACTCTTTTTTGTAAAAGAAAGGGCTGAACTCTATTTGGTTTACGGCAGGAATAATTTTATAGTGATTTTTTATAAACTCGAGATCTTTGATACCGAAGTTACTCACTCCTATATTTTTGGCCTTGCCAGATTTATAAATTTTTTCTAGCTCTACCCAAGCTTTGGTCCAGAAGGGGAATGGCCAGTGAATAATATAAAGATCGACATAATCCATTTGCAGTCTTTCCAGACTTGCCTCAAAGGCGTTTTTTGTTCTTAGAAAATCAGTGATCCAAAGTTTGGTGGTAATAAAAACATCTTTTCTAGCAATTCCTGATTTTCTAATCCCCTCTCCGACTCCCTCTTCGTTGCTATATTTTCTGGCGGTATCAAAATGTCTATAGCCTAGTTTTATAGCTTCAGGAATTATATTTACCAAGTCATCTGTTTTGATATTCCATGTTCCAAGTCCGATTTTTGGGATGTTCACAATTTAATGATATATTAAAAAAATGACCTTTACGGAAAGAGTTTATGAAGAGCTAAGAAAAGTGCCAAAGGGTAAGGTAACGACATACAAAAAACTAGCAGAATCTCTGGGAACCAAAGCGTATAGAGCAGTAGGAAGCGCACTAAAAAATAATCCTTATGCACCAGAAGTACCATGTCATAGAG
Organism: uncultured Pseudomonadales bacterium; assembly: GCA_964439805.1. Lineage (GTDB taxonomy): Bacteria > Patescibacteriota > Microgenomatia > UBA1400 > MFAQ01 > MFAQ01. Next base: position 103,257 of record CAYTOI010000002.1, on the reverse strand, counting down.
TAGTTAAGAGTGATGGGTCTGTGGGAGGGTTTATGGGGAAACAAGCTGGGGAAGAAGTGGCCAGAAAAATTGTATTGCTCAGAAATGAAGGTGTAGAAATTGTGGGCATGAAAATTGACTTGAAGAAATTTTTGGCATAAAAAAAGGACTCTCGCAATGAGAGCCCTTCGGTTTTATTAAGATATCTATAGATTAGGAGTTAAGCAAGAACTTCCGAAGTTTCTTCTTCTGGTTGCGGATCAGCGGGGGTAATAAGCTGAGTTTCGCCGTGATTCTCCTTCAAATTGTCCATCCAGGCATCATAATCTTTACGATTGAAGCCCAGACAAATAAGCCATTCGCACTGCTTCCCAAGAATAGCTTGAAGAGCCAGCTGATGCGCCGTGTTTGTGTGAGAGAAATTTTTGATCTGAGTAATCTGAGCTCCGAGCTGGTTGATTTCATTATCGGATTTAAACGGTGCTACTTTCCCACGGTAAAGCTCGATCAGTGTTTCTGTCTTAATTGGAATTGGCTTTTTTCCTGGCATTCTACACTCCTAAAAAAGATTTTAACTTGCTTAGATATTATAGCAAATTTTTATCGGATATTGTCAACAACCAATTTACTTTATTATGGGTTAAATTTCTGAGAGCAATTTAGCCACGATTTCGGCTAATACCTGTGGAGAAGCCGTTCCTTTTGATTCTTTCATGGCCTGGCCGACAAAGAAGCCAGCGATATTGGTTTTGCCTTTTTTGTATTCCGCCACTGGGCCAGGGTTGGCTTCTACAATCTTCATGACAATTGATTTTAGTTCGTCTGTATTGGTGTTGCCCACCTTGGTGATTGTGAGGTACTGCGCTTTGATGTCGTCTTCGGTGCGGATTTTTTTATTTACTAGAGCACTTGCGAGCTTACTAGTTTCTATCTCAGTGTCGTTTTTAAACAAGCTAATTATGGAAAGCAATTCTTCGCTTGAGGCAATTATTTTGGCGTATTTATTTTCTACACCAAGTGACTCCAAATCTGAAATAATTTCTGCGGGAAGTTTGGGAAGTTCAGATCGAAGCTTTTCAACATAATCTTTTTCTATGACAAAGGGTGGAATGTCTGGCTCCGGGAAGTATCTATAGTCCTTGGCCTCTTCTTTGGTTCTTTGCAAAAAGGTTACTTTTTTGACCGAGTCGTAGCCCCTGGTAGTTTTGTTGGTTGCTGTTTTTACCACTCCTGTTTCTTCCCATTCTTTCACTTGGCGTTTAACCTCAAACTCAATTGCTGAGGCAACAAAGTTAAAGGAGTTGATGTTTTTTATTTCTGCCAGTGGAGTGTAGAAAGTCTCACCATCTTTTTCAATTTTGGCGTTTACTGTTGGTTCTAGTCTCATTTGACCCTTGTCCATATCGGCGCTAGAAACACCCAAGGCTCTGATTATTTCGTGAATTTTTTTGAGGTACTCTTTTGCTTCTTCACTAGAGCTCATGTCTGGCTTGGAAACAATTTCTACTAGTGGAACACCGGATCTGTTGAAGTCTACAAGACTGACTTTTTCTCCTTCTAAGATAGTGTGCTGAAGTTTGCCGGTATCTTCTTCTTGATGGACTCTTTCGATGCCAATTTTTTTACCGGAATCCAAATGAATAAAGCCTTCGGAGCAAAATGGTTCATCGTACTGACTTATTTGATACCCTTTGGAAAGGTCTGGGTAAAAATATTGTTTTCTATCGAACTTACTGTTTTTGTTTATTTCACAGTTTAGAGCCAAGCCAATTTGAATACAACTTTCAATGGCTTTTTTGTTTGGTACTGGCAGAGCACCAGGAAGGCCAAGACACACTGGACAGGTTTGAGTATTTGGTTCTTTGCCAAAATGATCTGCAGGACAACCACAAAACATTTTGGATTTTGTTTCTAGCTCTACATGGACTTCGAGGCCGATTAAAGGTGTGATGGTCATAAGGTTTTTTCTAAATCTGGGAACTTAACAAAATCAGTAGAATCTTGAAATACTTTGGCTATAGACAATACTTTTTCTTCCTCAAAATGATTACCGGTAATCTGCAGACCAATGGGAAGATCGTCTACAAAACCACAAGGGACAGAAATACTAGTTAGTCCGGCAATTGAGCTGGCCTCTACCAGGACATCTTCCATCTCTCCAAACATGGGTTGGTTTTTACTGGCGCCAATTTTGAGAGCTGGCCCCGGGGAAACAGCACCAATCAAAACATCAAATGATTCAAATGCTTTGGCAAAATCTTCGATTATTTGAGTTCTTACCGCAAGTGACTTTTTGTAAAAGGCATCGTAGTAACCTGCTGAAAGAGTATATGTTCCGAGCATTATTCTTCGTTTGTTTTCTTCATTAAAGACAGTTCTGGGGTGACCAAAACGAATGCCGTCGAAACGGGCAAGGTTAGAACTCACTTCAGATCGCTGAAGTACGGTATAAACTCCAATTGAGTATTGGGGGTCCATTAAGGAAACATTTTCTACGGTAGCGCCAAGGGATTTAAATTTTTCTGCTGCATTTTTTATTAAAGTTTTTACCTCTTCGGACATGTCATTTAATAAGTATTCAGAAATAAGCCCTACTCTTACACCTTTAAGATCTTTTTTGTTTAGCAACTTGGAATAGTCCAATACTTCTTTGGGTGAGCTGGTGGCGTCTTTGTTGTCCTTCCCGGCTATAACTTCGGTGACAATAGCGCAGTCTTCGACGTTTTTGGCTATGGGGCCAGGAGTGTCTGTAGAGCTAGCCATAGAGATAACACCGTAGCGGCTAGAACGGCCGTAGGTGGGTTTGAAGCCGGTAACTCCTACCCAAGCGGAGGGTTGGCGAATAGAGCCGGCTGTTTCGGATCCTAGGGCTGCTATAGCCAGCTCTGCAGAAATTGCAGCTGTCGATCCACCGGAAGAGCCACCAGGAAGGTGTTCAGGGTTCCAAGGGTTAAGAGTTGGTCCGAAGTCAGAAGTTTCGGTACTACTTCCATGGGCAAAAGAGTCCATATTGGTTTTGCCCAAGATAATGGCACCGGCATCGAGAATTTTTTTTGTTACCGTAGACTCGTATTGGGGGAAGTAGCCTTTAAGAACATTACTACTAGCAGTTGTTTCCATTCCTACCGTCAAAAAGTTATCTTTGACAGCAAAGGGAATTCCTTGAAGAGGTTTGGTGATTCCGTTTTCTTTTATTTCCAAGTCAACTTTTACGGCTTCGTTTAAAGCATTTTTGTTTAGGCTCAAATAAATATTCAGTTTGGAATTATATTTTTCTATCCGGGCAAGAAAATGGCGAACAAGTTGTTCGCAAGTAAAATTTCCTTCGGAGTACCCTTTGTGGATTTCTTTGATTGTTAGTTGGTGAAGTTCTTTCATGAGTTATCGATAAGGCGAGGAACGACAAAATAACCATTGTAGGTAATTTTTGCCTCTCTTATGGCTACTGATTGGGGAAGAATTCTTTCTGAGTCGACAACATCTTCTCGGGTAACGTTTTGCAAGGAGTTTACTTGGTAAGTGCCGGTAACTACTGTAGTGTCGAGCTGATCTAGTTTTTTGACTACTTCGAGGGTGTCGGTGAACTGCTCAGCAAAGAGATCCTCTTGGTTGTTTTGCAGGGTAAGGCTAGCCAGCTTGGCTATTTTTTTGACCTCATCTGCAGTGACGATTACTTTGGACACAGACCAATTTTATCAGACTAAATTTCAGTTAGGGTGATTTTTTGATTTTTTACAGCGTAGGCCACGTCGCAAACAGTGTTTAGGAGATCGTGGTCGTGAGAAATGAGCAAAATGGAGCCCGCGTAGTCCACCAAAAATTCCTCCAGGGCAGTAACGGAACGAATGTCCAAATGGTTAGTTGGCTCGTCCAAAATTAAAACGTCGGGGTTGGTATAGAGAAAAAGAGCCAATTGCAATCTTGCTTTTTGGCCACCAGAGAGCGTCCAAATTTTTGACTTTATTGTTTGCTTGCTGAAATAAAACTTTTTCAAAACTGCAGCAGCATCGTAGTCGGCTATGGGGAAGCGGCTAGTAAAGACAGATATTGGAGTGCCTTCTGCAGGAAGTGTTTCCAAGTGTTCTTGAGAGTAATAACCAACTTTAAGATTTTCGCCGACTCTTGCTGTACCCTGATCAGGGCTGAGAAATCCTAAAATTAGTTTTATTAAAGTAGATTTTCCAGTGCCATTGGGTGAAACAAGTGCTACCTTATCCCCTACTTCCATAAAAAAGTCGGCGTCTTTGAAGATTTCTGTTTCTCCATAAGAAAAGCTTAAGTTTCTGACCAACACAGAAAGCTTGTTTTTTATTTGCTTGCTAGAAGTTTTGGTATTGAGAAGAATTTTGACATCTTTCTTCTTGGGGTCGTTCACCATTTCGGCTTCAAATCTGGCCAAGCGCTTTTCCAGAGCGTGAAAGTATCTGGCAGCCTTGGGACCACTGGCTGCTCTTTGGCGAAAAACATCTACAAGAGCCGCCAGTCTCTTGTGTTCTTTTTCTTGAACACTAAAAAGCTTTTCCATGCTCTCGGTTTCTTTTTGATATTCAACTACAAACTTGCCGTAGCCAAAGGGATAGGTGCGAACTTCTCTATCCTCTACTAGCCAGGTATAGTTTGAAATTTGTTTCAACAAATGTCGGTCGTGCGAAATCATTATTACCAGACCACCAAAATCCTTAATAGCTGAGGCGAGCCACTGTTTGTTTTGGATATCCAGATGATTGTCTGGTTCATCGAGAAGTAACACGTCGTATTCGCCAGAATAAAAGAGATCGGCAAGCAAACTAATTTTCTTTTGGCCTCCAGAAAGAGTAGGTAAACTTTCAATCTCTTGTGTCAAGTAACCAATTCTTAGGGTTCCTCCCCACTCAAACTTTCCCCCATCTTGCTGATCTAACCCAGCTAAAATCTTTAACAAAGTTGATTTGCCGCAGCCGTTATCACCAATTAGTGCCACCACACCTTCTCCTACGTGGTTAAAGGTAATATCGTCCAAAAGTGGTTGGTTGTAGCTTTTTTGGAGCTTACTAATTTTTAAACTGATCATTTGTTTTCTTATCTTTTTATTTCTGGGTGCGACTTCAAAAAGTGAAGCATCAGCTGATAGTCAGATCTTTTGAGCATAGTGCTTAATTCAAGTTCTAAGTTTTTTTGTACCCTGGTGGAATAAATGAATTTTTCTTGAGAAATAGAATCTGTTTTGTTTTGGAAAGTTTTTATGTCTACTTTGGTATGGCTAAGATTATTAAGTGTTTGTTGAAGCCTATTAAATACAATAATCAAATAGGAGAAGGTTAAAGAAAAAATAATTAAAAGGCTAAAAAAGGTGTTCATTGAGCGTATTGGATAAATTTTAGCACCAAAAAACCCGCCTAAGCGGGTTTTTTGTGATAATTAAATCGATTGGAGACTAGCGTCCACCGAATGATCGGTCTGGGCGCTCTTCTTTTGGTCGAGCTTCATTAACGATGATGTTGCGGCCATCGAGGTCGGCACCATTCATTTTTTCAATAGCACTTTTAGCAGCTTCTGCGTCTTCGAATTCTACGAATCCAAAGCCTTTACTTCTGCCTGAGAACTTGTCTGAAATAACAGTTACTTCACCAAGGGCTCCAAAAGGTGAAAATACCTCCTGTAGTCTAGATTGAGTAATATTGTAGGGTAGATTCCCTACGTATAAACGAACAGCCATTTCTGGCTCCTTTCTTGCTTACCCCATGGCCATCATCACCAGGGAACCAAATTAAAAAGTTAAGATGATTTAACTAAGGGTATTTTAACAGAAATTGTGCCAATACGCATTTTAGTATGGCAAATATGGTCTTTTGGCCTTAGAATATAGCTTGTTGGGGCTGTAGCGCAGTTGGTTAGCGCGTCTCCCTGTCACGGAGAAGGTCGTGGGTTCGAATCCCATCAGCCTCGCAAGTAAAAGTCTCGGCCTTGTGCCGAGATTTTTAGTTTATTGGTATAGGATTCGAACAGTCGGAAGCAGTTTCGTAACGAACCTGCTGAGACCGGTCCTGAGGCGAACGTAGTTCGACCGAAGGTGAATCCTCCTCCGCCACAGGTGGACAAGCATCAGCCTCGCATTGATCCTATAGTAGTTGATTTTTGGATGGTTTTGTGCTAAAATTGGACATTCAAATCTAAATTCATTAGCTAGGAGGCTACCTTGAAAATATTTATTGCAAGTTCGAATGATCTCAGAGAAGATATTGATCTAGCCCGCATGTTTGAGGCCGACATCGTTTTATCTGATAAGTCTGGAGGAATTACCGTTGCATACTCATTAACAAATGATTCTGAGGTTCTTATGGATACGACAAAAATTCGGCGCCATTTGTCTCAGGAATTATTGATTTCCTTCTACCCGATCCCCTTTAATATGGACTCTGCAAAGGCATTTCTATCAAAGAAATTTGCTGTAGAGTATGTATTTGATTCTGAAGAACAGCGCCTTATGAACATCCACAACTGCCGAAAGGTAAGAGATGGGTTGTACATCTCCAGGGATGTATTCGTGATTGGAATAGCTAGGGCTCGTGCGTTGACCTCTCCCCCTTATTACCCAGCACTTCAACCGTTTGTAGATCATCCTGAGTGGGCACATGAACCTCATCCTGAGTGGAGAGATAACGCCACTTTTGTTTTCAGGGAAATTGGTAGCTCCCCAGAAATGGTTGGAAAGCCCGTTGTATCAAAAAAGGTGGTTCGTTATACCTTAGATCGTTGGTGTCGTGTAGATCCTGATCCAGAAATGATTGAGATGCTGTTGTTCTCGGAACTATTGACACAGGAAAGCGAAGAAAATTACAAGTAGGAAAACAAGCCCTGGACCATAATTGGTTCAGGGCTTTTTATTGGCTAAATTTTAAGATTTCGTGCTGAGAAAGTACTAAAACCGTCCCATTAGGCTCGCATTGATCCTATAGTAGTTGATTTTTGGGTGGTTTTGTGCTAGAATTCCCTATTCAAATCTAATTTCGTTAGCTTGGAGGCTACCTTGAAAAAGTTCTTTATAGTACTGGCTTTACTTGACATAATTGTCGGCTTGGCGGTTGGAATGATTACACCGATACCGATGCCAAACACTTTGAAATCACTGCTATGTGTACTAATCCTTTTGTTTTCCGTAAACTGGGGAATGTTTTCCCTGGCAAACAAGCTGGCATTCGGCGAGTGGGTTGGCTTTGTAGATGCATATTTTGAGCCATTTGGACCCGCTATCATCAATCTTGGGTTGTGGGCGCTCATTGTCTCACTTCACATCAAGTTTTGGTAAAAATACTGACAGGAGAGATTATGAAAATTGGACTTTTCGAATTGTGTGTCGGGACTATTTTGGTAGCTTTATTGCTGGTTCCATTCTTTATGCATAGCAACGACCAGGAATCGCCAAAGAATATTGTCCTTGTCGAAGGTGACAATTCGTGGGATGTTTTTGTTGGTGGGACCCGAACGACATGGAACCTTGAATACAAAAACTACGATGAATTACCAGTAAAGAACTCTGACTATGGATCAACAGTTGAGTACAAAGGGAAGAAATACACGCTTTGGCGTGTGTACTCAAATCAAATCCAGGTTTCGAAAGAAGTAACTGAAACGAAATAATGGTGTCACAGACTCGTTCAGCAATGGGCGAGTTTTTTTGTTGGCGAAATTGTTAGTTTTGCGCTGGAAAAGTTCTAAAATTGTCCCATCAGGCTCGCAAGTAAAAGTCTCGGCCTTGTGCCGAGATTTTTAGTTTGTTGGTATGGGATTCGAACTGCCGGAACTAGTCTCGTAACGAGCCTGGTGAGTCATGTCCAGATATGTAAAAATGGGACTACTCACTGAGCATTTGATGTAATACTTCTTTCTTTTTTTGTTTTATTGAAACGAGTATTTTTTCTAGTTCTTCTGGCTTGGTGTATTTCTTGAACATGTCACTTGGCGTTTTTACAATGTTGTTATATATGGACTGCAGCTTTTCTATTGCCACCGACCTATCCTCTGTTTTCAAACTATCCAATAGATTCTTTTTTAGGACTTCTTCAATGAAGGATAAATACACATACCGATCTTCAGGATTTGATTTGGATGTCTCTAAAGCCATATTAATTGCTTCAGTACCATGTATTGCGAAAAATTCAGGAGTGGAAAAACTACTGAGTGACGAGACATAGTCAATAATTTGGCTGTTATTACTAGTTGAAGATTTTCTTAATAAATCAGTATATAAGTTGCGAACAAATTCGTTACTTTTTTGATCATCATTATTTAACAAAATTAGCATAAGGTTTAAATTTGGATCTTTTACAAATGATTCAAAGTAGTATTTATTGCCCGAAGCATCACTTAGAAGGGTTTTTGATATTACCTCACTGACCTGCTCATAGTCGTTCGGGAATTTTTTACTGACTTGCTCTATAAAACTCCTTAACTCGTATGAGGTTACCTCTCTATTTGCTCGCCATAACCTGATAATCTTTTCAAGTTGAATACTAACTTTATCAAATTCAGTTATTTCGCTTAACTTTTCAACTATTTCATGAGCCTGCAACCTTTTGCTTTCTGTCTCTTTTGATATTTCAGCATCTAGAGAAGAAAATACCTTAAAATCTACATCTTTCTGTTCAATAGTTTGTTTCCCTACTAATGCGTGGACTGACTTGTAAACATCATACGGTCTCCTAAAAAAACTACCACCATGGAAGTAGTTTTGCGCCATATTAGACTTTGAGCTAACTGGTGCCAGGGCTAGTGCATCAATTGCTGTTGAGGCACCTAACCCTTGCATCATTTTCATAACTACCTTGTCACCTTTTGAGATTATTTTTACCACCCCATACTCTTTAAGTTCATTTATAAATCCTGGTATTACCTTTTCGATCTCTTTAAGAACCTTTCTAACTTCACCATAATACTTTGGCTTCTGAACTTGGTATTCTGTTAAAGCTTCCCCTAAAGCTGAGCCAAGTACTCGACCACCTCCGAAGCTAAATTTTAGCTGTTGAGAGTGAGTATATTCATGCTCCAACAGGCTTTGATTGAAATTATTTGGAAGGTATACCAAGCTACCAACTTGGAAAGCAATTGTTCCGTTAAATTTTTTTGCCATTTCTGACTTTGTAAGTTTTGAAACTTTAACTTTAAACTCTTGTTCGTTTTCTTTTGTTATACCGAGTTCATTACGAATAATGCTTAATTGGGAATCTGGGTTATCAATACTAATCCCGTTAATCAGCGAGGCGGTTTTTTCTAGGTCAGTATTGTTGTCGTCGTTTGCAAAATCTCTTTTTTTCCTCCAGCCCTCTCTATTTACAGATTCTATTGTCGACAAGCCAGAAGCAAACTCGTAGGAACCAGAATAACCCATTATCGCTTTTTCTTCTTCTTTTATAGAGAAAGTTTTTCCAAATTCAAGACCAATATCAGTATTTTGGATAAAGTCATTTGAAAAAAGAACCTTCATATAATCAACCAAATACTTCTTTTCATCTAAATTCTTGGCTGAGATCCATCTATCAGCAACCCCCAAAAGAAGCATGGGTCTTGCAAGTCCAAAAACAGAGCGAAAAAATGCTGGTTCAACTTGAAATTTTGTTATTATTTCCTGAACTTGTGTTTTAATTTCTTCCTTGTTGTGTTGAAATTTGACCTCATTGTCCATCGCAAAATCAAGATATTTGTCAATGCATTTGCTAGTTAGCCTCGACTCTACTGTTTCAACCTCGTGGTTTATTTGAACTTCTGCCATGACTTAAATGTATCAGCAGAGCCATATTAGGTAAATAGATATAACTCATTTGCGCAGTTTAAAAGTTCTAAAATCGTCCCAGTAGGCTCGCCATGAAAAATCCTTCCCTTGTGGAGGGATTTTTTGTGGCCAAATATGGGATACAAACTTTTTTGGCAAAGAAAATCCCCCTCGCACTTGGAGATTTTCTCTTTGTGTTTGGGGGCTAGAGCCCTAATTTCTTTTTGTCAGAATCGTCAAGTGCATCCGTCTCCATCTCGTTGATTGTCCAGCCGTTCACAGCGTTGGAACCTAGAGCGTTTGTTCCTGAGAAGTATAGACCTGAGACGATCTGAATTTGGTCACCGATAACCAAGTAACCGCCAACTCCTTTGAGACTGTTGAGTAACGGAGCAGGACCGACCACTTTCTTGTACTCACCCTTGCGGTAGATATAAAGGCGAGGACGCAGACTGAGCATCAATGCAGTAAGCCAGTCTTCCCACGGATATTTAAATGTTTGCATGATAACTCCTTAGTTTGAGATTGAGTATCTTATCATCTTTCTCAAGTTTTTTCAACCTATAGGCTTTATTTTGTGCCTATTTTGAGTATATTTGGGTTCGAATATCGTCCACTAAGACTCGTCTTAATTTTTATTCCTAAGTATACCCCTAGCGTATGTGTACTGGTGGTGAAAACATGCATTTTTGGCACAAAAATACCCTCTTTTTATTAAGAGGGCAAGTTTAATTCTTTTTAAAGAGGAGCACCGCATGACTTACAAGTACCAATCCTTTCTTTCGAGAAAGTTTGGCAGTGTGTGCACTGATAGGTGCTTTGCTCATTGGAATTTTGAATCTGATCCTGAACTTCAATTTTTGTCACCGTACTCGACTCACCTGGATAACCAGTGATAACAAAAAGAAATCCAATCATTAGTATTCCCCAAAAAATCTCAAAAAATATCTCTCCTCTAAAAGCTGCAACAAAAAATAGACCTGTTGCCAGTAAAAATTTTACTATATTTACTTCCAAACTTCTTATGTTCCGATAATAGAGAGAAACCACCGCCATAACAATATTCAATATGACACTTACGGATGCTAAATCCATTTTTACTCCTTCCAATATTTTGTGAATGTAATAGTAGAAACTAATCCTATGTGCGTATTATACCTATAGACCTGCATATTGTCTAGTTATGGGGTGTTTGTGGCTAGATATGTACTTTTTGGTCTAAAAAAAGACCCCATCTTTAGAGATGAGGTCTTTACATTACTACTTTTTACTTTTTCTTCCAAAAATCATAATGGCTGATAATTGTAATTACCAGCATTGCTACACCCATCAGAAACAATACAACTGTGTGGGTGTAATTTGGTTGATCGGCCGTAAACGCAACCCCAGAGCCTACAAACACAATTGGAGTTAAAATCGGCCCCAATATAAATCCCATAACACGAATGAACTCTTCTGTTGCTGACATTAGTCTCCTTTTTTCGTCCATAAATTATTTGATGTCTGGCTTGATCATGTATGTGTTCACCCGAAATTGCAGAATTTCCTGCCATGCATTGAGCATGGTCGTGCCTGAGAAGCTGGAAAATCCCAAGTCAACCACCCACCTTACACCAACTCGGTGAATTTTGTGAATAGAGTATTCTTTGCACAGCTTTCCAGAATAATTAGTTTCCTCTTTAAGCTTGTACAGGTCCAAATATTTAAGCTTGCCGTCAAAAGCTCCCGTATCAGATACATTCCGAAATTCAAGCTGAACAAATGAACCGTCACCTAAGTGGTGAACTTCTAGTCTGTTGACCTCTCTCTTGCCACAAACACTGCCTTTGATGGGAGTGTGACCTCGCCATTGGACAATAACCTCAGGAATTTGATCGGACCATACTCCTACCAGCTCTTCCTTACTGACTACTGATCCCATCCAAAGTTCGGACTTAAGCGTGCCGTTATTTGGATAGCTTGGATCCGTGCTGTATACATAGGGGACATCTTTTGGACTATAGCCGATCACGGATCTTGCCAGCTCTTCACCGTAACCTTGATTTTTCAAACTGATCATAATGTACAACTCGTAAAGCCAACTAAAAAACGGTTTAAATGGTCTGTATTTCATGGGTTTCTCCTGAGTCTGGAATAAATTTAAGGTGCACGTCGATTGATAAAATCAATATCAATTGTGCTTAATTATACCAAGAATTTGTTCAAAAGTCTATGCTATAGGGCTATTTGTGCCTAGATAGAGAGATTTAGAGTAGGTTTAATTGAGTTTAAGTAGGTTCAAAAATCGTCCCAGCAGGCTGGCTATGAAAAATCCCCCTCAAATGAGGGGGACTTTATTTATCTACTGACTAAAACTAGCCTAGGAGATGACTTCTTGCTTCTAAGTTGTGGGTGCGACAATATGTTGCCAAGCTGCCTACAAGTTCTCTGATTTTGTTATATATCTCGCCGCCGCCAGACTCGATAACTGTGTAGTAACTTTCCCAGCTGATGGCTATATCAACCATGCGAATACCAAACCGGCCGTGTTCTGGACCGTTGTCTTTGTATGCACTACACACAAAACTAAAACCTATACTTTTTTGGTCTACAAAACTAGCACTATAATGCTCGATCCCATCTTCAACCTTACTACTAATGTTCTCAAGAGCATTCTGTTTTAAATATCTTAAAATTTTGTCCAAAGCTTCATTCTTCTCATCAATAGTCAAATCAACTTCATTTGCCACAATTACCTCCAAATATTAAGGATTTCTTCTATAGCATATTTTACACCATTCTATAGGATTTTCCTGCTTCCATGGCTAGTTGTTGACATTTATATATTTCTATATAAGATGGAGTTATGAATAAAGGACAGAGTTCAGATACAAGGATAAAAGATATCCTAAAATTTTTCAAAGTAAACGAAGATCGTTTTAGCACGCTACTGGGCATAGTAGTGGTTTTTTTGGTGGCTGGAATGATGATAAATTACTTCAAAACAGCGAATTTAAAAATCTGGAAAGGTAGTCTACTTTCTGAGACTGAACCAGCCACAATTTCTCTTGAAGATAGTAAAAAGGCCTATTTACCGGGCGGAGATACCTATAAAGTAGTTAAGGGGGATGATCTTTGGCACATCTCAGAAAAATACTACAAGTCTGGATACAATTATGTTGATATCATCAAGGAAAACAAACTTTCTGCCAAAGGAAATATAGAAGTTGGGCAAGAACTAAAGATGCCAAAAGTAGAAGCAAAGAAGATTACTGTAATGGAAAAAGAAGAGGCTAAGGCAGTTGCTCCAAAAAATGAGGTTGCTGTTGAGACAAAAACAAAAGAGTCTGGAACAATTGATGTAGATACTTACACCACACTGAAGGGTGACTCTCTCTGGACAATATCTGTGCGCGCTTATGGAGATGGTTTTAAGTGGACCAAGATATACTGGGCAAACAGAACAGTGATTGGAAAGAATCCAAATATTCTATTTAGTGGATTGAAGCTCAGTTTGCCAAAAATTTAAATAAAAAACCTCTGGGCTTCCAGAGGTAGATGTTTATTTGATTAGGCAATTAATTAATCCTACTAGTCGTGCAGATTTATTTCTAAATTAAGTATAAACAAGTCTTTGTTGGAATTGTTTAGCTTTAAGGTACCTTGACCGTCCACCAAGCCTACCTTATCGCTAGCTGACATACCGATGATATTAACAGTATGAAGTTCTCCATCTTCAACCTCGCGAAGAACATGTCTATCATTAATTCCGTAAACTGTGATCAATTGTCCTTCGTGAGCAACTTGGATGTCACCCCTACCTAAAAATAAATCTAACAACTGATTGCGGTCCAAAGCTGTGCCAAAAAGTACTTTTTGATAACTCATCTAGCCTCCAAATTTAAAGTATGCGCTATTTTAGCACTTTGGCTCTAGTTTCAGTTAAAATACCCTTAAGCCGAAGTAGCTCATCTGGTAGAGCAGCTGTATCGTAAACAGCAGGTGGTCGGTTCGAGTCCGACCTTCGGCTCCATGAGTTTTAGCTTTAAGAAAAACATTGATGGTACTGGAGTAATAACCACAGACAGAGGAGAGATAAACACACCTGTTTTTATGCCAGTGGGTACTGCAGCTACAGTCAAGGCTCTAGATGTAGCCGATATTGAAAATACAAAGGCAGAAATAATTTTAGCCAATACTTATCATCTTTTTTTACGCCCTGGAGAAAAATTAGTGAGCGAAATGGGTGGAGTAACTGAGTTTATGAATTGGAATAAACCCATGCTTACCGACAGTGGTGGATTTCAGGTTTTTTCACTTGGTAAAGGAGCTAATGGCAAGCCACTAGCCAAAATTGATGAAGAGGGTGTCACCTTTAAATCTCATTTGGATGGCAAAATGCACAGATTTACTCCAGAAATTTCTATAGATATTCAAAGAGACTTGGGAGCGGACATAATTATGGCTTTTGATGAATGCACTCCAGACGAAGCGACAAGTGCATATGCCAAAGAAGCACTAGGCAGAACTCATAGATGGGCAGAACAATCAGTAAAACGCTGGGAAGAAAACAATAAACTAAGTGCACAAGGGAAAAACCAAGCTCTGTTTGGAATTATCCAAGGCGCTATGGATAAAGAGTTGCGTAGAGAGTCGGCAAAATTTATTTGTTCCCTCCCCTTTTCGGGAATTGCCTTAGGAGGAGAGACAGTAGGGTACAACATGGAAGGAACACTAGAAATGATTGAGTGGATAAAGGATTTGCTACCAGCAGACAAACCACTTTATGCCATGGGACTGGGGAGAGACCCTCAAAACTTGGTTGATATCTTTGCGGCGGGAGTAGATATGTGTGACTGTGTTGCTCCCACCAGATTAGCTCGCAATGGGGCTCTTTATTATGGAGAGATAAGAGGAGGTAAGTTTGAAAGTGAGTTCAAAAACGGCCGACTTAATATTGATAATAAAATTTATGAGAATGATAAATCGGTGATTATGGAAGGGTGTGATTGTTATACCTGTACATCTGGATATTCTAGGAGCTATTTGAGGCACTTGTACAGAGCTAAGGAACTTAGTTATTATCGATTGGCCTCGATACACAATGTGAGGTTTATGGTCAGGTTGGCGGAGGAGATACGAGAAAGAAGAACTCAAGAAATCTAGAAATCAAGAACTCAAGGTGAGGTTACATTTTTAATTTATGAGCATCGCGTCGCCGAAGGAGAAGAATTTGTATTCGTTTTTGACTGCTTCTGAGTATGCCTCCCCTACTAAGAACTTGGAAAAATTTTCAAAATGAATAGGGGAGTTGGGGAAAGAAACCAAGGCTGAAACAAGCATTAATAAACTGGTTTCGGGGAAGTGGAAGTTGGTGATTAATCCGTTTAATAATTTAAATTGGTAAGGTGGCTGTATGAAGATATTGGTCTCTCCCCTACCAGATTTCAAAAAACCTTGTTCGTCTGTTTGAGACTCCAAAACTCTGCAAGATGTTGTGCCCACAGCAATTATTTTTTTACCCTGCTTTTTGGATTCATTTATTCTATCTGCAGTTTTCTCGCTAATTTCAAATTGCTCACTATGCAATGTTTTTGATTCTATTTGGTCCTGAGTAACTGGCTTAAAAGTTCCCAGTCCTACATGAAGGGTTATTTTTTCTATTTGTACTCCTTTGCTTTGGAGACTTTCGAGTAACTCTTCAGTGAAGTGAAGTCCGGCTGTGGGAGCTGCGGCACTCCCCTTTTCTTTTGCGTAAACAGTTTGGTACTGCTGTCGCAAGGCCTGCTCTGATTCTTCTGAGTGAATATATGGAGGTAAAGGAGTTTTTCCAAGATTATCTAGTTGTGCGAGTAAATCAGGACCAGAGAGATTGAAGGTGATGATAAACTCCACGCCCTTGGTAATTGTGGCGTTTAGAGTTGAACTAAAAATTATTTTTTGACTTTCTTTGCTTTTTCCTCGCACCAGACAAGAAAAACTATTTGGTGAGAGCTGCTTAAGTAGCAATACTTCAATTTTTCCGCCAGTGTTTTTGCTGCCAAAGAGTCTTGCCGGAAAGACTTTTGTATCATTTAGAACCAAAACCGTATTGGAGTCCAAGATATTAATCAAATCTCGAAAAATGTGATGAGAAATTTGGTTTTTTTCTCTGTTTACCACCATCAATTTGCAAGAATCTCTTGGCTCAATGGCTTTTTGGCCTATGAGTTCTGGGGGTAAATGGTAGCTAAAATCTGACAAGTTCATAAGCAATTATCTCATTTTTGTTATACTGGAACTATGACTCTAGACAAAGATGATTTAAATGCTCTAGGAAACTTAATTGAAGATAGTCTTGAACGCAGGCTTGGGAAAAATTTGGAGAAGGTTAGTGAGGTTGTAGATAAGAGAATTGACGATAAGTTTGGAAATAACTTAGAAAAAGTTGGAGATGTTCTAGACAAAAGGATTGACGGTAAAATGATTGATTTTCATGAAAAAGTTACTGCACCAATGGTTCACAATCTTGAGATTTCATTAAAAGAAGTGATCGGCAAAGTAGACGACAAGATGGACGGAATCGAAAGAAAACTAGATGTGGTTACTGACATGTTAGCTGTACGAGTTACTGATCACGAGAAAAGAATAATAAAGCTCGAAAGAGCTATAGCTTAACTTTTTTCCGAAATTTCCCTCATTGCCTGGACAGAGAATTGTTTGTAGGTACAATACTCGCAGTCTGGGGCGGGAGCTGGAACTCTAGGGTTTTTGAGACACTCGGCAATTTCCAAAAGAGTTAGCTCTACCCAGCTTGAATTCCCTGTGTGCTCTACTATGGTCATTTCAAACTCTAGTTTTCCATCAAACTTTTCTCTATCTTTTATGGCATTGGCAAAAACAAAATAGCCGATATTGCTAACCTTAAAATCTAGTTTTCGGAAGATCCATTGATAGATTTCCATCTGTCTCTTGTAGCTCTGTTTGTATTCGTCGTCCAAAGAAATTGCCTTGGTGGTACTGGTGGCTTTGTAATCGACAATGACTAATTCTCCTTCTTTATTTTGCCAGATATCGTCGACCAAGCCATTTATCAATAGATTTGATTTTTCGTCCACTACTAGTGCGCCCTCATATGCTTTTACCTCTCCCCTCCATTGCTTTAACTCTGAATGTTTAAATGGAACAGCGTCTATGCCATATTTCTCTACAAGCGCGTGCTTTTCACCTTTTTCTCTCAAAATGTCAAACTCGTTTTTTAACAAGTTGTCGACTGCATTGTTCAACGTATACGGAGGAGTTGAGGGTCGAGACAAACCTAATCTACAATCCATGTAGAAACATCGAGGACAGTTTAGGAAGAGTTCTATTTTGGATCTGCTAATTTTGTAGGGAGTTTTTGAGTTTGGCGTGTAGGTTCCCCAAGTCTTTCGAGTGTACATTGGCTAATGTTAACACTATACTAGTGTCTTATGAAACTTACAAAAATCGTTGCAACATTAGGACCTGCTAGTGACACAGAAGAAACAATAAAGAAATTAATAGAGTCTGGAGTCAATGTGTTCCGCTTTAACACCAAACATGGAGTGGTCGCCTGGCATGAAGAAAGAATAAAAAGAGTACAAAAGATAGCTAACGAACTAAGGATGGATATTGGAATTCTCTTGGATCTTCAGGGGCCAGAAATTCGCTTGGAAACAAAAAATAAAGAAAAAATTTCGGTGAAACAAGACCAACTTGTTCGCATAGTTCCATCTTTTGTAAATGAAGACGATTTGGTTTGTATTCCTCATCAGCTGGTCTTTGATACATTAAAGTCTGGAGATCAGATTCTCATCGATGATGGAGCAATAGAGCTTATTGCCGAAGAAGTTAATAGTGACTTTATTATGGCCAGAGCTACTGAAGACAATGAAATTGGTCACCGTAAGGGAGTTAATTTACCAGGGGTTGATATTGACCTTCCTTCTCTTATTGAAGATGACTTAATCAAGCTGGACATGGCGGCAACAAATAAAATCGACTTTGTGGCACTTTCTTTTTGCCGATCCAAAAATGATATCGATATTCTCAGAGAGCAAATGGAAAAAAGAGGAATTGTGGCAAAAATAGTAGCCAAAATTGAGAGTCAGAAAGCTTTGGACAACTTAACAGAAATAATTGAAACGGCAGATGTAATAATGGTAGCCAGAGGTGACTTGGGAACAGAAGTACCAATTGAGAGACTTGCCAATATTCAAAAGCAGATGATCCGAAAGTGTCGACTAGCAAATAAACCAGTGATAACCGCTACACAAATGCTCGAGTCGATGACTAATAATCCTACGCCTACCAGAGCAGAAGCGACAGACGTTGCCAATGCAGTTTTGGATGGAACGGACGCGGTAATGCTTTCGGGAGAAACGGCTCAAGGAAAGTATCCAGTAAAAGCAGTTCAGGCAATGGCCAAGATAACCAAATACAACGAAGAGATTAGATCTATTACAAAGTTAAGAATTGAAATTAATAGCGAGACTGATTTGGTAGTAAATAGTGTTTTGGGAATGCTAAATCAAAAAGTAATAAATTTTAAATTTATTTTGGTTTTTACAAATTCAGGAAAAACAGCCAGATCAATTTCGAGATTAAGACCAAAAATGCCGATACTGGCAATTACCAAGGATCAGAAAACAGTTGAAGAACTGACAATTTCTTACGGAGTTGAGGCGCATAAATCAAAATTGAATGATGGAGTGTTTTCTTTACCAAACAAAACAATAGACCAACTCATAGAAGCAGGGAGATTAAATATTGGTGAGTCAATTCTAGTTGTTCATGGTCAACACTATTACGATGAGGGCTCAACTAACTCAGTGGCAATATACAAAGCATAAAAAAGCCCCCCTTGGGGGGGCGGTGTTACTTAAATTCATTAGGAAACAAAAAGATCAGTAAATAGATATTTAGCTGACTCAATATCAGATTTCCCAAAAAACCTGTTGAATGACCAGTACCTGTAATATCACCCAAAAAGAGATATAGTGATTGGCCCGCAAAGCCAGCCACGCTTGTAACAAACAAAAGGTCTAGTGCATCTTCGCGCTTATTTGATAGATATCTTTTGTAAACGGCAACTATGCTTAAGATTGCCAATATCCAGGAAATGGTAAAGAAGAAGAAGTTAGGCAAGTTCTTAATTAATATACTTTCAAGACTAATGATTTCGGCTGACTTATACCAAGCGATCAGTCCAATCTCGATAGTACCTACTATTGCAATTATAAGAAACCAGATCAAGACCCGCAAAACAGATTTTAGTTTTTTCAAGGAAACCTTCCTTTGTAAATGGATTTTGGACTATTATATCAAGTTATTCTGGGAGAGAGAGGGAGGGAAGCATGGGAAGAGATTGTCCCGCAAGACCTGAGATGCTTCCATATATCCTTGCGGTGCTGCCAATAATTCTTTGAGCTTGAGCTTCTCGTTCTTTCCAGATTTTTTCAAAAGCAACCTTTTCCTTTTGAATTTGCATAATGAGACCGGTGTGGGCTTCTATAATGCTCTCCACCTGTTGTCTGAACTCATTACTGGTTAGGTAATCATAAACCGCATCAGCCTTGGTCCCCCTATCTTTGCCAGTGTGTTTTTCTCTAGCCACATTTATCAATCCTTGGCGCAGAACTTCTGCTAACGGTTTAATAAACTTCGGTTCACAGACCCAAACTCCATCCAAGGATCCAAAACCAGAGACAATTTCTTTTGGTAACGCTGTACTAATAATTACCGGAATGTTGGCTTTGGACTGACGAAGGTCGTCCTTTAATTTTTGAGTCCAGTCCCCTGCCCAAGTTTTTGTTCTTTTTGATTCCCAAAGAATTATTCCACAAACGGTTCCCATATTAGTTTTGACCACCTGGCTAATGTCTGCACCCCTTACTCCTTTTTCTACTGGCTTTATATCGTCAAAGGGAAAGGCTTGAGCCAAAAAGTTTTCCAGGTCTAGCTCTTGAACTTCACCCTGAAGTTGTTGAGAGCTTTGCGAGGCTCTAATCTGAGCATCCTCTAGAGACTTTTTTAAATCGTTTATCATTTTGTCCTTTTCGGCATCTTTCATGCGATGCTGATCTGAAAACTCTAGCAAAGTTTTTTGCCTTATCTGATCTCTTTCAATATCTAACTGTCTTTGTTTTTCTAGCTCAAAACTTTTTCTTTCGTCTTCTAGCTTTAATTTCTCTTGGTGAAGTTTCAGGGATTCTTCTCTGGCTTCATCTAGTTTTTTAGTTTTGAACTTTAGTTCTTCCAGAAGGGTTTCTTGTTCTTTTTGAAATGAAGCGCGTGCCTTTTGTTCTATATCTTTTTCAAACTGAGGTGATATTGTTTTACGAAGAGCTTCGGTGATTTCTATTTCGGTATTACATTTGGGACAGTTAATGGTATTTTGCATTTAACCATTATAGCCTCAATAATTTCGAAGTTTTTCGAGATGTTTTTTTACTTGTCGTTTTGCCTGGTCTCTGACTCTCATTACCCCATCAAGTAAAACTTTGTGAGTATCTTTGATGTTTATGGGGCAGGCTGGCAAGTTCATGTCAAACTTAATTTCGTATCCTGACTTTGAAACCTTTTTGATAGACAGCAAGCCCACCTTCATCTCTTCTTTGTAGTGCTGAAGCAGTTTACCCAAGCCTTGTTCGAATTTTGTCTCTATCCTCTGTTTGAACCTGTCGCTGATGCTAATCTTCTGTGTATTGAAAATTATTTGCATAGATATATTCTATACTATATGTAAATGGTTAGAAAAATTTTGATTCTTAGCATTGTCCTAGCTCTTTCGATTTCAGTTGGAATATTTTTGGCCAAAAATGAGGTTCAGGCACCATCTTTTTTGGTTTCACCTACTCAGGAGTCTAGTTTTCCTGATAATTTTGGAGCAAAAATTGTAGAGGCAATAAACAAAAAGAGAGTAGAAGATAAGCTTACAGAACTTAAACTGAATGAGAATTTAAACAAAGCAACAAGAGCAAGAATGGGCGTAATAGTTGCCTACGATGACTATTTGGGAACTTCATCAGCTTTGACAAGAGAAAAGGCGTTGGAAATGGTAGGCTATCACTCTACGATTGTCGGAGATGCGTTTATAAGTCTCAAAAGCGCAGAAGATGATTTTATGACCAATTTGCTTTCTGACAATATAGAAAAAGAAACCATACTTCATCCAAAATTTTCAGAGGTAGGAATTGCGGAGTACAGATCAAAAGGTAAAAACTTTTTTTATCTAATATTCAGTAATGAGCAAGTAAAAGTGTCAGCCGTAGCAGCTCCTACTGTTCAGCCTATTAAAAAAACTGCTTGGGGTGGGCCTGACTTATGGGAAGCGGTGAACAACAAAAGAGTTGAGTTTGGAGTCGGAAAGTTAAGTAAAAAAGATGAGCTGTGTACCATTGCTTCAATTCGTCTAAATCAATTATTGGAACTAAAAAAACTAGATGGGCATGCAGGTTTTCAACCAGTGCTAGACAGGTCAGACCTGAAATGGATAAGCGAAAAATATAATATTAGTGAGTACTTGGCATCTGGCTTTGCTACACCAACAGAAACAGTCAAAGGCTGGGAAAATACTTTGGGACACAAAAGCTTACTCTCTGGTGGTGAGTATGTTTGGGGCTGCGTGTACGCTCAAAATAACTTTGCAGTGGCGATAGCGGCGTACTAGTGGATTAGTTCTTCGATTTCTTCTTCAACGACTGGGGCTTTTTCGATGAAGTAAAGATCATGTCTGTCTGTCTCTCCTACCTTTTCCCCTTCACCTCTTAAGACCATCTCTAGTGGCCTGCAAGAGAAGCAGCCATCGTCTCCGTTAGGGCATTTCATGTTATCTAACTTTCTTGCTAGTTTTATTTTTCGACCAATATCTAGTAATGTCTGAGTAGCTTCTTCTAACTTTGGTAGTTCTACTCTAGTAGGCAAGTTATCAAATTCGAGATACCAATAGCTCATCTTGTCTACTTTGCGGTTTTGGCAGTTTTGGGCAAGTAACAAATAGATTGGAAGCTGAAGAGAGTTTGCCTTTTCTTCTTTTTTGCTTGTTTTGAAGTCGATAATATGCACTGAATTTGTTTCTGGTAAATATTCTAGCCAGTCAATTTTGCCACACAAAATAATATTGTCCTCTTCGTTTAGCCAGTAATAGAGAAAGTCTTGTTTTAGTTTTAGAGACAACTTGCCTATTGGACCTGGGTTTTCCATGACTCTCCTGAGCATGGCTTTGCCTCTTTCTTTGTATTGATATTCCTCTTCTTTGTTTTTGAATCCACCAAGTTTGCCTTGAAATTTTTCCCAGACTTTGTCAAACTCCAAAACGAGCGAATCTTTCAAACGTGTTTCGGTTGGCTTTTGAGACAGACCTTCAAGCACGCCATGAACTGCCGACCCCAATGCTAGAGCGGGACTGACGATCTGGAGTTTGTGCCCTGTGCTGCGATCCTTGTAAACATTTTTTAGGTAATACCCCCTAGGGCAAAGCAAGTAATCACTAATTGAGGTGTGGGATATCCAAGTGGCGGCAAATTTATCTTTCATTTTTAAATTGTTTGAGGGAAATAAATAATACAAAAAAGCCTAATGCGTAGCCTGCCAGAACATCACTCAACCAGTGAGCTCCCAAATAGATTCTAGAAATACCGACGGAAATTATTAAAATTGAAAGTAATAACCTAATAAGCTTGTTGTAATGGCTGTTCTTGTTGTGAATTGTTAAGTAGTAGTAGAGAAAACCAAAGACAATGGCAAAGGTGGTGGTGTGAGTACTGGGAAAGCTAAAATCATTGTGTCTCACAAAAACATTAACCAGTTCAGAGCTGGGGCGAGGCCTGGCAACTATTATTTTTAATAATGTACTTATGCCTACTCCGATACCGGTAGAAAAAAATAAGTAGAGAGCTGCCTTTCGGTGTTTAGTAAAATAAAAATAAATTAGGCTGATGCAAAGTATAAAGAACATGGGTACTACGTTGCCTATGTAAGAAACTGAGTATAAGAATGAGTAAATTAAAGTCGAGTTAAAGCTTTGAACTAAGTGAGATACTGAAAGATCTATGGCAAAAATATTCATGAGTTAAGTTCAATTTTATCACCTAGTTGTAACTTGTTTTTTTTGATAAACCCACTTTCTAGCTCCAATACAACTGAGTATTTGGGATTATAAAAAAATAGTTTATTAGGCATGAGTGAGTTTTTTGCCTTTACAATTTTTTTGTTTTCATCCAGAACCAGAACGTCGATCGGATAATTCATAAATAACGTGTGGATTCCAAAGTGGGTATGGAAAAGCATAGGCGGCTTATTGGTTTTTACTATTAAACCTAGTAGTCGATCAAAAAAACTTAAGGCAATTGTGGCATTAATTTTCACTGTATACTAATGATACTGGACATGACAGAAAAGCGAAAAATAATTGAGGCTTGTGAAAGTAAAGTAGAAAATACTTTAAATCGTCAGCTGAAAGATATACAGATTGAAATAGCGACTCTGTCGCGTGTAGGTACCTTGGAGGAAATCACCGAACTGCTGACTGAAGCAAATAGTATTATTAGTTTTATTTGTTCGGATGATAATGAACTTTACGAAACATACAGATATAGATTGTTTCGTACTGAAGACGGAAAACTGTTTGTAATCCAAGCAGAAGAATTAAATGTAGAGGACTATCCATATGAACGATTTAAAGACGAAGATTAAAAAAGTCCCCAAAAATATTCTGATCCTAGGACTAGTAAGTTTTCTTAACGATATCTCTTCAGAAATGATTTACCCGGTAGTGCCCATCTTTTTGTCTACTGTTTTGGGAGTGCCGGCTACTATTTTGGGTCTTATTGAAGGTCTCTCGGACGCTACCGCAAATATTTTGATGGCGATAAGTGGAGTGGTTTCTGACAAAATTCATAGAAGAAAAGTATTTGTAGGTCTTGGTTACGGGTTTTCGGCTGCTTCTCACTTGTTAATGTCTATGGCTTTTGCCTGGCCCACAGTTTTAATCTCTAGAATTACCAACAGGGCAGGAAAGGGAATACGAACTGCTGCTCGCGACGCAATAATCACTGAAAGCTCAGAAAAAGAGTCTCGGGGTATGTCTTTTGGAATTCACCGTATGATGGATGACTTTGGTGGAGTAGTGGGACCATTGCTTGCCATTGGCATTTTGGCTTTGCTAAAAAATGAGTACAGAACCTTATTTTTGATTGCTTTTGTTCCTACCCTTATCGGTGTAATTTTGATTTCAATTTTTATCAAGGAAACTGAAGGCGAAAAGTATGCAGGCAAAAAAATTAAGTTCGAATGGATAAAGACAAATGCTTCCTACAAAATATTTTTACTTATAAGTATTATTTTTGCTATCGGAAACAGCTCAGAGGCTTTTATGATTCTGCGATCTCAAAACCTAGGTTTGTCTGTGAGTTTAACCATTCTTACTTATGTCCTATTTAATATTACAAATTCCATTGCCTCGCTACCGGCAGGACTTGTTGCTGACAAAATCGGCTCAAGAAAAGTATTGTTTGTGGGGTACTTAATTTTTGCCGTAGTTTATTTTCTTTTTGGTTTTGCTGAAACATCTAAAATTGTTTGGTTCCTGTTCCCTGCCTATGGAGTGTTTTTGGCTCTTACGGATGGAGTGGCAAAGTCTTATATCTCTCGGCTAGTTCCTCACGAAATTGTGGCGTCGGCATTTGGGATTTATCACACCCTTCTTGGCGTGGCCACTCTGCTAGCATCGATAATTGCTGGCTACCTATGGACATACTCAGGACCCAGATCTCCCTTTTATTTTGGCTCAGCGCTTGCTTTACTTGCAGCCTTCTTATTTTTGGTTTTAACCAAACAAAATAATCTTAAGCGGATAGCTTCTTGATATTTTCCAAAAATTGCAGAACTGTTTCGTCGACGATAATTCCGGATTCTGTCAGTGGTCTTAAAAGTTTTAATCCGCTTAAGCTTGTGGCTCTACTTAGAGCGACATATGTTTGCCCGTGAGCAAAAGAGCCTCTGCCAAAGTCGATGGCGACTTTTTGAAAAGTTTTTCCCTGGCTTTTGTGAATAGTTATTGCCCAAGCTAGCCTGAGAGGGAGCTGCTTAAAGCTACCAACATCAAATGATTCAAGTTTGTTTTCTTCTTCATTAAATCTAGTTTTGTACGCGTTCCAAGTAACCGGCTCAACTTTTTCTATTTCTCCATTTTCTAGTTTTACATAGACTTCTTCACCGGATACTCGGAACAAGGTTCCTATAGTGCCATTGATCCATCTATCATCTGGGTCATTATTCAGCAGCATTACTTTGGCTCCTGTTTTTAGAGATAGAGATTGTGAGGCAGGGCTTTGCTTCTCAGAGAAGTCACCAGTAACAGTGGCGTGAAAGACATGCAGCGGTCCTTCTATCTGTGCTAGTCGCATGTCATTTACCTTGTCGGCAGTGTCGTTGATGGTGGTCAAAAGAATATGTTCGTCGATACTTTCAGAGTCTAGTACGCAGCGATTTAGCACGTCTAAGTCTTCTGGCAAAATAGTTTTGGTCCGAATGCGATTGAGAATATCGATAAATTTGAGATCAGTCTGACGATAGATTTTTTGAAGCTCAAGAAAAATTATTTGTGTATAAAGACCAGACATTAATTTTTGAAAGACGTGAGAGCTGAAAAAGTAGGGGCTACTATACATACTGAGAAGAGCTTCTCTTTCTGTGGGAGTAACTACTGGTGGAAGCTGGTGTAAGTCTCCCACCATAATGACGCGAACTCCCCCAAAAGAAACTCTCATTTTGCGAACTGTTTGCAAAAAGATATCGATGCAGTCCAGCAGATCCGCTCTGACCATAGAGATTTCATCGATAACCAAAACTTCGAGAGCTTGGTAGATTTTGGCTTTTTTGGTTTTTTTGGCTTCAAAAATGGCCCTATCGATATTTACATTAGGGGGAAATCCAAAAAATGAATGAATGGTTTCTCCCCCGACATTGACGGCTGCTACTCCGGTAGGGGCGACTATGGCCAGATCCTTTTCTGTTTCTGACTGGAACTTGTTGATGAGGGTCGTTTTACCAGTACCGGCGTTCCCTGTGAGAAAAACGTGTTCTTCACTATGCAGCAAAATATTTAGAGCTTTTTCAAAATCTGGGTCGGTGTTTTTTGACATTTATAAACTTAGGATAGCATGATTAATATGGAGCCAACGGCGATGTTCTTTGTACTTTCGATCAAAGCGAAAAACCAATCCCCAAAATCTACTAGAGTGATTTCTTTCCCTTAGATGACAGACTTCATGAATTATGACATAATCAATAATTTCTTCCGGAGCCATTACGAGTTTTCGATTAAAACTTAAGACATTCTTTGCAGAACAACTTCCCCAGATACTAGAAACTTTTTTTATTTCGATCTTAGAATAGTCTACACCCAATAGAGATGTGTAGTAATTTACTTTTTCAGTTAAGTAGCCAATCCCCTTCTCCAAGTAAAATCTGAGCATGGCATCTTGAATTTCTTTGGCTAGCTTATCTTTATCAAATCCTACATAAACATCTACAACAAGTTTGCTCCCCGACTCTTTGACACTAGTTCTAATTGGTGAGACAGAAGTGACAACTTCTAGTAGATACTCTTTGCCAAAAAGTAAGTGAGTCTCTCCGGTAATATATTTTTTGCCCGCCTCTACTGGCTTTTGAGACTTTAAAGATTTTTCTATCCAGTCGGCTTTTTCTTTTACAAAACTATCGATAGCGATTTTGGGGACCCAAAAAGGGGCACTAGCAATTACCTCTCCATTTTTGATTCGGATACTTATACTGCCCGACAATCTCCTGGTTCTAACTAATTTATATTCAATTTTGGGCACAGAGTTATTGTACACTGCGATTTTTGAGTGGTAGTATAATTTGCTTGTGGTAACAAAAGAACATTCTGTTCATAGCCAAAATAAATACCCCTCAATTGAGCTGAGTATGGAAGATGTTGTGAGTCATGGGGAAAGAATTGAGGAATGGCTAAGCCAGGATGGTAAGCATAAAGTTATTGTGACAGTAATGGGAGGAAAAGAGTGGGAAGGAACTTGGCTCAAAGATGTCATATTGATTTGCACGGATAAACTGGTTGGTGGAGAAATGATGAGAGTTCAGAGTGTAAAGAGACCTGATAGAGATGAAATTGTAAATACTGTTTTTATTGATGTGTTTCGTTTTGGTAGAGAGTTTGGATATATGGAAAACTATAGTTTTCACTCCGATAATGATGGTTTGATCGAAGATGCTGGGAGAATTTCTTTACCAAACCACATGGCTGAGACCACTACCCTAGATTATTTGGAGGCTCTGACCAGAGAAGATGTCCACCTGCTGGATGAAGTCCCCGAGAGAATTGATATAGATGAGACGATAAGATTGTTTTTGGAGCAGCTAGAGGAGCGCAGGTTCACCAAGCCCGTCCTCATAAGTGCGTAAACTATAACCCTATAGTTGTGCAATTAAGGGTTTTGAGGTAAAATACAGCAAATCTAAACTTAGGAGTGATACCTTGAAAAATATTGTTTTTGTATTAATTGCACTGCTTATGTTTGCCTGTGGAGCACCAGCTCAAGCTCCAGCTCAACCCGAAATTCCTGCTACCGATGTGCCGGCCGCAACGCATGAGTCACTTCCGGAAGTGACCAGAATCAATTTCATCTTCGTGTACAATTTTGTTCCCAAGAACTGGGTCCAAAATTACAAAGAAAGCGAAACGATCTCTTTTTACCCCCGGGGCGACGAATGGGGCACTAGCGAGCTTTCTCCTGTTTTTGTCTATCATGGACCACTTTTTCCTATTGAGTTCGATGGTTATGAAAACAAGATTGGAAATTGTGAAATTAACTCGTACCAAATTCCAATGGACAATAACGATACTACTGTATCAGCAAAGCCACTATGCAGAGTGCCAAGTTCTGAAGAAACAGTGTTTGCAACCTTCCGCCTTCCAAACTGCGATCGGGATATTTTTCTGAACCTGACCTGTACGTTTAATGGTCAATTTGAAATTTTGCAGTACACATTGAATGCCAAACAAGACAGATTCACATATCAACACTCGGGTGATTGGGATCTGTCATTTGAAGGCCCGATGAATACATCTTTAACAATCCTAGGCTTTGTACCACCTTCTCCGGAGTTTTTGCAAAGTACAGAAGCAGGAGAAATTTACACAGTAACAAAGTGATTTATTTTCGAAATTAAAACCGCCTCAAAAGGGGCGGTTTTTTGTGGACTACTGGGTAATTGGCTCGAAATGATTATTGGCCATATCTAGTCTTCTGAGGCATGAACGCGATCAAACCAAATTTGACTATTCATTGAGATATGGCAAATTTGATAAGATACAGAAATGACAAGTGGAAAAGAAATTTTAACTAAGGGTTTAGGTGAAGGATATGCTGGACATACTGATGTTACAACCACAACCAGAGGGGATTTTACCTTAAAAGTAAGTGACTACAAAGGACCAGAAGGAAGCTATCACGATGAGTGGCTTCCAACAAAAACTGGTGGCGGACAGGAACTTGCAACTACTGGTGATGAAACAATTACACGATTATATGCAGGTGGGGTTGCTAAAGATGAAATTTTATCTAAGCTAGGCATATCTGAAAAGGATGTAATAAAGTACTTAATAAATAAGGTTGGTGAATTAGGGGGAAATACAAGACTGTTTGACGAGTGCCTTCCAAGCCCGGATGGGGAGTGGCGATATTCCTACCAAATAACCGATTCTTTTCCTTCATTCAATCTTACAAGAGCTCTCGAAACAATTAAATATATGGATGAATTAGTATTTGTTCACGCTTTCGAAATCTGTAAGGTAACAGAGTAAGTATTAGTGAGCGGGATACCGGAGTAAGAGCTTGCTTCCGTCAGGTCCGATTCTTTGCTCACTTACCAAAAAATCAGACCACAAGGGTCTGACTTTTTTGTGAGCGGGTAATGGGAATCGGACCCACTTCTCTTCCTTGGGAAGGAAGCATTCTACCGGTGAACTATACCCGCACAGGAACAATTATACTTTATGCCTTATACTAGAGGCATGATAGGCAGATACAGAAAATCGCAAGAAGGAAACAAGTCTCGCTTTTATTTTCTCCTTTCAATTGTTTTTATTTTTGTAATGATAAAGTGGGGATTCCCGCTGTTTATAAAAGTTATTGCCGGAAACGGAGTAACGGTAAACAAAACCGAAACTGACATTATTCCCCCACAACCCCCCATACTCTCAGCTGTCCCAGAAGCGACAAATACCGCCATGGTTACCATAGAAGGCTATACAGAAGCAGGAGCTGACCTAGAGCTGATGGTAAACGATACTCTAAACAAAGCAGACAAGTCCAAAGAAGATGGATCTTTTTCTTTTAATGCTGACCTTAGTGCAGGAGCCAATAGAGTTCAGATCCGAGCAGTAGACGCTGCCAACAACTCTAGTCTATCTGAGATAAAAATAATTAACGTCGACAAAGAGCCAATAGTCCTCACAGTTACCTCTCCCAAAGAAGGTACTGAGTACATCGGAAAGAGCAGCCAATCAATAGAGATTACAGGGAAGACAAGCAAGAGTAACGCCCAGGTAATGGCTAACAATTCTTTTGTGGATGTCAATAAAGACGGAAGCTTTGTCCAAAGAATTCAGCTAAAGGACGGAGAAAATATATTGAAGATTGTAGCTTCGGACAAAGCTGGAAATGTGGATGAGCAAACTATAAAGGTTTCTTATACTCCATAAGAGCCAGAGTTATCCAGAAAAAAGATAGGGCGTAGATAAAGAAAAAGGTATTGTTAAACAGTGAGTGTGTCAGTAAAGCCACCAATATTACTTTGGAAGTGTTAGAACTATTGAGGTAAACAGATTTGAGTAAGTTTAAGAAGGCAACAAAGCCCACTACTCCAGAGGTAGCAAGGATAAACACAAAACTATTACTAAGGCTTGCATTTAAAGTGTTATAACCCCAGCCAAAAACTGGCTTTTGTTGAAACAAGATGATTCCTTCTTTAACGTTTTCTAGTCTAGAAAAAATGGACACAGTACGTAGCAAATTTACCCCTTCTCCAAAAGGCTTAGGCGAAAGAAAAATAGCAACTGACAAAAAACCCATTATGGCTAGCGCCTTATATTTTTTATTTAAAATTACATATAGAATCAGCCCAACAACAAAGGCAAGATAAGAGGCTCGGGAAAAAGTAAGGGCGAGAGATAATAAGCTTACCAAGAGCAATAAGTACTGATTGAGGGATAGAAATACAAGAGAGAGACTGGCCAGTATTGCCCCAGCAAAATTGGGGTCAGCAAAGGTTCCCGCTAGCCGATACAAGTGATCGTCAAAACCCAGATTTTTTAGGAATCTTAGGTCGGGAAGTAAAAAATATTGCAGAAGTCCAAAGGCAATAAATAACAGTGCTGAGATAAAAGACAATAACTGCAAATCCCTACTCTTATTGTTTTTGGCTACAAAGTACAGAACTGGATAGACAATAACTCTTAACAAGTATTGAAGCGAAACCGTTAGCTCCAAAGAAGATAATCTATTTAAATTGGCAAGAAGTGAAACTGTTAGGGCAAGAATAAAAATTGAGAGGGGTTTAAACAGAGAGTCTTTTTTAGCCTCTATTCTAAATTTTTTGTCAAAATTTGAAACTACAAAAACCAAGCCCACTAGAATATCGAGCAAATAAACTGGTTTAGCTAAAAATCCAAACTCCCCTCTTAGTAGCAAGCCAAAGGGCCAAACTAGGATAATAAGATAAAGCAGATATTTATTTTGCTTCATTTAGTTCTTTTTGAAAAATTCTGACGGATAGTGACTGAATACTCATAAGGTAAGAAAGAAAAAGTCCTGGGTAACCATCCCTGTAGCCTTCTTTGACAATATAGTTATTTACAAACTTGGCTACAGGCAAAAACAAAAGTTTAAAGTACGAAAAGTTTTTGTTTTCTGATTTGAGGCTGGCAGCGTCTAGCGGACCGTAAAAGCTCATTCTACTGATAAACTCAGAAACAAAACTATCTTTAATATGGTAAAGAGGGTTTTTTAGAGTTTTTATTTTGCCTTGGATTTTCCAAACTTCGTGGACACTACGTTTAAATTCACCGGACTTTTTCTTTGCTAGTCTTAAAATTTTTATATTACCGACTTCTCCGTGTTTCTGCTCTTCGTTAAATACTGTGTCAACCCTCTTTAAGTTAAAACCTGAAAATATGGGAGAATTGATAGCCAGCAAAATTTCCTCAGCAAGCTCACGGCTTACTATTTCATCATCATCCACAAATAGTACCCAGTCCCCTTTTGCTTTGGCTAACGCCTTGTTTCTTTTTTCCGCAAAACTTTCTAAGGTTTTACTATACTCAACAATCAGTTCATCTCCAAATTTTAGGAGCTCCAAAAAATGATCGTTTAACTTTTCTTTATTAGTAATAACAACAATGGAGAGCTTCATCTTTTGAACTTTTCACTAATGAAACTAGCCAGCTTCACCGACGGCTCTTCTACGAACTTATTCATAAATATTGATAGGTAGGTAGCAAGAATGGTAGAGAAGACAAAGAACATTAAGTGGATGGCCACATAGTTGTGGGCATAGGGAAGATTTGGGAGGTAGTCCAAGACGATCTTAGCAAAGATATAAAGCACAGAAAAGTGAATAAGATAAAGGCTGTAAGAGATTTTGCCAAAAAATTGTAAAAACTTGGAGTCCAAAAAGTTAAAGATTGTCTCTTTGTGGTTGTAGGCCATTAGTCCTAGGTAAAACCAAGCGACTACAGCTTCACCAAGTCCACCTATGTACTCATCACTCATATACCTAAGATCCAACATCACATAAAGACAAATTGGAAGGGTGACAAAAAATAACCACTTAGGGAAATTTTCAAACAGAGACCTGAATTTGGGTAAGATAAGCCCAGCAAAAAACATATATAGATATCGAAGATCTCTAAAGCCTGCAATATTTAAGAGAGTGAAACTCAAATAGATAAGAAGTGCCGTAAGGGCAAGGTCAATATACTTTGAAGTATTTTTTGTCAAAAAGTAAAAAACTGGAAAAATAAATGAAGCGATAACAATAACTCTTAGCGTCCAGGTAATGCCGCCTAGAGAAATACTGGCAAAGTAGGCGTTGCGGAAAAACTCGGACAGAGTCATTTCAAAGTTCATCCACCAGTGAAACCAGGAAGAAGCTACCGGATAAGTGCGATAGACAAAGCCTAGACGCATGTAGAGGGCTGAGAAGACTATTAAGAAGAAGTAAGCAGGATACAAGCGAGTCATGCGTTTTACATAGAACCCGAGAACTCCAGAGAGGCTTGGCTCTATTTTTTTGAGAGACTGACCCATAACCAGACCAGACAAAACAAAAAACATGGTAACAGCTACTCCACCATTACCAAGAAGCATAAATATTTGCTGAATCTTAGACTGGAAATCGTTAAAGGCAAAAATGTTTTGTTCCCAGACATTGGCAAAGGCAGGAATTAAAAGAATTAAAAAAGAGTGATTGAGAGCTACGACCAGAGAGAGTAAGCCCCTTAGTCCGTCTAACTTGGTAAACCTTTCTTTATTTGGTTGCATTAGTTTTTATTATACTCAAGGTAAAGGGAACCACCTTGGAATTTAAATGGACTTCGTCGGCTCTGTAAACTTTCTTTATCCCCCCATCTTTACTCACCACTTTTTCAAAAAGGTTTATGTAAGGAATATTTCTTTTTTTCGCCTCTAGCTTTAGTTTTTGGTGAAAGTCTCTGGTTATTTCTGCTCTGAGTTTAAAATCGGCAAAAAAAGGCTTGTGGTAAATATTTTTTTCGGTGCCTGTGGGTGTGGGGCTGAGGACAGATACTTTGTAACCCTGTGAGATAAGTTTATCCAAAACAGCAAGATACTTTTCTACCGTAAGCGCAATAATGGTGCTTATTTTTTGCTTTTTATTCCCTTTGCAGTATTGGTTGTAGATGTGAACACGGCAATCTATTTCTCCCAACTCAAATAACAGAAGGTCTTTACTCTTATTGATTTTTGGAAGAAGGTTCATTAATTCTTGATAAGAATTTGTGGAGGAATTCGGATTCCCTAGATTGTAGGCTGTGGCTGCACCAAGATGATGAACCAGAAAGGGGTGATGATAGTAGTAGGACCAGGTGTGACTATCCCCTATTAGATGGATTTGAGGAGTGTTGTTTAAAAAACAATAGACTCTGTTTAAGAATGGATAAGCTGACTTATACATTTCGTAGGATTTCCAAGAGACATAAGGCGCTATTCGCTTGGAATTTAAATAAAGATTAAAGAAATAATACAGTGGAAAGGAAAAAATACTTAAATGCTTCAGGCAAAACCTGAGGTGGCTAGCAGCCAGAATTTTTATTTTCTTGACACCAAGTTTGTTAGTAGAGTCGGAGAGCAAGTGAAAAACTTTGGCGTTAACAGCTTGCCCTAGGGTAAACCCAGCGCATTTGGCCCTTAAGCAAAAATCGACGTCTTCGTAGTAGAGAAAGAATTTCTCATCGAATCCTATTAGTTTTTTGAAAACCTGACTTTTTACAAAGAGACACGCCCCAGAAAAATAATCTGGCTTGCCTGCCTTGGTCAGATGAGTATTGCGCCCGAAGAGTAAATCCACCTTCCCACCAAAGTCATAAATAGTTTTTCCTTCTCGCTTGTATTCTATTAGGGGAGCGGTAATGTCGGAGGTAGACTTTAGCAAAGTTTCAAAAAAATTATCAGAAAGAATGGTAACGTCGTTATTGACTATCAATAAATAATCGCACCTATTTACCAAAGCCTTTTTGATCCCCAGGTTATTTCCCCCAGCAAAACCTAAATTTGTTTTTGATTCTAGCAAGATTACTGACTCGAACTCTTCAGCTAAATTTGCTGAATCCGTATCAGTGCAGCCATTGTTTATCAAATAAATTTTTAGTTCAAACTCTTTCTTGTTACTTTGCTGCAACAAAGAACTTAAAGTTTCTCTGGTTGATTCTGGATTGTTGTAGTTAACGACTACCGCTCCAATCTTAGGCAATTTCATAAAATAACTTCTCTATTTTTTTAACTAAACTTGGCCATAAAAATCTCTTATTTATATCCTCTATCCCCTGCTTGCCCATTTTTTCTCTTAAATTGGAGTTCTTTATTAGCTTGGTTATGGCATTACCAATTTCTTTTTTATCAGGAGCTACCAGAAATCCGGTAGAGTTATTAACTACAGTTTCTTTAAAACCTCCTTCGTTTATTGCCACTACTGGAGTGCCACAAGCCAAGCTTTCTATTACCGAAAGCCCAAAGGGTTCAAACTTGGCAACTGCAAGTAAGCAATTGGATTCTCCATAAATTTTTTGGACATCTTTGGTTTCGATACTGGTTTGAATGTCCAAAACTACTTTACTCTTTTTGGCTAAGCTTTTTAGGTCGGAATTAATTCGTGCTCTGGGTGAGATTATTACCAAATTTGGTCTTATTTTTTTCTCTATGGCAGCGACGGACAAAATGGCAAGTGAGAGGTTTTTTTGAGGTTCGTTGTTCCCTACCACCACTACTTGATTTTTTATTTTTAGTTTTTGAGGAAAGAATTTGGCGGTGTTTACCCCCATGTAAATTGGAGTGGAGTCTATGCCATAGGCGTTTTTGATGGACTCTCTGGAAAAGTTGGAGTTGGCAATTATTTTTGTAGCAAAAGAAGCGTTTTTTATTTCTATTCCTTTTCTAATTATTCTATTTAGTCTTTCGTAAAGTCTGTTCAGTAACGGCAAGGTTGGATCGATATCCAAAAACTTTTCAAAAAAAGCTCTGGTAGGTTCCTGACAAAGAAATACTGTAGGCTTACTTAGAAATCTTAAAATCCATGGGGATTGAAAGTGGCGGTCGTGGCAAACAAAGACAAGGTCAAAGTATTGACTATTTATAATTTCTGCTTGTTTTTGCTGTTTAAAATATTGAAGAACAATTGATTCAATGTCTTTCCAAAGCCTGGCTGGAGGTAAGCTAATTTTATTGTTTTCTAAATTACGATACTCAACAATTTCATGTCTTTTCCTTAATTCGGAAATTATTTCTGTCATAGCGACACTTGCTCCACCAAAAGGCAGATCGTAATACACGGCTACTTTCATTTGCTTTTGGCTTTTTCTAAAACTCCAAAAACAGTGGAGTAGATGGGTGGCTCTGGCAAGAAAGGTTTAAGAATTACTTTGAGAAGATATTTTTTAAGAAGATTTCCTTTGGAGAGTCTTTCAATTAATAACCCAGAGACACTGATGGGCAATGAATTTTTTAACAAGACAACTTGAAGTTTATTTTTTTTGGCAATGATTGTAATAGCCTTTTTGTCGTAGACTCTTTTGTGAGTATTGTCTAGGTAATGCGAGTGAGAGAGCCCATATTCTTCTAGTATCTTTTGATTTTTGTGGGGAACAGAAAAGACCACTCTCTTGGCGACTCGAAAAAATTCTTCTAGAGCCTTCTCGTCGTCTAGGTGTTCCAAGATGTCAAAAGCTACAAGAGTGTCAAACTGATTGTCTTTGAAAGGAAGGTTGCAGGCGTCTGCTTTTTTGAAAGTAATACTTTTGTAGTTTTTTTGCGCTTTTTTGACAAACTGGATTTCGTTATCCACTCCTACTGTGTAGTGGCTCTCGGAGTACAAGTAGTTAGCGTATATTCCACTTCCAGTACCCACATCCAAGCAGCTGCCCACGGCAAACTTTTTTAGGAGCAGCACCTTATCTGGGTTTAGACTGATACTTCCTGGTCCCCACTTAAATTTTTTACTATTTATGAGGTAGCTATTGGTACTCATTTATTTTCTGATTAAGCAAATAGACGGTATAGATTAGAAAGGGAGGAATGGAGACAACGGCACCGAAGAAAAAGGAAAAGGCTGCTCCAAGGGAAGCGTACCTAGGAATATAATAAGCCATACCAATTATTTCGCACGTAATACTAAGAACGGCAAAGAAACTGGACACTTGTGGCTTGCCCAAGCTTTGGACCAAGGCGGTTGGAAGTGGGGTAAGAGAAACTAATACAAAGTACCAGCACATTACCTGTAAAACTGGATAAGCTAGATCTACAACTACAGAGTCTTTGAGCCACCAAGTGAGAAAAGGAACACCAAAATTATTAGTGACTACTACAGATAGAATTCCACCCAATAAAATAATAAATTGCAAACCAAAAAATAGTTTCTTGAGTTTGTGGATTCTATCTTTTTCCAGGAGAGAAGCTGAAAGTGGAAAAAAGGCTTGAGCAAGCTGGGAAACTATTCCGGCTGCTTTACTAACAATATTTTGGGGAATGCTAAATGCAGTTATAGATTGGGCAGAAGAGAGGAACCCCAGAAAAAACTTGGAAACTTGAGACTCCATTTGACTAGCGAGGGTACCAACAAAATTCTTAAGGCCGTAACCAAGCAATGACTTGGCCTGTTCCCTGTTGTACTCAGGTAATAAGTTTTTTGAACCAAACACGTTTTTGACATAAATAGAAATATAAACAAAAGTGACGAGATTAAAGACTAGCTGCAAAATAAACAGATGCAGAATGTTGTGGGTGTAAGTGCTCAAAAAAGCTGACAAAAGAGTGTTAGCTGTTCCAACAATAAAAGTTTTTGAATTAAAGATATCAAAACGTTGATTGGCCTGAGGGACACTAAGCATCAAGTTATTTAGGTGGTTTACAAAAATCGTAAAGGTTAAGACAAAAATACTAGGCAACACAATGTTTTTACTCACTATTTGTAGCAAGGGCATGTGAGAGGAGAGATAAAGCAAAAGTCCAGAAAACACGGCCACAAGAAGTAAGGCTTCGGCGATAAAAATGGCTAAGGCAGTTCTCCAGACTTTTATTTTTGATTCTTTTGTGGCACTTGGGAGCGAAAGCTCTCTGATTACGGCAATAGAAACACCAAAGTCAAAAACAGAAGCCATGGGGACAAAAGATGCCAAAAACAAATAAACTCCAAAGACGTCGCGGCCAAAACTTCCTAAAAATATGGAAACAGAAACAAAACTGACTATCAAAAGATAAAAATAACCCAGAAGGTTAAAGAAAGAATTTTTGATTAGTAAGCTTTTTATCGACATACAAGTTTGTAGATCTCTTTGATTTTTTTGGTTATTTTTTCTCTATCGTAAAGCTCTTCAGCTCTCTTTTTGGCGTTTATACCAATTTTTGTTCTCAAGTCCTTATTATAAATTAATTTCTCCAGGCTGACTGCCAAGCTATGGGCGTTGCTAGCGGTTACAAGGCTGGCCACAGTCCCACAGACTTCTGGGATAGCTCCAGTTTTGGTAGAAACTATAGGTAGTCCTGTGGCCATGGCTTCTACAAGGCACATACCAAACTGTTCTTCCCAGGTAGCAGTGGTATGGCTAGGAAGACAAAGGATGTCAGCGCTAGAGTATTCTTCCGGCATTTTGTTGTAGGGTACGCTTTTTACAAAAACTCCTTTGTAGCCCTTAAGCTCTGGCTTTAAGGGTCCATCACCCACAAAAGTAAGAGTGACGTTATTGTTTCTTTTGCGAATATGCAAAAAAGCTTTGAGAAGAGTCAGGACTCCTTTTTCGGGGACCAATCTGGCCACACAGAGGATGTTTATAGTTCTTTTGTTTTTGAGATTTGGTCTGGGTTTAAATCTATTGAGATCTACTCCCATAGGGATTACGGTTATTTTTTCTTCTTTAATCCCCTCTTTGATGAGAGTTTTTTTTGCCTTTTCGGTAACAGCAATGAAGTGATCTATATTTTCTCTTGCGTAAATCTTTGCCATTTTTCGGCCGCGTAGGGACTGGTTGTTGAAAGGAATGGTTTCCCAGACTGTGGTGATTACTTTTTTGACCAAGCCTTTCCGCTTTGCCATAATCGCTTGGTAGGTATAACCAAAATATGTTTCGGCTACATGGACAATGTCAGCTCCTTTAATGACTTTTTCTAGACCAAAAAGTATTTGGGCGTC
The DNA here is from genome assembly GCA_964439805.1 of uncultured Pseudomonadales bacterium. Taxonomy (GTDB): domain Bacteria; phylum Patescibacteriota; class Microgenomatia; order UBA1400; family MFAQ01; genus MFAQ01. The sequence continues at coordinate 65,594 of CAYTOI010000002.1, read as the reverse complement.
GACAAAGAGTCTGTTTAAAATTGGGTATTTGAATGGGAAGTTTGGGAGATCGGCTGGTGACCAAAGTTTTTTGAGAGGTAAGTTTATTTTTGAGTTTAATGGCCGCTTGGACGAGATCACCTGCACATCGTTCCCCTCCTCCAGTCCATAAAAATTTTGCAGTTCAAATGGGTTCAAAAACGCCCCCCTGATAATTTTTAGGATCATCTTTTTGTTTTTTTCAGAAACATTATTAATATACTATCTAAGATAAATATTGGTTGAATAAATATATTTACTAAATTATTAAAATGCTTATAGAAATATTTTGAACGAGACTTGATCCAAGCTATTTGATTTGAGCGCTCTTTATTGTTGCTACTGCCACCTCCATAATGCCTAACTATCTCATCACATAAGCAAACGCTGCTGCCGCTTTCTAGCGCTCTAACACAAAAATCAACGTCCTCCAAATACATGAAAAAATCTTCATCAAATAACCCAATTTTTTTAATTAATTCTTTTCTGATCAGCATAAACCCACCTGTGACAATATCAACATTAAAATTACCTTTAATTCCTTCCTTATCCTTGTAATAAAAATATCTGTGCCAATAATCTGTAAAATCTAGCTTTCTAAGGTTTGTAAAGTCAAAAATTCCTACCCCTAAAGTTGGTTTTCTAAAGTAACTGCTGTTTGGTTTACCATTAAAATCAACAGTTTTTACGCCAACAATATCTGAATTACAGTTATTTTGGCATTTAAGTATATTTTTGATAGTTTCTTTACTAACTTGTATATCAGGATTAACTAGTAAATATAAATCGCTGTCTACAGTTTTAATCCCATTATTTACTGCCTTTGAAAAGCCAAGGTTACTTTCGTTTTTGATTAAATCAATATCTACTTTGTTATACTTTTTCTTTAATTTATCAATCGCTATCAATGTTTTGTCGACCGAGCAATTATCAATAATTATAAATTTTACTTTAGATAAATATTCTGTCGAAGTTATTAGACTTATCAAACAATTAGATATGTACTTTTCTGAGTTATAAGTTACAATGATTATTGATAAGCTTCTGTTTTCCTGCATAGTTCAATTAATAATTTTACTAGATAAAACATGAGACACATTATCAAAGTATTTTTTTCTTGTTCTTGCTTGCTGTTTGTTTTTTTAATTATCTTCCCCAGCCATATTTTTTCGGCAGATAAAATCTATATCGATAATTTTGATACGGTAGATGAATCTAAATGGACGGTTTATCAAAACTACGGAAGCGTTTCTATAATAGATGGATCTATTAAGTTGAGTACCCCATCGGGTAATTTTTTTCCATATCTAGTTTCCAAGCCTGATATATTTCCGCTTCTTGAATATAAACTCTTAACAAAATTTAAAATAGAAGGTCCATTAAATTTTGGATCTGGAATAATACTATCTGACAAAATTTTTCCAAATCTAGACAAGAGAGATATTCTGCCTAGCGATATTATTTTTCTAATATGGCCTGAAAGTAATACTACGGCAAATCTTTGGACTAGTTTATGCCCAACAACCGAACCTGGGTGCAACCAAAATCAATTTAGAAAAATTAGCACTTTTAATCTCAATATTTATCACGATTTTAAAGTTAATTATAAAAATGGATTATATGATGTATCAATTGATTCAAATAGCATAAAAAGCTATATAGCTAGTAGAAATCTAAAGTATGCATTATTTGGTAGCCCCCAGGAGACAATTACAGTAACTTCTAGAGCATCAATATTGGTTGATTTTTTAAGTATTACAAGCCCTGCTCCCGAGAAGGAGAAGGTAGTGATCTTGCCTGGATTTGGAGGGAGTTATTAGTTGTTACAACTTTTCCATTATTTTTGTAACTAGGTACTACTTCCCGCGGGGAGCCGTTGATTGTTACAACTGACTTGTTAGGCTCAATTGGTAACCTAAAAACTATCTCTAACTTGGTTGGTTCGGTTGGTAAAACTCTAACTTCTGTAATGTAGGTTTTTATAAGCTCCCTCTTTTTATCAAAAGTGTACTTGTCGACCTGCTTCCTAGTTTTTGGTTTGCCAAAATCTATCTCCCCATCCTCCCACAACGCGTTGCTTACTTGTAAATTTATTTCGTGTAACTTATCGCCAATTTCTTTATTTTTCTCAGCTAAGTCTTGTCTGTATTCCCTAACTTGACTATCTCCAAACAAACCCTTGGCATAACCATCAATTATTCTTTTTTCCTCATCGGCAATTTTTTCCTGTCTTTTAACCAAACTTATCATATCGTCATACATTCCCTCTATTTCCTCTTTTCTTCTTTTTGAGTCTGTGGTGTTTTTAACCTTATCGGGGTTTATAAGTATATCCGCGAGTGCGTTCCAAACTGCACTATCCGCCTCGGCCGTTTTCAAAGTAGCGTTACCACAGGAGTGGTGTTCACCGTCTGCGTTATAGCGGTTTATAGAATTACACCTGTAATAACTATGTAGCCTTTTCCCTGTACTTCGTCCACCTGCTGAATACCTATAGTTACAGTTTCCGCAAATCATTAGTCCTGAAAGTAAAACTGTGTCATTGTGTCGCTTGCGACCACCCGCACCTCTCGCCAATCTCTCAAGTATTTCTTGTGCTCTTGCAAATTCTTCTCTTGTAATTATTGGAGGTACAGGAATAACCATTTGTTCTTCAATGGCTCGAGGGACTTCGTGTCTATTTTTTCCAACTCCTTGCATTTTAGTTTTGCCGTATCTGTAATCACCCATATATGTTGTGTTACAAAGCAGACTTCGAGTACTGCTTGGCGCCCATCTGGTAGTCCCTGAGCGGGTTCTGATTTTTAATCTAGTTAACTCTCTACCAATTCCTTGAACTTTGTACTTTTCAGATAACAGCATTCTAAACATGAGGCGAACAGTCTCCGCCTCCTCCTCGTTTATTTCGTAATACTTATCTTTTTTACCACTAGGATAATAGTCGACCCGATACTTATACCCAAACAATGGCGGACCACCAGCGGCAATAATTCCATTTTTTAATTTAAATCGTTTTCCTCTATTAAATCTTTGAGAAATGAGTTCTTTTTCTAGTGAAGCAAAAGAGGCTAGAATATTTTGGAGAAAAGTGTCCATGACTGCGTCACCACTACTTGGACAATTTATGTAAACAGGGGTTACATTGTAATTATTGAAAAGCGTTGACATGTCGATAAATATTGCAAAGTCTCTCGCAAGTCTATCGAGGCCAACCATTAAAATACTTTTGCCCTCATTGTTTGGTACCCATTCTTTTAGAGCTAAGAGTTGAGGTCTATCGTCTAGAGTTCCAGAAAGAGCAGAGTCCTCAAACCATTTCTCAACTTCATAGCCATTTGCTACGGCATATTCTTGTATTTTGTCCCTTTGAGAACTAGTGCTTTGGCTATCAGTACTAACACGAAGGTATGCTACTGCTTTTTTCATCTTTAAATTTATTATAGTTCAAAGATGATGTCCTTGGGTTATTATTTTTTGTTTAAAGTCACCACACTAAGGGGTATGCCTTGAGCTTTCTCTTCTTTTTTTACGGATAGCGGTAAGCCATTTAGTCGTTCTTCAGCTAGTTTCCACCTTTTTTCGTTGGGAATAGTTTGGCGGGTTACCTTGTATGCTTCTAAAAACTTTTTTCCTTCTGGTGTATTAAATATGTCCATGCCGTCAATATACACTTTATATATTTTATTGTCAATTATTTGTTGATATATCAATAAATATATGCTACTATAATTTTAGTACTTCGACAAAACCTATAGATTTTTTGTAGGTTCGGTTTTACTTTCTGGAACTGGCTTAGCCAAAACCTTAAACAGGTTTATAAGTTTTGTTGCTTGCTCTGTTGCCTCTAAGTCAGTCAACTTTATTCCATAATCCTTCAGGATAATATCTTTGTACTCCTCTATGGCCTGTTGTGAGAGTTGCATTTGGAAAATATTTTAGCTCATCTCTTGCTCATAAAGGATATAATTTGCTCAAGAGTATAATTTAATTATGAGTAGAAAACTTGATAAAAAGCGTCTATATATCGTGGTTCGTTTTTTAGTTGTTCTTGTGTCTGTTTTGTCTATCGGAGTGGCCTCACTTTACTTATTGAATTACGACAAGATAGCTCACAATGCGTATTTAAATACATTAGAATGTCAATCAAGGTTTAGTGGAGTAAATTCACCAGGGGTGTGCGGATGGTACTATAAGGACCTTGCTCAAGTTTCCAGCATAATATGGTACGGCTTTGGTATTGGTTTTAGTTTGCTTGTACTATTTTTTGGCGGTACTAAGTTGTACGATTTTCTGTTTCCAGAGAAATCTAAATAAGCCTAAAACTCTCATACTTTGGGTTTACTTTTTTCCCAAAATATAAAAACCCCTTATCTCGAGGTAAAAATGCGGTAGGTATCCAGTAAAGCCTTAATATCTCAAAATCATCAGCCAGCAGTAAAATTGCCGTTGTGTCGCTGTGAGTCCTTTCATGTCTTGTAAAGTTTATTTGGAAAGTTCCTCCTCTTCTTGGCTTTCTCGTTTTTACTTCTATACGAGTTCCGACTTTTGGTTTTTCCTCAGTTAATACCCGAAGGTCAAAACTTCTTTTGCCTGGTGTTGTTAATGGAAACAAGTTTTTTATTAATTCTTGTCCGAAAACTCCTAAGAAGTAGTTTTCTTTTTTTGTTGTTTTATTTTTCATAATATTTGTTTTTTTATAGGTCTTTTGTAATAGTAGTCGTAAAGTTATTTTGCAAACGATTTAGAGGCATCCTGAGGTCTTACAAATGCATTTGCTATGGGGTTGTTAAGTTTCTTTTGGTCTCTTCTCTTTTTTAAATAAGAATTAATTTCTTGTTTATGATTTTTAAAATATTCCTTAGCGTTTGCTTTTACTTTTTCTTGGTTATTCATGCGCCAAATTCTTCCCTTCTCATTTAGTTCTTCTGCATGTCTGCGGTAGTAGTCTCTAAAAAGTTCTCTACTGCATTCTCTACAGCGGTATTTGTTACTAAATTCATTTTGTGGTTTTTGCTGGTGACAGCGGTTACAGGTTTTTTCCATGGTTTTAATAATTTTTTGTAATTTCATATTTATTCAACTTTATTTGTCCAAGCAGACCATTCGGAATAAACACTATCAACCTGAATGGGCTCATCTCTGAAAGAGCCAAGGTTGTTTATGTCCTCACCTTCTGCAATTCTGTAAATTGCGCCGCACAGTCCTTCAACGGTCGCTCCTTCTTGAAATGCTTCTTTTATTCTTCGGCCAAAGTATCCCCAATTTTTATCGTCGCCTTCGTTATACAGAAAACTGTCTGGTGAGTAAGAACAGCCATAATCGCGGATAAGTTGATACGCCTCTGCTGGATACTCACCTTTTTCATTTGGCGGTAAAGGTTTGTCTAGCTCGAAAGTTAACTTGGTCAGGTGGCGTTTAGCTAGAAGGGTGGTGGTGATTTCTGCTAGGCGATTATTGGAGTAAGCGCTTATTGGCTCGGTCTTGTTGTAACTATTTGTCTCAATAGATAGTCTAACTTTATTACTTACTGAGTCCTTTAAAATGGCACCGCCATTAGAATGTAATTCTAAATTTATGTCTGTACTCTTTGGTTTAGTTACTCTATGGTTATTGCTCGTGCACTTTGTGCACTTTGGCATAGTGCACTTTGTGTCAGAGCATAGTGCATTTTGTTCACTATGCTTTTTTTCTAAAATAGCTTTGATTTTGGCCTCAGCGTCGTCGGCAACTTTGTACCACTTTGTGCGGTCAGCTCTCCAAGTATTAAATTCTCCTACCTCAATTAGTTTCAGCTCGTTAAGTTTTTTTATGGTAGTTTTTATCCATCGTACTGACAAAAAAGGGAAGTCCTCTTTTTGGAATTTGTCAAAAGTTTTGTAGAACCAACCAGATACTCCGTTGACTGTGTGTTTTGATTTTTTTGACCAATAGTTAATTTGATTAAAAACTACAGACTCGGTTAAACCAAGAGCACAAGCAGAATCGTTATCTATTACCTTTTTTCTGTTAGCCATTTGTTTTCTCCTTTCTTAGCTCCAAACCAAGCTTGATAACTAGGGGCACACTTTTTTTTGTTTTTCTAACTCGAACCAACTTCTTTTTCTTGAGTCGTTTAATCATTTCGTTAACTGTGGTTTTGTGAAGGCGTAGGTCAATGGCTAATGCCGTCTGCTTGTCCCTCCACTCACAGTTTGGTAAAGTTTGTAGTAACTCAAGGAAACGAATATCGTTCGCTCCCAAGGAGTAACTTAAATAAATATCGAGATTTGTCATAATTTTTCGATTTAATAAATAATTTTTTGTTTGTAGGTGGTAGCCAGGGCAGACCACCACCTACGCTTCTGCGACACAATCCATATCAAGAATTTTGTCTTTCGAGCTTATTAGCTCGGATAAAGTTTTTTCCTTATCCCAACCAACAAAAAAGCGGCCACTTACACCAAAAAATACGAGTCATGTATTTATTGATTGTTTGTGGTCGCCTGAGATTTTTTCTCTACTGCAACTCTGTACTCATATAATCAAACTATAGGCATTCTGTCAAGCATGAATTTAGCTTCAATCTTGTGTCATTTGTTTGGAAATGGCGAACACTTGATGATTGATTTATTTGTTTTAGCGATACATCTTTAAAACATGGAGAAGACAACAATAAAAAGAGACGCAATTTATAACTACAAAGAGACCCAGAAAACTCTTGGGATTGGTAGAGTTAGGGCTGAAAGATTTGTTAGAGAAGGAAAGTTAAAACCCAGTCGTATTGGTAAGGGTGGTTTTGATGGTCAAGGGTCATATAGTTTTTTAGGCTCCGAAATTATTTCTTTTATTAAAAACCTCAAATAAGCGATTGTTTATGAATAAACTAGACCAATATTTACACAACGAAGCCCAATCTCAATTTTCAGATGAGAAGAGACAAGAAATTGAAGAGACCAAAGTAGGTCACTCGCACCTGTCCGAAAATCTACAATACGAATTTGAGAAAGCTAAAGAGTACGCCAAGACCCGCGGAATAAGTGTCAAAGTTTGTCTTTGGTGTGGTGGCCCTGCATTCATTAAAGATACTCGTTCCAAGAGTGTGCCCTTATGCGATAAGTGCGAGAAAGCCCGCCCAGATGTCGAGCGCCGTCTTGGAATGACTAAGAGTACCAAAATCCTGCCTGGTGACGCTGTGAAGATTGCTAATAGTAGAACAACAAGAACAGGACCATTTTGGTCACCAAATAACCCAAATAATAAACCAGGTGGTAGAACACCAAGACCAACAGAAATATTTTAAAAAAATGATAGAAGAAATTAAACAAAAAGCCGTGCCCTCCAAAAAAGAGAAAAAGATTATAGATACCTTTAACGAGTTACTAATGTTAACCAAGGCAATTGGTGAGGTCAATTTTTCAGCAGACAAAATAATTTTGGAGTTGGACAAAATTCAACTAACTTTAACTAACAAAATTGGCAAATGATAGTTACCATCGACGCGCCTTCCTACAAAACAGCTATGTTTCTATTAAAGACAAGTTTTTTGTTTGCAATGTTCACATGGTGGCTTACCCGAGGCTTGATGAGAACAAGTGACTATTTACAAGATATTACAGAACGATACTCAAAATTTACTTCTAAATTAGCAGGCTATGACACAAACCCTACAGAATAAATTAAACGAGGTAGAACAATCGCTTACTCAAGTTCGCCGTATTGGTGCCCGCTCAGTTGAGCCAATATTGCACGGTATAGATACTTTAATTTTGTCTGTCAAAGGTATTGACCCAAACCACACACAGATGAGTGAAAATAACTTGGTTAGTGCCCTCAATGAAGGACTTGAGGTCTTAAAGAGAACAGAGTCACTTGCCAGACTCGAGAAACAAGAACAAGAAAGGAATAGAAGTAAATGGAGATTAAACTAACATCGTTAACAGATAGGCAATGCCTAATTGTTGAGACATTGCTAGAAGGTGGTAATTTAAAGCTAAATAGCTTTGGTCAAAGTGTTTCGGACGATACATTGCTTCGAGATATTAAAGATTTAATAAATAGAAATATTGTTCGTAAGACTGGAAAAACAAAAGGCTCAAAGTATTCGCTGGCTCGTGGTTGTTTAATCACGACTATTTTAAATGTTGGTCGTTAGGTTCGTGTTTTGTTTGTGAATACACTTTATATTGATTGTATTACCTTTCGGGTTTTGTGCGGAAATATATAAAAATATAATATTTATGGTTGGTCGTGCCTGTACGATATGCGCGAGAGTAGTTTATTTATTATAAATATCCCCATTCCCCAATCTCCTCCCCACCCCCCCACCTAGCCACAGATACAACATATCAAGGATATAAATCATACATATACATAATTCCTTACATCCCCATATATAGGGGTCTATTTATAACCGATACCTCGCTGGGGGAAAAGGCAGTAAAGAGGATAATATCTAGTACGGAATAAAAGCGGTCTATCAATATTTTTTTACAATTTACATTTACCCATACCCAACACCCCCATACACAAAAAACGCGGAATATAAAAAGTTGATAAATTTTTCTAGGAAATTTTTCTATAAAGTCCACATAAATTATTCTCTACATTTTCTCCAGCCGGTAGCCCAATAACGTCACCATTTTTTATTAGCTCCAAAATATCCTGCATAGCTTCGTCTGGTGCTTCGTTGTCTACAATTACATCCTTGACCCACATTAGACCTCTATCCACTGCATTCTCTGGCGTGAGTGTTTTATCAATTTCTATTTTTTCTGACATAGCTAGATTATAGACCACAAAAAAGGTGGGGTATAAAACCCCACCAAACCAAATTAATTTTCGTCGTTGCGGCTTCCGCCTGCTACACCAGAACGCTGGTTGCGGGGGTCATAGAACTTGTGGTCACCCGTTTGAGTGTTCTTGCTGTTTTCCTGTGGTAGTGAGCGTTCATAGGTCGTGGTCTGGTTAGTCCCATTTCCTGTGCCCTGTTCTGTGTTCGTGTTCCAAGTTACTTGCGTGTTGTCTGCCTCATCTTCATCGCCGTCTGCCATTTTGAATCTCCTTAAATTAAGGGTACCCCAACCGAAAGGTCGAGAGAACTATTCTCGCACAAACTTATATTTTCATCAATGTGTAATGGGTGTGTTTTTTATAACCCTTTATCTCTCAAACAAAATTTATACTCGACGTCGTTGGTCTTTTTCCAATTTTCAGAAGCAGGTATTTCTGGAGAACCTTTTCTAAACATTTCTAACCTACTTTTACAAAATAAGTCTTCCATTGAACTGCCTTCATCTGTACAGTTTATGGTTATTCCTTGTTTAACCAACTCTTCATCTGTCATTGGTGGTTTTGCTGGTTGGTATGGAACAACAACTTTTTTCCAAGAACAGTCATGTTTTATTTGCGATGGTCTCACCTGAGTCCAATAAAATCCAAACCCAACCATTAACATACCCAAAACAACTATTATGTTTTTCATTTACCACCAAACATTCTTGATAACCATCCCCAAAAGCCTCTCCCTTGAGTCGTCTTAGTGCCCAAGACGGTGGGTGTTGGAGTGTTTGTAGGTATAGCTGTAACCTCAATTGTTGGAGTCAGTGTAGTTGTTACAGTGGGCTCAACTGTAGGAGTGGGTGTAGCGGTTGGTGTAGGTGTAGGGGTTACCAATTTAGTTAGTGTTGGAGTAGCTATTTTTGTAGGAGCTGGTGTGTAGATTCTTGTTGGTAGTGGTGTCGCCTTAACAGTAGGTTTTGCTGTTACTACTGGAGCAACTGAGCCACCATGACAGTGTTTTACATTCCAAGAAACGCCCCATTTATCACAGTTTGTTCTGCAAACATGGCAACCGCTTGAGTCCGTACGTCCAGGATGAGCGAATACAGGCGAAGCACTTACGAGCAGAAAAACCAAGGAAAGCAGTATTTTCTTCATTATGAGGTGGATTATATACCTGTGGGCATAAGTCTTCCTGTAATTCTCGAGTTTTCCATGTTATCGGCAAATTTAAGAAATTCTGCTTTTGATATTGGGCCATTAGCCATGGCCTTTTGAAACTCGTCTCGGTGCTCTTTTTCTACAATAATTTGAGGATTGTTTGCCCAGAAGTAAAGGAGGTATGCCGTCATTTTTCCAGTAACTTCGCCAGTAGACTTTTTATACATCTCAACGCAGTCCCAAAGTATAAAGGTTGTTGCTTCGGGGTTGAAGGTTAATACTTCGTTTTCGTCTCTCAACACGTGTTTAAAAAAATTGTTTGGTTTCCTGATTATATCTGTAAACCATTTTTGATGTTCTGGCTTTATGTAACTTGATATATCTGAATAAAAAGACTTACCTCCTAACTTAGTCAATATATCGTTTGCAGATTGAGCAATTAAATGTATAGCTACAGGTTCTCCACCTGTAAAAAACATTGCGATAGCTGTTTCAATTTCTCTTCTTACAACTTCTGTTTTTGACAAGTGAAGAATTGTTTTGTTTTCTTCCATACCCATATTTTACCCCTTCACCAAATTATCACTCATTTTTGACCCACTACAATGCTCTAGGATGTCATTTAAATTTATTTATGACTATTTACCTATTGACTTTTATCCTGTAGTTTGTTGATATAAGGATATTGTTTGAGAAACAGTTGCAACTGTTCTTCGACTCAAAGACCCATTTAAACAGTGGGTCTTTTTGTGTATTTGGAGGTTGGGTCAACTTTGGAAAGGAGTTGACCGAGCTTCTAAACGGTAAATCAAGGATTTTCTTACTTTTCACCTCGATTATGCGCAGTGCTCAAACATTTTCGACCTCTTCGGAGGTCATGCAACTAACTAATTATTTAAAAAAAACAAAAAACATACATGCCAGATTCAATCCTGCCCGATACAAGAAACATTTTCCAAAAGACTTGGGATTCCATTATGAATTCTTCGACGGTTCGACAAGCGGAATTCGCTAGAACAGTGACTAACAATCCACCAGACTACAGCACTCTTCCCATAACTCAACCAAACAATACAACAATTAAACCTCTTGTTAATTCTGTACAAAAAACTTATAGCTCAACTCCAACACCACAACCCCAACAATCTTCGGGAGGGTTAACTGCTGATTTGTTAAGAAGTAAGTTTGGTTTTAATGACCAGAACACCATCAACAATATTCTTAACGACCCAAGCCAAAGAGCTAGATACGAAGCAGAACTTGGCAATTCATCTGGTAATAACTTAAACGGTGAAATTGATTCCATTTATGCTCCCTTAAATCAAACATACGATAACTATCTTGGTGAACTAGAAAAGCAACGCCCTATTGCAATTGAGGAAGCAAACAACGCTTCAATATCAGCGCAAAACGAACTTGATAGAAGTTTGGGACAGTACGCCCAAAATAGAGACAACGCACAGCAAACTCTACAAGACCAATACTCTTCAGCTTACAGTAACGCCATTCGCGAGTACAACACCTTAAAACAAGGAGCAATGAACCGCTTCGGAGGTGGAAGCTCAACAGGAGCCGCGGTTAGTGATTTACTTGGACAAGAGACGCTTCGCGGTACTGGTGGACTTCGTAAAACAATGATGGAGGGAATAACTCAAGCGTTCCAATACTTCGATAATGCAAACAAATTTGTAAACGATAAAAAATTTGAGCTACAAAAGGCACAAGCCACAGAACTTAAAAAAATAAATTCTTTATACGACCAAAAAAGAGCAGAAATACAAGCAAGGAAGTTTGAAACTGAGTCAGCAAGACAAGCGGCCAAAGTAGACGTTCTTAGACAACAGCTTGCCGACAGTCAAGCTTTAGCAAATCAAAAATACGCCGCAGAACTAGAACTAAACATGTGGCGCGAGCAAGTAAAGACTCAACTACAAAACAATCTAGCAAAAAATGCTGAAACTGTTCTCTCAGTTCCAAAAATAAACAACGTCCAGTTTTCAGGATACGACAACCAAGCACCTTCCCAAAGCTCACAAGTTCCAACAAGAACAACTTATGACAGCAAGAGCACTCTACTAAGTGACAGTGAGTTACAAGGAAACACCTTCACCGAATTATTTGACATATTCGCATAATGAATATTTTTAAGGCCATCGTCCAGAAGGTCAAAGAGTTCGTAAACCCCGCTCCCACTCCACAAAAAACAATTGACCCATACAGAAACGCCCAGTTAAACGCTGAGTTATCTACTTACAGACCAAGCAATTTATCAACTCGTGAAATAGTCAAAAACTTGGACACAGTCCAAAAGCCTACTTTTAAAGTCGATTTGTCAAAAGCCTTCCAAGGTTTACAGCAACAATTTGACCAATATATTTCAGATTCCGAAAAAGCTAGAAAGGTTGGTTTATATGGTGCACCAGTTAAAGCCTCACCAGCAATTGAGAATTTTAAAAAAAACACAATTTTCAAAACACCAGTTTTTGGCGGTCTATTTAAAACCATGTTGAGCCCTTCAGATGAGACAAGAACCGCTACAGAAAATTTTTACAATGACAAAGCTACACCTCAAGATATAAAGAGTTTACAAAAAGAAGACTTTAACAGAATGTCGGGAATGATTATGGGTATGACTGCCCCTATTGAGGATATTGGTGCAAAAGCCAGTCCCTTAATCAAGAAAGGCGCCCAAGTACTTGCAAGTAAATTGGAGGGTGAAGCTGGACCATTTACAAAGTTACAAAAAGCATTTAGAAGCTTAGACCCTCAAAAGAGATTGAGTTATTTAGCTGGTAAATTTTCAGAAAAAGAAATGATAGAAATGCCAGCAAGTAAAGCTTGGGCGAAAATAGAAGGTAAAACAATTGAGAACATGGCGACAAAGTTTGCGGATGAGGCAGGACTTAGTGTTAAGTCAAAAGTAAATTTATTGGACTACCTTCGCACTCCCTCAACTGTGTTTAGCAAAATGGGACTTAAGCCAGAGTTTCAAAGTATTCGCTTGGCACACGATACATATTTGGATGAACTTCCAAAGGAAATTAGCAAAATTACAGAGTGGAGTAAACAAGTCTCACCAGAAAGCAATAAACTTATTTTCCAGTACCTAGACGGTAAAGCGCCTGAGAAGTTTTTGGATAAGACAGAGTTGAAAGTGGCTACTGAAATCAAGGGTTATCTTTCCGATTGGGCTGAGAAGTTAAAACTTCCAAAAGACAAAAGACTCTCAAACTACATTACCCATATTTTTAAGAGAGGTGAAGTAGAGCAAGAGTTTGACCCAGAATTTGCGAAGTTAATTCGTGACAAGGTTGCGGGCTCTACTTATGACCCTTTCCTCCAAAAACGCGGTGACGCTGAAGGTTACATACAAGACACTTGGCAGGCTTTGGACGCTTATACAAAAAGAGCAGTCCGTAAGTATTGGATGGACCCTGCACTTGAGAAAGTTAAAACTGTAGCCGACGACCTAGAAACTTCACAGTTTAATTATGTAAAGAATTTTATTGACCGTGTCCAAATGCGTCCTACCGATATTGATAACCTCTTGGACAACACGATAAAAAGTAGTCCTATTGGCTATAAATTTGGTCAAAGACCAACGACTGCTATTACCCAAAAAGCTAGACAAGCCGTCTACAAGGGTTTAATTGGCTTGAATCCAGCGAGTGCCCTTCGTAACCTGTCTCAAGGAGCCAATACCTACGCAGAACTAGGAGAAAAATACACTCTCAAAGGTTATACCCAGGTCGCCAAGAACTTAAAGAACTTTGTCACGGGTGCCGATAGTGAGCTGGAAAAAGTTGGAGTTCTTAAAAATTCTTTTATTGAAGATAGAACCCTAAACGCCACTCGTAAAACTTTACAAAAACTGGACGACGGATTGTTTTACATGTTTAACCTAGCTGAGAAAGTAAATAGAGGCGCCGCTTATTGGGGCGCGAAAGCTCAAGCGATAGATAAAGGAATAAGTGAGGAAAAAGCTATTGAATTCGCCAAGTCTATTGTCCGCAAGACACAGTTTAATTTTGGAGCCATAGACACACCTGTAGCTTTACAAAGCGATATTGCAAAAACACTTTTACAATTCCAGTCTTTCGGGGTCAAACAAGTGGAGTTTTTAGGAAACAAAGTAGTACAAAAAGATTTTGCTGGTCTACTTCGCTATATAGGTGCTTCCTTATTGTTCACCTCAACAATTGGAAAAGCTGTAGGAATGGAGTGGGACAATATGATTCCTTTTAATTCTGGAATATCTACAACGCCACCAACCCTACAACTTCCAAAGGGAATTATTGAAACAGCAACAGGTAACGAAAATGGACCAAAAGACATTCTCAAAGGCGGAATGTCATACATCCCCGCAGGAGGCCAAATATTGAAGTCCTACAATGGCCTACAAAGCCAGCTCCAAGGCGGAGTGTACTCACCAACCACAGGAAACCTTAAGTATCCGAGCGGTAACGCTGTGCAAGATATTATGTTTGGTCCTACAGTTGGAGAAAATGCCAAAAAGTATTTTGATAAACCAAATCCATTAGGTGTTAACCAATCCGACATTTACAGGTCACTTGTTTCCGCTGGAATAAAACCAGAAGACGCGTATGCCACAGCAACACAAGGCAGAACACAAGCGGAGTCATTGAAAAAAGATATTTCTGGCCAGCAAAGTTTTAACCTCTTCGATTTATTAAAGGAGAAAGTTTTTGGTACAACTAAAAAAACTAGTACCTCAAGAGGTGATTTACTGTTGGACACTTTGGACAAACAAACACAGGTCTCAGACCAAGTTAACGAAATAAAGCAAATTTTTCAGTCTGGACTATCTAAAGACAAAATTGAGTTAGTTCTACAAAAAAGAGGCTTGCCAAATTACGAAGAAAGTTCTTTGAAAATGATGAAGACACTTCCTGTCGATAGTGGCAGTCGTGGAAACTACTTGGTGAACTTCCTTTCAGGAATGACAGAACAACAATACGCCCAGACAGTTTATAAACTTGCTGAGTCCGAGGTTTTAACCACAGGAGTTACAGCTAAGTGGCTAGATGATGGTTTTATCACTGAGAACCAACAGAAAGCATTTAACAAGGTCATATCAGCAACCAAAGGCAAGAAGGTTAGTTCTGGAACCAAGTCACCCGCAATAAGAAAAATCTCAGTCTCACCCATTAAGGCTTCCGCTCCTAGAAAAATAATTGCTCCCAAAGTAGGCAAACTTCCCAAGTCCCTTCTTGAGGAATACGACTCCAGCGATTTTCTAAAAGGATTTAAAACAAAATTATAACTATGGCATACAACGACATTCCTGGTCCCCAGGGTAAAGGGGAAAAGTTTATTAAGAAACTTGCTGAATTATTAGCTCGCGGATTTAACCCTGTAAGAGCTAGAAGAATAGCGAGTGGAGTTAATAACAACAAGAAAGTTAAATAAATGAACAGACCAATAATGCGCGATGTCGCATACAAAACATCATCTACCAACCCCTCTTTTATAGAGCGCTTAAACAATGCCATTGCTATGGACAAAGCTCAAAAGGATTTAGAAGTTGGAATTGGACCCGCTTTCGATAACTGGAAGCCAGTTCTTGAGGCGAACCAACAAAAAACGCTTCAAGAAATGAAGGTGAAAGGGTACACCCAAGCACACTCAGAATTAATTGAGCGCGTGAGTGCCGCTTCTGAAATGCCAGCAATGACATTCGACGAAAAAGGAAAGTATTGGGCTGGAGTAGTTGAGGCTCAAAAAAAGACAGAGGAAGCTTTGGAAAAAAGTAGAGTTCGTGGTTGGCAAACCAAAGAGGAACGCTTAGAAAAACTACAAGGTCAACTCGAAGATGACCTACTTTACTAATTATTTAAATACAAAATGACTTTTGAAACCAAAAAAAATCAAGGTTACCAAATGGGAAGCTTGCCACCACAAGGCTCAATAAACAAAGCTCCTATTCCAATGTTGCAAGATAAAGACAAACCAGCTTTTAATCTTGGATACAGTAAGAACCGACCAGCGATAAAGAAACAGTCCAATAAATAACTATGTGGGGCAGTTGCACTTATTGTTCTAGTTTTTTCTATGGTTCGGGGCGATTCTGTAGCCCAAAATGCGAACATGATTTTTTAAATCCCCCAGCGCCCAAACCAAAAGAAATAGAAAAGGTTTGTAAGTTTTGCGGTAAGAAATTAAAGGAAGACCAAAAAAGTTATTGCTCAAATAGTTGTAAGTTGGAGAGCTTGGGAGAACATGCTTCGCGGTTAACATGTAAGGCTTGTGGCGGAAATTTCTTGGGTTATCCAAAAACTAGATATTGCAGTGTAGTGTGTAGAGAATCGAATAGAAAGATGGTTAAAAAGTTTGTACCTGGAAAATGTAGAGTATGTGGCAAGCCATGTCCAGCAGGAGAAGCTTGTTGTTCTTGGAAATGCGCGGTTGAATATAATGCGGTGAGGTAGGGTGTAAAATATGGGCATAGATAATATGCCAGACAATAGAGATTCGACCATAATGCGAGTGGCAGGACAAATTTTACAATTTGTCTCACAAAGTAGTGGCGCAAAACATTTTCTTTATTTGCTACAGATAATCGGGTTTTTTCTTGTACTTTTTGCCTTCTTCGGTTATCCGCTATACGCTTTTTGTTCCTTTCTGGTTTTTTGTGCTGGAATTTCAGGGTTCATGGGTTATTTGGCAATTTATCACAAAGATATGTTCAGAGAAGATAAGTATTGGATTCAACTTCAAAAAATCCAGCTTGGGAATAAAACTTCTGGTTTAATGGAATTGCCTACCCAAACAGAATTTTACCAACCGACTATAAAGAATATTCCAAAGTCGCTAACCTATGAAGTTGAGCCAGTATCAGGAAAGGAGGTAAAAATATGAAGTTTTATTTAATTACCTACAACGACACCCAAGGTATTGAACCGTCAGTATTTCATAGCGCCATTACAACAACGGCCACAATAGATGACTGGTGGCACTATCTCCCCAATACTTATATTGTCCAAACCAACGCCTCTTCGAAGTATCTTGCAGATACCATTATTGCTCGGTGCAAAGGACTATCGTTTTTAATAATGAAGGTCGATATGAATGATTTCAATGGAGTATTGAATAAAGATGCTTGGGAGTGGATAAATAAAAAAATCAAGGGGAGTTTAACACTAAAAATCAAGCCAGGAACTTTGCCACCAATTACAATGACTCCAATCAACAGACTCTTACCATATCTACAGACTCCTCCAAGTAAACCAATAGACTTTACAAAAATATTTAGTTCAAGACCTGGTCAAGTAAGCAACACTGGAAACAAGATAATTGATGATATTCTAAACGGGAAAAACTCAAAATAACCCTTATCGGTGGAAGTACCTCGACCCCTCCATTCTTACTCGTTGATACTCTACCCGACTCACCACAACTCTAACAATATATTTAATGTTGTAACAATGTACACCTCCTTGGGGGGAGCTGGAATGTAGAAGCAGTTTTGGGTGGTACCAGTGGCAGCAACTGGCAAGTACCATTGTTTGTAAAAGAATATGACGGAGTTATTAATTCTCTCAAGGCAGCGAACTACGAGGTGAATAAAGATTTTTATGTTTTCCCTTATGACTGGAGGAAAAGTTTAGACGACTTAGCTAGTGACTTAAATGGTTTTATTGTCGCAAATAACTTAGCAGACAAGAAAATAAATTTAGTTGGTCATAGCATGGGCGGACTTGTAGCCAGAACTTATTTGCAAAAATTCAATAACCAAAATGTATCGAAGGTTATTATGGCTGGTTCGCCAAACAAAGGTATCGTAGACGCCTACAATATTTGGGAAGGCGCCTCAGCTGGCGAAAGTGTCTGGTGGCAAAAAACTCTGCTAGAAATAGCGTCGGAAGTAAATAGAAAAATTGGTGAAACAAAAATTGAAGCAGTAAGGAGAATTGCCCCATCTGTAAAAGACTTGATGCCTACAGAGAACTTTTTGATCGCTAACTCTGTGTCGAAGCCTTGGGACAACCTAGTTTGGAAAAATACTTTCTTGTCGCAGAAAAATAATGATATTGTTTCGTTTTTACCAAAGCTAATTGGCGGAGCTAGTGACGATTACAATTCAAGAAGCGCAATGAATGTAGAGGAACCAAGTGCCAAAGAAAAACTTCAGGGTCTTTGGGTAGATGGTAAGCCAACCAAAATAAATACCTACCTTTATTCTCTTGGTGATGGATATGTAAACCTAAATAGTGCAAACAGCCTATTCGATAAAAAATTGGAACTTTCTGGAGGCCATGGGGATGTAATCTCCAATAAAGAAAATGTAGTAAAAATTCTGACTGAACTGGGAATTGCAACAGAAAGTGCTGCAGGAAGTGAGTCTGACAATAGAAAAAATGTTTTTGTGGCCAAACTAAATTCACCTGGCAAGCTTCATGTTTGCTACTTAACTATTTGCGACTCAGCCTTAGGATTAGTTTTTGAAACTGAGAAAATGATAATTGTTCCTGGTTATAACAATGAGAAATACTCTATTACAGTTGATTCTCAGGGTGAAACTGGTGAGTATGGGTTGTTGATAGGTGAGATAAATGAAAAAGGAGAATGGAAGAGGGCTGCAGGTAGACTAAGCAATATTACTCAGAAAGATAACTATTTCTACGATGGACTCACAAATTTACTTACGGCAGACTCTGCGACGTTGGAGAGTAATTCAAAAATATTCTGGCCCAAAAAACTTAAGCTAGAGGAGGTAAACGACCTAAGAGAAAAAATTCTTCACGATATTGACAAAAACATCAAGAAAAATGAAGTTGCTGAGTTTGATTTGAACATTAAGAAGTGGAGATCTTTGGACTTTTTAGTAGTCAGTAAAGGGATTAAGGAAACTGATGAAGAAAAACATACCGAGAGAAGCAAGTATTTGGCTGGGGGAAATAAATACTTTGTGGCGAGCCTGTCTGAGCTAATCTCTGAGCTTGAGGCAGAACTACTACTAATTCCAACTGACAAAAGAAAACTAAGAGAAGACAAAAAGATTCAAATAAACATGCTAGAAAGATTCATTGGCCTAAAAAATAACACCCCCTGGGGGGTGTTAAGGCGAGATTAACTTGTCAAACTCATCTTTTCTTATTAGATCAACCTTGCGATCCTGACCTTCTACCAAATGAAGAATTGCAATGCGATTCAAGTAATTCATTTCATTTTCTGATCCAAGAACGCCAGCATCAAAAAGTTCCTTTAGTCTTTGACTGTGAAGCAAATATTGAGGATTGCGTGCCAAATGAACACATTCCCAGAAATATATCGCGCTTTTGATCTTCAGCTCTCTGAGATTGATATACAACTCTTTCAAAAACTCAACACTTACAGACAAACCGGCCAAGCTTACCAATTGAACTTCATTCATAGGCTCCTCCATTAAAATGTGCAGATTTGGGCAATTATACCTGATATTTGTGGTCGCGACTGGATTCGAACCAGTGGCCTCCTCAATGTGAATGAGGCGCGCTAACCAACTGCGCTACGCGACCTTCTAGTTGAATAATTATATCAGTCAAAGTAAACTGAGTAGATGTCCTTTTTTCGAAAATCTGTTCATATTATCTACGA
>CAYTOI010000002.1:0-45961 GCA_964439805.1 uncultured Pseudomonadales bacterium | reverse complement strand
CAAAGTAAACTGAGTAGATGTCCTTTTTTCGAAAATCTGTTCATATTATCTACGAGTTTATTGAGTCTTTTGTAATTTCAGCTTCGTTTTTTGTGGTAATTTATCTGTTTTTGATGCAGCCTCACCAAGTAAAGGGAAGTTCTATGTTCCCTACCTACAAGGATAAGGAATATTTGCTGACAGACAAGATTACTTACAAAAGAAGATTGCCAATATATGGAGACGTAATCGTATTTAAAGCTCCAATGAACGAAGACTTTGATTTTATAAAAAGAGTAATTGCCACACCTGGGCAATCTGTTATGGTCAAGGGCGGAAAAGTTTTTGTAGACGGAAAAATGCTAGATGAAGAATATTTGCCAAAAGAATACACCACCTCACCCGGAAACTATTTGAGCGAAGGTGAGCAATATACAGTTCAAGATGGAGAGGTAATGGCCTTTGGAGACAACAGAGATCACTCATCAGATAGTAGAGATTGGGGTCCGGTGCCAGACAAAAATATTGTGGGTAGAGTTTTCTTCCGTTACTGGCCACCTAGCGAAGCAGGAGTAATTAAAAACCCAATTACAAATTAGTTTTCGGGGTTATAAAAAGGCTCAAAGGGATTGGTGTATGCTTCGGCGTTTTTTGATTCCTCTTTCTTTTCCTCTACTGGAGTCTCGTAAGTAGAAGTTGGTTCCAAGTCGGTGCTTTTTTCTACTAGTGAGTTGTGAATTTTTTGAATTTGTTTTTCGGTTTCTTCTGGATTTCCTTTTAGAACTATGTGAATAGCAGTTTCTACTCGAGATCTTCTCATTTTGACATGAGCATTCTCCCCTATTGAGGTTTGAATTTCTGAAGCCATGATATCAATAGACTCATTTACAGTTTTAGTGTTAAAACCATCAATCGCCTTGGATTTGTGCATGGTTTTTTTGAAGCGACGGGCAAGTTCTTCAGCTCTTCTGACGGAACCACCCTCTCGTAAGATGACCTTATACGCTTCTATCATCATTTGAGTGTCTGGAATGGCTGCCAAGGCCCTTGCGTGGCCCTCGGTGATAACTCCTGAGATCAAACCATCTTTAAGTGCGTCTGGAAGATCCAAAAGTCTCAAAGTGTTACTGACATAAGCTGGGCTTTTGCCGATACGAATACAAATATCTGTATTGGCCATACTAAATTCTTTGAGAAGTCTTTCAAAAGAGTTGGCGCGATCAATGGGGTTAAGGTCAGATCTTTGGACATTTTCTACGATGGCCATCTCTAGCATTCCTTGTGGAGAAGTTTCAATTATTCTTACTGGAACTTCTTTGAGTCCTACTAGTCTAGAAGCTCTCCAGCGGCGTTCTCCAGCAATAATTTGGTATCCAGCAGGAGTATGTGCAACAACCAAAGGCTGGATAATTCCGTGAGTTTTGATAGAGTCAACGAGTTCCGATAGAGATTCGGGGGTGATTACACCTCTGGGCTGGAGAGGATTGGGTTGTAAATAGTCGATTGGAAGTTTTGAAACTGTCTGACCGCTATCCATTTATTTTGAAATGACGTCAACGTAACTGGTGCCGTTTTTCTTTCGAAAACTTACGACTCCATCAGCCAATGAATAGATAGTAAAGTCTCTACCAAGGTCTGTGTTTACGCCTGCATGGAATTTTGCACCTCTTTGTCGAACAATAATTTGTCCATTTTTTATAGCTTGACTACCGAAGATTTTTACTCCGAGTCTTTTACCTGCTCTTTGATGGTGTTGGTTTGTTGCTCCACCTGATTTGACGTGTGCCATAGTATGTTATTTGTGATTGGTTATTAGTGCTTATTGCAGTTTTGTAATAGGTTATTTTTTCTGAAGAATGATGATTTCACGCTTCAAGCTTGCGCCAGGACGGGAATACAGTATTCCCTGATTGAGCTGATTGTAGCTTAGAGATAGCTTCTCGTCAATAATTTTACTGGTCTTATAGTCTCGTTTGCCGTCAAAGAAAGAAGGAAATACCATAACTATGACTCCGTTTGGCTTTAGAGCGCTGTGCCAGTCCTTTAAACAGCCCAAATAAAGCTTCTCCAAGCCGGGGACCATGAACTTAATTTTGTCTGGTCTTGGGTTGGGCTTGCCCATAAAAGGCTCGGTAACTATCAAATCTACCTGATTTCTGAATCTTTTGGAAAAATGAGTAGAGTCCAGACAGGCTACTTCTCCCTCAATTCCTAGAGACTTTAGGTTTCCTGTGGTTTGTTCGCACTGAGATTTTAAAATATCGGCACCAATGACTTTAAACCCAAGCTCGCTAGCCTCGACAAGAACTCTACCGGAGCCACAAAATGGGTCTGCCAGAGTTTTACCTGCACCCCAAACTTCTTTGGGAGCCAAGTTGATCATACTTCGAGCTATCTTGGGTGGTAACATACCAGCCTTGGCGTTTACAAAAGGCATGAAGCGGTCTTTTTTGATCCAGTTATTGTAGTTGTGAACCCAGATTGTTTTCCAGACTTCATCTCTTTTTTCATCCAAAAAGAACTCGTCGACTTTATGTTTAGTGAGATGAATGGGAGAAAGTCCGTGGGGGTCGTTACCAAGAATAAAGCGGCCTTTTTCCAGAATGTCTTTGATGTCTTGATTTTGTTTGGGATTACTTGAGTTTTCACCCAAAACGGTTACTGAAAAATTCTTGTTTGTGATTTGAGAAGCGATGGAATCTACCGTGGCTGAAACGTTTTTACAGAGTGTGGCCAGCTTAATACTGGACCCCAAAAGATCCATGGTTTTTTTGGCTTCTTCGTCACTTTCGAAGCTAACTTTAAAAATATTTGGGAAAAGTTCATCTGACTCGCCTAGTCTAGCCGAAATCTCTTGTTTGGCTAAACTGTTACCTGCTCCGCAAAAGAGCAAGTACTCCATTTACTTTGTGGTTATAGATTTAACAACAAAGTGAGATTCGGTCTGTCTGTGACCCTGGACTCTTCGGTAGCGGGATTTTGCTTTAAATTTTGCAACTCTGATCTTTAGACCTCTTTTGTCACCTTCGTAAGTGAGAACTACTTTGGCTTTGTCCAAAAATGGAGTGCCAATTTGAGTATCGCTGCCGTCGTGAGTCAATAAGACTTCGGATACGTTTAAAACTCCGCCTTCAGGAACTATAGTTTTTTCTGCAACGATCTTGTCGCCTTCTTTAACTAAAAATTGCTTTGAGCCAAGCTGAATTACTGCTTGGATGATTTTGTCTGCCATGGGCGAAATTATATCTCAATAGGGGGGAGTAAATCAAGCTGCCTTATGAGTATGCCAATAAAGATGGCAAAGGAGATCAAAGAACTACCTCCATAGGAGAAAAGGGGTAGAGTAATGCCGGTGACCGGCATAATACCCAAATTCATGCCTACATTGACGACAAACTGGAACAAAAAGACAAAAAATATGGACATAATCAACAAAAATTGCCTCTGTTCCTTTTGACGTCCAGCAATATTAAGACAGTAACGAAAAAGGGTAAAAAAGGCAAAAAATAGAACTGCTATACCAAAAAGGCCAAATTCTTCGGAAAAAGAAGCAAAAATAAAGTCTGTGTGACGCTCTGGCAAAAAGTTTAAATGTGATTGAGTCCCCAAACGGACCCCTTTGCCAAACAACCCACCAGACCCTACTGCAACTGTTGCCTGAATAACATTGTAACCAGCTCCTTTTGGGTCTTTGTAAGGGTTTATAAAGGTCTCTAGTCTTTCTTTTTGATATGGTTTAAGCAGCTTTGACTCTAGAGGCACTGCAAGGCAAAGAAAAATCACCAAGCCAATAGCAATTTTCTTGATATGACCTGAGGCAATAAGAAGAGAGACAGGTAAAAATAAAAGTGTCAGAGCTGAGCCAAGATCGGGCTGCTTGGCCACAATTAACACTGGAACCAAAGCAATTCCCATAAAGATTAAAAAGTCTTTGGTTTTTTTGATAGGGTTACTGGCCAAAAAAGCAGAATAGGAAATGGCTAGCAGTGGCTTAATAAGCTCACTTGTTTGCAGATTAAAAAAACCAAAGTCAATCCACCGAACTGATCCTCGAATATTTCTACCGACAAACATTGTAATTATGAGAAGCCCCAAGCTTACAAAATATATTACGGTTGACAAACTAAAGAGCACTGACAAATCGATTCTGGCTACCGCGATAACAATAAGCAAACTTACTAGCAAAAATGAAAGCTGAGTAAAAAATAGTGACGGGACAGTACTCCAGATTGTTACCAAACTAAGAATCAAAATAATTCCTATAGAACAAAGAAGCCAAAGCTTATTTTTTTGCATCTATTCGAATAACCTTGAGAGATTCTCCCTTAATGATTTGAGAGATCAAAGCTTTGCGTTTTATTTCTGATTCCTGAGAAGATGGCCAGTCAGCTAGCTCTACATTTATTTTTTCGTTCAAGAGACAGCCCGCTTCTTTTCTGGCTTCTTGAATGCTTCTAATTATTTCTCTGGCTAAACCTTTATCTTTAAGACTCTCGGTAATTTCCAAATCATATTCAACTCTTTCTTCATTTGAATCATTAAACTGAACATCTTCCACGTTTAGTTCATCTTTGATTAGGTTTATTAGTTCAGAGTTTTCACTTAATGATTCAAACTTTCCAAAAACCTTTATAGAAGCAAGAGCTTGTTTTATGGCGACAGCTTGTTTTTTGCGTTCGGCATTTCCCATTTCGGCGACTTTTCTGACTTTAACCATGTCTGCGAGTAGCACGGTGTTGATATTTGGTTCGTTATCTCCCGATGGCCAGTCTTGCAAATGAACAGACTCTTCACCGGTTAAGTGTTGATATAAATACTCTGTAATAAAAGGAATGATGGGTGCTGCAGACTTTAAAAAAGTTTCAAAAACAATATTAAGAGTGGTGTAACAAAGTTCTTTATCATTTACGTCAACGGCAGATGGACCAACTCTATCGCGAGACCTTCGAATGTACCATGTAGAAAGATCGTCAACAAAAGACTTAATAGCAACGACGGACTTGGGAATGTAATAAGTAGATAGACTATCGTTTATTTCGTGAACGGTTTGATCTAGTCTAGTAAGAATCCATTGGTCTAGCTTGGTTGGGGCTGACTTGAAACTTATGGTTCTTTCCCAGTCATCCAAACTGGCGTAAGAAGCAAAGTATTTATAAGAATTCCATAACATCATTACAGTAGAACGAAGCTCTATGATCCAATCTTGATCTTGAACACTGATGTCTTGACCCAATACTATTGAGCTGCCCATGAGATAAAGTCTGAGGGCGTCTCCGCCAAATTTATTTATTGATTCTTTGGGGTCTGGATAATTCCCCAAACTCTTACTCATCTTTCGACCATCGGTACCCATACAGACACCAGTAACGATAACATTTTTAAAAGCAATGTCGTCGTTTAGGAGATTGCTGATGACGTGAGTGACATAAAACCAAGCTCTAAGCTGTCCTGTGTACTCTACGATAAAATCAGCAGGAAAATTGTTTTTGAATTCTTCTTTGTTTTCAAACGGATAGTGAATTTGGGCGTAAGGCATAGACGCAGACTCCACCCAACAATCCAAAACTTCAGGAATGCGGTGCATTTGTTCTCCACATTTTTCACACTTCATGGTGATCAAATCTATTTCTGGTCGATGCAACTCAGTGACTTTCATACCAGAAGCTTTTTCAATATCGGCGATAGAACCAAAGACTTTTCGCTCTCCACATTTACATTCCCAAATTGGCATTGGAGTTCCCCAGTAGCGAGATCTACTTATGCACCAATCTGGAGCAGAGTCTATTCCCAGTTCAAATCGACCATGCTTGAAGTGCTCTGGAACCCAGTTTATTTTTTCGTTTGTATCTTTTAACTGTTGTTTTACATTTTGGACATCGATGTACCATGCTACTTGAGCCTTGTACAAAAGTGGAGTTTCGCAGCGATAACAATGTGGGTAGCTGTGAGTGATTTTTTCTTCTCTGAACATCAATCCTCTACTCGCCAAGTCGGCAGAAATAAATTTGTCAGCTGACTTGAAGTATTTACCTTGGGCTACAGTAATGATTGGGTCTAGCATGCCATTGTCATCTACAGAACCGACTTGAGACAAATTGTTTTCTTTACCAAGTTTAGTATCGTCTTCGCCAAAGCCTGGAGCAATATGAACTATTCCAGTTCCATCTTCGAGAGAAACAAAGTCAGCAGCGTAAACATGGTGATCGTTATTGTTTGGGGTGTAATAGGTGTAGAGAGGAGTGTACTTGATGCCAACGAGAGTGCTGCCCAAAAATTCGTTTAATACAACATATTCTTCTTTGCCCAGTACTTTCTCCAATAAATTTTTGGCAAAGATAAGAGTTTCTCCATTTATTTTTACTTCTACATAAGTAGCGTCTTTGGAAATTCCCAAAGCAAAGTTTGTAGGCAAAGTCCAAGGGGTGGTGGTCCAAGCAAGTAAAAAGGTGTTTTCTTTTCCCTCAACTGCAAATTTTATATAGACAGAAGGATCTGTAACATCTTTATAAGAGTTGTCCATTGCCACTTCAAAGTTGCTGATAGGACTAGAACAACGAGGGCAAAAAAGTGAAACTCTATTGCCTTTGTAAATTTTGTTTTTGTTGTAAAGCTCGTTAAAAACCCAGATGACAGACTCCATGTAGTTTTTGTCCATGGTTCTGTAAGCATTTTTGATGTCTACCCAGCGACCAATGTGGTCGACATACCAGTCCCATTCCGAAGAGACATTTTTGACATAAGATCTGCATTCATCGACAAACTTGTCGACACCCAGAGTTTCGATTTCTTTTTTGGAGTTTAAGCCTAGTTGTTTTTCTACTTTGTTTTCTACTGGCAAGCCGTGGCAGTCCCAGCCCCAAACACGATCGACTTTTTTACCTTTCATGGTTTGGAAACGAGGGATAACATCTTTGACTATGGATCCTAAAAGATGGCCATAGTGCGGAAGGCCGGTTACAAATGGGGGTCCGTCGTAAAAACGATAGGAATTATCTTTGCTTCTGTTTTCTACAGATTTTTCGAAGGTTTTATTCTCATTCCAGTAGTCCACCATGGCCCCTTCCACTTCTTGAGGAATATAGTTTTGGTTTAGGGGTTTTACTTTGGTGTTTTGGTGCGACATTACCCAATTATTATATAGCAGATAGTATGGAGTATGATGGAAGTGTTAGTAATTAAATTAAAAAAACTATGATCGGATATTTTTCCCACATCGAAGAAGAAGTTAGTAATAATGATAATTTTAGAAAAGTTCTTTACACTGGTAAGCATGCCCAGCTAGTGGCTATGTCACTTTTACCTGGAGAAGAGATTGGTATGGAAGTCCATGAGACTGTAGACCAGTTTTTCCGCTTTGAAAGTGGAGAGGGTAAGGCAGTTCTAAATGGTGAAGAAACTCTTTTTAAAGCTGACGATGTCATTATTATCCCCGCTGGCACTAACCACAACATAATAAATACTTCAGCAACTGACAAATTGAAGCTCTATACCATCTATTCCCCTGCTAACCATCCAGAAGGTACAGTTCACGCTACCAAAGCTGAGGCTATGGCCGCTGAAGAGGCTGAGCACGGAATTTAGGCATAAAAAAGCTCGGGGACTAATCCCCGAGCTTGACGTAATGCTGGTGCACCTCTCTGAATACCACGACAATGTTTGTCGTTTTGTAACACTCTAGTCTTACCCCTCCTGGAAATGTTTTGGGGGTATAAACTTTTACCCTGGCATCTTCAAGATTGATCAGATAAATCTGACCTGGGCGATCGACGTAGAAGAGCACCTTCCCGTCACATTCCATAATTTTTTGAGGGATTTCTAGCGTCTGACCCTGAAATTCTGGAATTCCCTCTAGGCTTATCGCCGTTGGCTCTTTGAGAAGGATAAAACCCTTCCCTCTTTCCATCGGCATGGCTTGGGAAGACGCTATGTACTCAGGCTCGGGCAGTTTTATTTTTATTTTGAGACCGTATGTGTTTAGAATCAAAATAACACATATAACAATGACTACCATGGAACTGATTACAAACCAGTCCAGTGTCCAATTGTCCTTAACTTTGGGCCCCAACTCATGCCTTTCGTTTGGGATGACTTTGACTGGGTGTGGTACCCCGAAGATAAAACCCATTAACCTTTTCATACACGCCTCCTTCGGCAATAATTTTGATGTAAAATAACCCTATAACTATATCACATTATGGCTGGAATGTCTACTATGGGGTGTTTGAGAAGCTAATACGATCAGGAACCAGCTTCTCCGTGCCTAGCATGGTAGCGGGAATGACCGAGAAAGAACCCCATTTGAACTCAATTTTGTCTAGGGCGGTGCTGACTTTTTGGATCTTTTCTTGGCGACCAAAAAGATCCAGCTGCAGATTGTGGATAGAGATTAGGGTGTGACAGGTAATAAAGATGTTGCGGATGAGGCCGGTGTCTGGCGACTTTTGGAGAAGATAAAAGGCTGATTTGTAGATGTCTGAACTAGCCTGAACGTAGCCGTCCAGAGTTCTCCCTAGGTGCCAAAACTCTCCACTCTGATACGATAGGCCCAAATGAACCCCCCTGGCTTGGTAGCCACCCTGACGCAAGCGAGAGCCCACCTTTTCGACGAGCTTGCTGAGTATGGGGGCGATATCTTCCTTACTTAGAGCTTTTGGCAAAGAATAAGTGTGGCCAAAGCTTTTGGTGGGCCACTCTACCCCATCTACTTCCCAGCCCCGAAGACGAAGATACCATTGCTGACTAACAATCTTGGAGTTAAAAGCTTGTTTGAGACTAACAATACTGGCATTGTAAAAATCCATTACGGTATAGATACCAACCATGTTTAAACGAATGCAGTTTTGAGTAGCTATGCCAGTAAGGTCCATAAGAGAAAGTGAGCTATAGATATCTTTGGCGTTTGCAAAATTTATTTCGTCTAGCCCATCTGGCTTATGAAGGTTACTGGCCGTCTTGGCCAAAAAATTATTAGGGCCAATGCCGATAGAAACAGTTAGATAGTCTCCGATTTCTTTTTTTATTCTTTGTTTTATTTCTTTGGCTATAGGAAGTAGTCCCCTTTTTTGTAAATGATTATTTTTGAAGTTTAGAGCAAACTCATCTATAGATCGAGCAGAAAGATAAGGAGTATAAAGACTCAAAAGATTTTTGAGAGAGTTGTGGACGGTGCGATACTTGTTTGGGTCGGTAAGAATAGTAATAAGATTGGGACAAAGAAGTTTGGCGTCTTTTGCTCTCATGCCGGTTTTGACACCAAGTTTTTTGGCGTCAATGGAAGCTGCCAAAATACAGCCACTCGGAGTGTTGTAGGCCACCACGGCTACCGGTTTGTTGCGCAAAAGGGGATTGGCTTGCTGCTCAATGGTGGCAAAGCAAGAGTTGATATCTACATACATAACTGTAGAAGGGGAGTGGTTAAAATTTATTTTAACTGGGGAGGCCATCGGATATTTCTTCTAATGTCCAAAATAAATTTTCGGAGTCTAGCCTCAGGCGAAAAAAAAGATTATTGCTGGTCACGGAGAAAATATGAAAAAGAGTTCTCCCCTCTCTAAAAGTATGGTGAAGACCGACTTTGGTGATTGGATACAAACGATTTTGCCAAAAAATTTTACGAGGCTCGCTGAGTTTTTTGCTGTGGTTAAAGGTAAGTTGAACAGAAACTGGTTCGGATAATGTTTGGGTCACGTAGTAATTATTAACCGAATAGTACCCGAATGTCAACGGAGAGATATCTGCCATAGGCAGATTGATGAGTACATCAAAAAAAACACCCCACGCGAGCGAGGTGTTTGGAAAAGAAAAAAATTATCGAGGTAGTTCTACAAAGGTGGAGATGATTGCCACCTGATCACCTCGAACGTTATTGCACAAAGTGTATTCATTACCTTTCTTGGTTACCGTGATCTTGGAAAAATTTTCGGAAATCGTTCCAACTTTAATCCCAAACCCATCAGGGGGCGGGATAAGTGGATGGCAACCTGGACGATACCAGACAAACAAGTATTCCTCAGGATAGAGGGGTATTGCAAATGGCGTATTAACTCCTTCCTTGATAAAAGGAGCTTTCTTCAGAGCAGTGATGTTGATCATGGTTGGGTCTACCGTGGCCGTGACTGCTGACTCACTTGCAATAGGCGGAACTTTGCTAAAAACATACTGACCCATAAGCATCAAAATTGCCATAACCACTATAGCAACTAAAACGAGAACAAACGCGTACTCTACAAGAAACTGACCACTGCCTTTCTTAAAATTTGAAAAAATGAATTTCAAAGTAAACCTCCGTATGTTAGGATAAGTTTATTATACTACAGGTTACTTTTCGGTACGTTCGACAGTGATAGTGCATTCCCCTACTAGGCTGGCCACGAGGCCAAAACCGGCTAGAACTGGGAGGATGGCAGCACCGATGACTCCAGCGGTGAGAGGAAGCTCAAAAATAGTTTTACCTTTACTGTTTCGAATTAAGATGTGGCGAACATTGCCTTCGTTGACGAGCTTTTTAACAGTGGCTACCAAATTTTTTCCTGAAACTTTTAGATCTTCGTTTCTTTTGGTCGTATTAGTTGTCTTTGTTGTCTTTTTTGTTTTTTTCATTTTCAAAACTTGTTTCTTAAAAATGTAGGAATGTCTAAGTCGTCTTCGATATTTACTTCGTTATGATTGACTTTGTATTTGGAAGCTGGAGTAGGTGCAGGAACTGGCTCTGGCTTTGTTTCTACTGGCTTGGGGACTGCAACCGGCTCGGGAGTAGAAGGGAAAAAAGTACTACTAGAGCGCTGCATACTACCAAAGTGTCTTCTGGCTTCGTCGAAACCTGCAGCAATAACCGAGATCTGTACTTCTTCGCCCATATCTTCTCGAATAGATGCACCAAAAATAATATTGGCGTCTGGGTCAGCTGATTGAGTAATAATAGTAGCAGCGTCGTTGACTTCGTTCATAGTTAAACTCTTACCACCGGTGATGTTAAACAAAATTCCTCTAGCGCCCTCAATACTTACTTCTAGCAAAGGTGAACTAACAGCCATGTTGGCTGCAAGCAAAGCCCTCTTTTCCCCACTGGCTCTTCCCACGCCCATAAGGGCCGACCCCGCATTTGTCATTACGGACTTTACGTCAGCAAAGTCGACATTGATAAGACCCGGGACGGTAATAAGATCGGAAATTCCTTGAACACCTTGGCCAAGAACAGAGTCGGCAGTTTTGAAAGCGTCAAGAAGAGATTGATCTTTTTTGACGACGTCCATGAGACGTTGATTGGGAATAACGATTAGGGTGTCAACATTTTCTTTGAGTTTCTCAACACCTTCTTCAGCTTGAACTCTTCGGCGTGCACCTTCAAACAAGAACGGCTTGGTAACAACAGCAACTGTTAAGGCATTGATTTCTTTTCGAGCAATTTCGGCAATTATAGGAGCCGCCCCTGTTCCGGTTCCACCACCTTCACCTGCGGTAATAAAAACCATGTCAGCACCGAGCAAAACTTCTTTTATTTTTTCGCGAGACTCTTCGGCAGCAGTAGCCCCTACTTCGGGGTTTGATCCACTACCAAGTCCTTTGGTGTTTTTTTCTCCTATTTGAAGTTTGACGTCAGCATTTGAAGCAAGCAAGGCTTGCATGTCGGTATTGACCGCAATAAATTCAACTCCTTTTATTTTCCCTGAAGCAATCATTGAATTGATGGCGTTGTTTCCTCCACCACCAACACCTAAAACTTTTATTTTGGCGAATGTATTTGTGTCTGGTTTTACTAAGGCCACTTTATGGTAAAAATGATTTGATAAAGTTGATTACTTTTCCGGCAACTTGCTTGCCTGGAATCCCCTTTATCATACCAGAGAAATTTATTCCTGATCCAGTTGACTCTGCTTTGTTTTTGGCTC
Organism: uncultured Pseudomonadales bacterium; assembly: GCA_964439805.1. GTDB lineage: Bacteria > Patescibacteriota > Microgenomatia > UBA1400 > MFAQ01 > MFAQ01. Next base: position 34,094 of record CAYTOI010000002.1, on the reverse strand, counting down.
CGTACAAAATGAGACCAACAGAAGTAGAAGAAATTGGTGAACTAACTTCGTCGATCATTCCAGATAACCCTTGTGGTAAACCTAGTTTGGCATGAACTTGCATAACACGGCGACAACTTTCGATAGCAAGAATGGTTAACGCGCCACCTCCAGTAAGAACAACACCGGCCGGAGACTGACCTTGGAATCCAGATTGTTTTACTATTTGGTTGACCATGGTAAAAATTTCGTTCAATCTTGGGCGAATAATTCCTTCAACAATTGTTTTTCGAGAAACTGTTTTTTGTTCTTCGCTGATTCCTAGTTTTAACAAATCGATTTCGTCGGCTAGTTTTGCTCCCTCTCCATCGACTTCTGTTTTGCCTTTGGAAACGTAGTGTTTAATTTTTTCGGCATTATCAACACTAATTTGCAAACCGATTGCGATGTCATCACTAATTTTTTTGGCTCCAATTGGAATAACAGCAGAATAAATGCAAGAGCCCTCCATAAAAATACAAACACTGGTAGTTCCCCCACCGATGTCGATAGAAATTACACCTAGTTCTTTATCGGTGTCAGTCAGTGTAGCTTCAGCAGAAGCAAGTCCGGTAAAGACTAAGCCATTGACATTGATACTGAGATCACTGATACATCGGGTAACATTTTTTATGGCTGGGGAAAGCCCAGTAATAAGATGTGCTTCTGTCTCCAAACGAATTCCTGACATGCCCGTTGGGTCTTTGATGCCTTTTTGACTATCTACAATAAACTCACTTGGCAAAACATGAATTATTTCTCTACTGGTAGGCAAGGAAATGGCCCTGGCGGCTTCGATAACTCGAAAAACATCGTCTTCAGAAATTTCTTGTTCTGTTTCTCTGATAGCTACCAATCCGTGAGAGTTTTGAGATTGAATATGTTCTCCAGAAATAGAAACGTAAGCTTCTTCCATTCCAAACCCGGCCATGCGTTCTGCAGACTCAACACAATCAGTAATGGCCCCAACGCACTCTTCGATATTTACAATTTGACCCTTTTTTACTCCCCTACTGGGAACTGTGGCTACACCAACAACATTTATTTTTGTGCCATCTTGCGAGGGTACGGTAAGCAGACAGGTAATTTTTGTAGATCCGATGTCTATGGCGTTTATTCCTGCTGTTTTTGGCATTTTTTATCTTATTATTGGGTTCTTATATCTTAGGTCGATAATTTTTGGGTCCTTTTTCATTGTATTAAGAAAACCCAATGATTGTAAAGCCTCCAAAAGTTTATCCTCATCGTAAGGAACTGAGGTTATGATATCAGGTTGTTCGCTTCTACTCAAGAAAACAATGTCTCCTAGAATATATGTTTTTTCGGAATTTATATATCTACTTGCTGTTTCTAGTAGTTTAAAAATCTTAGACATCGTTTCGTCTGCAGGTTTTTGTTTTAATAAAAAATATATATTTGAACTTTGTGAGGCTATAGGGACTAGTAAGCCATTTTCATAAAGATTAAAACTGCTAAAACCAGAAAAGTCTATTGACGAATTTAGTTCTGTAGAAGGCTTTTCAAAAAAGACGGCGGATTCGGTAGAGATTTGATTACTGTTTATACTGAGTGGCGGATAGTCGGAAACCAATTTTAAATTTATGGGAACGAAACTGTTTTTGATATTTATGGACACCTGCAAAACATTGAATAGTTTAAAGTGGGTGTCGAGGCTTTCCAAAGGCCTTAACTTGGTTAAGCTTTCAAAAAGCTTTTTTTGATTAAAAGTAAAAATTGAGGTGTTTTGGTAATCATTTACTTTTTCGATAATTTCAGTGTCGCAGACCCCGCCGTTACTTACACAAGTTACGGTCTTTATCTTAAATATTTGCAAAAAGAGAAAAACTACAGGAACAATTAAAAAATACTTTAAATATTTTAAATATTGAGATAGATTAGGAAAGCTCCTTTTTGAGAATTTCGATAATCTTTTCGGTAACATCATTTTCTAGTTTAGCAGGGAGTTTTTGCTTTGGTAGCTTATTTGCTTTAACTATTGCTTCCATCAGGGTTTCCGAACTCAATTCTTTTTCGGAAAGAACAAGACTGTTTACTTTTTCGTTAGCCAGACTTGCGTTTAACTCTTGTTCACTATGAGAGACCCATGAAATGGGAACGACAATGGCTTTTTTGTTTAGAAGTATCAGCTCGTAAATGGTGTGTGCTCCGGCTCTACTAATAACCAGGTCAGCAGAACGCAGAAAACTGGCTGAGTCCTTGCCGACAAAATATGGTGCATATTGGTATCGACTAGATAGCTTGCCGAGTTTTTCTTTTAGTCTTCTGGCTCTATCCAAGTCTTTGGTGAGAACATTTGCTCCTACTTGATGGATGACAGTAAACTTTTTGACCAAATCGGGAATGAGTGGAAATAGCGCGCTGTTGATGGTGTGAGAGCCCTGCTTGCCGCAAGTGATAAAAAGTAATTTGGGATGGAAAACTTTACTGTTGTTTTTATCCAAAAGTTCTTTACGAACAGGTAGACCGACTACCAATGACTTTTCTTTTGGATAGTTTGCAAGTGAAGATTCGTGTGTAAGAAGTATATGTTTCACAAATGGAGTAACGGCTTTGTTGGCCCAGCCAGAAACAACGGTTTGTTCGTGTGTGACGCTTGGTATTCGCAGAAACCAACCCACGATTACCACCGGCACGGCCATGTACCCACCGGAGGAAAAAATTAAACTAGGTTTAAACTTTAACAAATAGTAAAGACTCTGGAAAAATCCAAAGACAATTTTAAAGCCCTCAAATAAATTTATTTTTTTGTAGAACCTCCCAGTTTTGAGTTCTAAAAATAGAATCTTGGCTTCTGTAACTTCCAAAAACTCACCTGACAAACTTTTATTGTCACCTGAGTTAAATTTGTGACCTAACCACAAAACTTCATACCCCTCCTTTTGGGCAGCTTTGGCGATTTCTAGGGTACTATTATGGTGACCTCCGGTAAAAACAATTAGTTGTTTCATATTTTTTGGGAGACATTAATAAGCAGACCTAAGGCCAAAAAATTGGATACTAAAGACGATCCTCCGTATGAGATAAAAGGTAATGGAACACCAGTTAGAGGGATAAGAGCAACCATTGACCCCAAGTTAACAAATATTTGCACCAAAAACAAGAGCGAGACACCACTGCTTAACAATTTGCAAAATTTGTCCTTGGACAATATGGCAACTTTAAAGGATGAAAGTACTAGGTAAACCAAAAATCCAATTACGAGTGTTGATCCCAAAAAGCCAAACTCCTCAGCGATAATGACAAAAATTGAGTCGGTTGTAGCTTCTGGTAAAAAAGCGTATTTTTGGCGGGACCTGCCAAGCCCTACACCAGATAAGCCGCCTGAGCCAATGCCATAAAGAACTTGATTGATGTGATACGACCTGCCTAGTGGATCGGAGGTTGGGTCTAGAAAAGTTTTGACTCTATTCATACGATAAGGAGATAAAAAAATGAGAGCCAAAACAGCAATGAGAAGGGTTCCAGAGAAGAGCAAAATATTCTTGATAGGTGCGCCGGACAAATAATAAACCATAAACGAAGCCCCCAAAACAATTAGAGAAGTTCCTAGATCTGGCTGAAGCATTATTAAAACTAGGCAAACACCGATAAGTGATAAAAAGTGATACAACTCTCTTTGTTTTTCTAGCCAACCAGACAGATAAATAATGAGAGAAATTTTTAACAACTCAGAAGGCTGAATAACGATTGGCCCAAAACTAATCCAGCGCCTAGCACCAAGAAGCTTAGAACCTATACCTGGAATGAGAACTAGAACCATGAGAATCAGAGAAAATCCCAAAAAAAATGGGGCCATTTTTTTTATTAGTCCCAAAGGAATTTTGGATGTAATCAGAGCGACAATTACCCCAATGACAAGCCAACTGCTTTGTTGTTTGACATAGTGAAACTTGTCACCAAAGGTTTTGAAAGCGTCAACCACAGAAGCATCGTAGATGGCGACTAGCCCAAGACAGGCAACAGCGATACCAAAAAGAAGTATTAAAAGTGGTAACTTATTTTTTTGATCCTTACTCATTTACTAGATTATCGAGAGCCAAATGCCAAATATAACCAAGACAATATTTATGATCCATGCTCTCTGAACGATCTTAGGTTCGGTCCAACCTGACTTTAATAACCAGTAGTGAATTGGAGCGATAGGAAAAATTCTTTTCTTAAAAACCTTGACCCAAAAAATTTGAAGAAAACTACTCATTCCGTTTACGATAAAAGGAAGGCCAATGATAAGTAGAGCAAAGACTTTGCCGGTAAGCAAACCGACGACGGCAAGGGAGGCTCCAAAAGAAAGGGCCCCTACGTCCCCCAAAAATAAACGAGCTGGAAAAACATTGAAGTAAAGGAAAGCAATTATTCCCCCTAGCCAAAGAGCGATAAAAATAGATAAGGGTGTGTCCAAGACACTGGTAGATAGAATGAGAAAGCCAAAAAGTGAGATCATTAGAAGTCCAGTAGCCAAGCCATCCATACCGTCGGTAATATTTAGAGAGTTAGAAAAGCCGACAACTAGGAAGGCAGACAAGGCAATAAACCACGGTCCAAAGTGAACCACTCCGGCAAAAGGAACGTGGATAATGTCGATACCGAGATTAATATAAAGCATGCAGCCGATTACAATCCCCAAAATACCTTGGATAATAAACTTCGTACTTGTTTTTACTCCGGTATAGCCACTTTCTCTATCTAGTTCAAAAAACTTAACCACGTCGTCATAGAGCCCAAGCAAGCCAAAAGAGAGAAAGGTAAAAAACAAAACATTTATTTCATCATTAATTGGATAAACGTGAGTAATTTCAAAGCCTAGGTATTTCAGTATTGGCAAAAGAATGACAAAAATAAAACTAGTGATAGTCAGAATGAGTAGTCCTCCACCCTCAGGAGTACGAGACTTTGACCTGATATGGTCAGAGGCCTCATCGTGTTTCTCTTTGGAAACAGCAGTCTTGTTTTTGAAAAATTTGTAGTCGTAAAGAAAATTGATAAAGGGAACTATGGCAAAAGAATGGACTATAAAGGAAAAGATTAAGACTCCAAGAAGAATGTCCATTACTGATTAAGGGTAATTAATATTTTTGGTACAAAAATGAAAAGTCCAATGGCAATGGAGAATATGGCAGAGACAAGAACCATTCCTGCTGAAACATCTTTGGCCACCTTGGCATCTTGTCGGCGTTCTAGCGTGATTAAGTCGACCATGGCCTCTATGGCAGTGTTGAGCATTTCAGAAACGATTACCATGTTAAAAGTAAACAAAAGTGTCATCCATTCATAAAAAGAGATTGAGAAATACGTACCCGCCAGAATTACGCTAATCATAGCCAAAAGATGAAAGCGAAAGTTTGGCTGAGTCTTGATATTATGGACAAATCCATCGAAAGCGTGCCTAAAAGAGACTCTATGAATCCTCAATGGGTTAAACATAACTTGATTTTATCTGTTTTGCGCTCTTAAAGCAAAAGCTGCTTGGCAATATTAAACCATAGTGGCGCAGCTGTTTCGGAGCCCCAAATAGAGGTTTTAGGCTCGCGCAGGGTAACTAACATGGTGTATTTGGGGGATTCGGCAGGGAAAAAGCCCACAAAACTAGCTATAGTCTTATCTGGGTCGTAGTGACCCTCGATAGGAATCTGAGCCGTGCCTGTTTTACCAGCAACGCTGAGATTTTTGGGTTTGGACCACTTAGCTTCACCGTTTTCTACCGCCAGCTTCATGACTTGAGTCATTTGATTGGCTGCTTCTTTACTTAACACTTTGCTGGTTTCTCCTGGCTCATTTTCTATGAGGGTTGGCTTTATGTAGATTCCGCCATTAGCTATGGTGTTGGCCGCGGCCGTCATTTGTAGTGGTGTGATGGCGATTCCTTGGCCAAAGGAGTTGGTGGCCAAATCAATATCTCGATATTTTTTTCCATCGGCCAAAATATTTCCGCCAACTTCGTCCTGTAGCTGAATGCCGGTTTTTTTGCCTAGTCCGTAGAGCTTAAGATAGTCTGCAAATTTTTCTCCGCCAAGTTTTCTCGCTACATAAACCATTCCGGTGTTATCCGAGTGAACAATGACATCGGTCATAGTGGAGTTTTCCCTGTATGTTTCGTCCCAAGTTCTGATGCTGTATTTACCGATTATTACTGGACCGGCACAGATATCACATTGTGTTTCTGGAGTAACCACTTTTTCGTTAAAACCGGCGGCCATTACTAAGACTTTAAAAACAGATCCTGGCTCAAAAAGATCGGCAACTATTGGATTTTTGTAAAACAAACTAGGAAACTCAGAAAATTTACTAGGGTCATAGTTTGGGAAAGAGGCCATGGCGCGAACTTTGCCGGTACTTGTCTCTATAATGGTGACGTTGCCGGCAAGAGCCTGGTATTTTTCGATACCTTCTTTGAGAAGTTGCTCGGTAAGAAACTGGACTTTTTTATCTATTGTAGTTTGGATAGATTTTCCCTCGGACGCACTATAAAACTGATAATCACCAATAAGAATAGGGTTGCCACTAGCATCTTTTTCGGTTCTTACCTTTCCTTCTCTGCCTTTTAGCCAACGGTCGTAAAAACCTTCTAGCCCAAAATATCCTTGTTCTTGTCCGGCCATGTCTTGACCTACAAAGCCGAGGATATGTGCCGACATACTTGCTTCTGGATAGTATCTGACAAATTCATCTTCAAACCCTAGACCAACAATTTTTTGGTCTTTAATTTTGTTTTTTTCCTCTGGGCTAAGAAAATGCTTGATAGAAATCCAGTTTGATTTGAGATCCAATCGTTGATTAAGATAGTCTCGCAGCTGACCTTCGGTAGAAGCATCTTCTGTTTTTTCTAGAAGTGTCATGAGTTTGTTTACCAGCTCGTCTTTGCCTATTTCTAGCTGAGGTTTGTAGACATATAAGTGATACAAATTTTTACTACCTACCAAAACATTTCCCTCTGAGTCCAAGATATTACCTCGTTTGGCTTTGAGAGTAGTTACTGTTTCATGTTGCCTGCTGGCCTTGGCTTCCATCTCTGGACCACGAATAATTTGCCAATAAAAAAGACGGACTATGATAACTACAAAAATAAAGGGGATAAGTAGAGAAACAACTCTCAAACGATACTGAGTAAGATGATCTTCACCGAAAGACATTACCTATCTTAGCGCAACCGCCGTGGTTGTAGGAGCGAATACTAAGTTGCTGGTGCGGACGAATCCTTCGGTTTTGGCTTTGGCTTCGAGACCTTTGAGATTGGACTCTTCTTCAATTTTTACAGATAACAATTGATTTTCTTTTTCCAAACTCATTATTTCGGTTTCGGAAGCACTGACACTGATACCTTCTGTAGAAAGAATATTGGTGCAAATAAGATTTCCAAGAGCGACAATCAAGAAGCAAACTAAACTTAAGGAAGTTATGGCTTTTGAGTTAATTATATTTTTTAGCGAGACGTAGTTTTGCACTTCTGGTTCTTGGACTAATTTTTAATTCTTCTTGCGAAGGTTCGATAGGCTTTTTGTTAATAACGGAAACAATATTTTTTTCTTCCAAAGAGGTAATTTCTTCTTTGACAAGTCTGTCTTCTACGGAGTGAAAAGTGATGATTCCCATAATTCCTTCTGGAAGTAATAGTTCAGGGAGAGTAGGAACAAGGAGTTTAATGTTTTCTCTTTCTAAATTGACTACCATGCGGAGGGTCATAAAAACTTGAGTTGCTGGATGGGTGGCGGAATGAACTTTGTGTTTTACTCTAGAGACGAGATCGGCAAGCTGTTTGCAGGTAACTATTGGATTTATTTTTCTCTGAGCAACGATGACTCTAGCGATAGCTTTGCCAAATGGTTCGTCGCCTAATTCAAACATGTCTCGAAGTTCTCCTTCGTTTAAAGCATTAACGAGATCTTTGGCTGTGACTCCAAGATTTTTGTTCAAACGCATGTCTAGTTCGCTGTTGGAACTGAAGCTAAACCCTCTGTCGTCGGATAAAACTTGGTATTGAGAAGGTCCAAGGTCTACCATTATTCCGTTAAATTTACTTAGTCCCAATTTATTGACTGCGTCTAGCGCATTTATAAAATTGGATTTGATGATGACCCAAGGAGCAGAAGCAGAAATGACTTCCTCTGAATTTTCGTAGTCTTCAATAATAATTGGAGAAACTAAATCTTTGAGAAATCCTGTAGCTCTTTTGATAGATTCTTCATCGATATCAAACGAAACTACTTGGCAGCCAGCTCTCAAGGCCTCTTCAGTGTGTCCTCCATCCCCTAAAGTTAAATCTAGGAAGCGGAATCCATCTTTGAAACCGTAGTGATTTGCGAGTTCACCTTTGTATGCTGAGAAGTGTCTTTCTATTGTTGAGTTCATATTTCTAAGTTTGCTAAATCAGAATTTTCACTTATTGTTTTCGATATTAATTCAAGGTGCGCGTGATATGTGTCTTGGTCCCAAATCTCAATTCGATTTAGAGACCCCGCCACTACCACTTGTTTTTTTAGATTGGCTTGCTTTCTGAGATGTTCGGGAATAAGAGTTCTTCCTTGGGCGTCCAAGTTGAGATCGGTGGCTGACTGAACTAAAAGTCTGGTTAAATTTCGAGCTGTTTGATTTGTTAAGGAAAGAGAGGCCAGCTTCTCGGAGAACTTCTGCCAGTACGAGTTGGGGAAAAGAAACAGACACCCGTCGAGCCCCCAAGTGACTACTCCACCTGATTTTAGTTCCTCCCGAAATGAGGCTGGAATTGCCAGTCTCCCTTTGGTTTCGATCGAATGGTAGTAGTGTCCAATAAACATAATTCATAGTCAGGTGTTTTTGGTGGTTATAAGATACTTCACCACTCTTCACCACTTTCTAGTATGCAACTTATTATAGATGATGTCAACAAGGAGTTAGTGCGTAAAAAGACAAGCAAAGTACCAAGTTATGGGTACAAAAAAATCAGCCAATGTCATTCCGGTTCTTGTCGAGAATCTATTAGCTACAATCTCCTATTTGAACGGGATGATTTTCGAACCTTTTCAGCACAATAATATTAGAAGCGTTTATATTTGAACTTTTTTTCGCTTAACAACTAGTAAGCAACCAAACACTTAGGATTTTACCGGAAAATATTCTCCTTTTTTCTTTTCTGCCTTATCACCAATGGAATAGCTATCATAATCGTTTTTGAATACATCGATAGTTACTTTTTTACCAGCGTCTGTCTTAAATGTAACCTTATATTTTTCCGGGGAAGAACCATTGTCGTCTGAATAGGCCTCCTCATGATGTTTACCTATCACTTCACCTTTCCAACTGGATTGTTTTTGCAGAAAACTGATAAATGTCAAAATTGCAGTTAATGCTGCAAACCCTAGTATCGCCAAAAGTATATCGTTCATATTCTATTTTACTTTCTGTAATACACCAAATATATCACTGATTCTCCTCTTTGATAACGAAGAAAATTGATACAAACCACCCAATAATTAATACTCAAATTATGGATTTGTGCTCGCCGGCTGGGACGATTTTTGAACCAGTATTACGATTCTTCGATAATATTTAGGTTGTTGTCAAACTTGTGATACGTGTACAAAACCTCATTTTCGGGACTAGAAGCAATTAACTTTATATGCCTTTTTAAGTCTGGATATAACTTTGGGTCATCCATCAGGCTTTCTAGTTTAACCCACATCGACTCTCCTTCGTCAGACTGGACTAATTCACCAGAGAACTCTGTGGTAGAGAAAATATAAACAATATAAACTTTGCCTCGGTAATTGTGGTTATGGGTCGCCACAACCCTTAACTTTGGATCGCCTACTTTTATCCCAGTTTCCTCATAAGTCTCTCTAATTCCTGCTTGTAAGGGTGTTTCGTTGCTTTCCTGTTTGCCTCCTGGCAACATATACCAACCTGGGAAGTCTTTCTCATTTTCACCCCTCTTCAAGACTAGAAGCTTGCCGTTGTCAATAACCAACATGTTTGTTGTTGATACCCACTTTAAATCGTCACTCATGATGTTATTCTACCAAAGATGGAAAGACGTCATAATGACCCCCCGACAAAACCGATTGCTCGCCCGATGGGACGATTTTTGAACTAATCACTCTAAAAAAATTGACACAAATTAATTTTATTTTGTACAATCTTTTAAAAGTTTCGCTATAGGTTCAACTGAACGTTTCTTCAATGAAAATGGTTCTTCGTCAATGCTTTGTAAAATTTTTGGGTTAAATAAATCCAATTTACTAATAATGCTTTTAGCGAATTCACGAGCATAACTCTGTGTTTCATTTAGCGTATGAGTACTCAGATTAGGAATCTCTACTTTTCTCTGCCCGCCATCCTTAACTGATTTGATCGCTTCATTGGGAGCATATTCCCCTGGAAACATAATAACCGAACCAATAATCATAAACCTCGTCAATTCATCGTCTCTACTTTGAAGAAGGTTCAGATCTAGTGATTTATTCTTATATTTTCTAAGGAATACATCTGCCAATCCTACCGCTGTTCTCCCAGTTCCATCTGGGAAAACATGAGCAGCTCCAACAGCCAAAACCATTGCTGCCAAAAGGTTATAAAACGAATCTTCATCTAAAGATTCAGGGGAGTATTTTTCGACAAGTTTATCTATAGCAACCATAACCATCTGCCCTTCAGCACTAGGCATTGTAAAATTGGGATATATAATTTTTCTGTTTGAGTTATTAAATTCTGCATTTACACCTCTGAAATCAAGAAATGTAGAATCTAATTCGATAAAATGTCCCCTCCTAATATATTTTCTGCCAGGATAAGACTTGTATCTCTTTTCTTCAATCGCTCGATTAATTAATTTGGCTGTATACGATGGTGAGTAATCCTTCTTTGAAAGTAGATCTTGTATATTCTCAGATATCGTAGATACTCCAGTATCAATTCCAGGGGCAATTTCCATTAGTAAATTATAAGGCAAGAAACGTTTTGAGATTGCCACAGCTCGGAGGTTTTTCCGCCATAGGCGGACATGCACGATGGCGGAATTGTTTGCATAGATTCCAGATCGGTTCTGGAATGACAAGTGTAATACTTTAAATTATCTTCTTGTCATTCCAGCGCAGGCAATAACCCATCAGACAGGCGTTCCCTCCCAGGCTTTTTTCATTAAACCTGAAATGTCCGCCTTTGCTAGGCGATCTCTATACTCCCCTTCACTAAGTGTTTCGATTCCACCTTCAATATTTTCACGACTGTAACTGCCATCTTCGTTTTTTATAAATCCGATTAGTGAATTAAAAATATTCTGTACGTCTAATCCTCTATACTCCTTGTAGTCTTGAGCGTAAAACGCCTTATGGTCTAGAGAGTGCGCAAAGTCTTCTGGTATAGAATCAGAAGGAATTTCGTTATACCCGGGAATTTGTCTCAGAGCTTCATAAAAATTTTTCGCATCTTCAATTGTTGCAAAGTTGGTCACAAATCTGGTAACTTTTCTATCAAGAGTCAGCTGAGAATTTTTACTTAGATCAGTGTCAACAAATTTGTATGAAATTGCTACCCTCGACTTTATAGCAGCTTGTTCAACCAAGCTAGACATTTTTTCTAATTGTTCGAGAGGGATGTCAAAATAGATTCGCTGTTTTCCCCATTTAAATTCCTTTCTCGATTCTAACAACGCAGCCTCATGGTTTTTAACAAACAACCAGAACGTACCTTCTTCAGTTTTGTCTTCTATTTTAATTGAATTCCCATACCACTGCTGATCATTGAGTAACTCCCCATTCTTGATACGCACCTTTTTACTCTCATGCCCATTGCCATAGTTAAACGACCACATTTCAATTCCACTATCTGTATTTACAGACAGATCACCAGTTTCTGGGGATTGAAAAAACTGTCGTCCACCCGGAATTCTTTTTACTTCTTTTCCTGTTTCTAGGTTGATAATCATGATACTGTTAGTGGCTCTAACAATTAGATGTTTAGAGTCCAGAGACTCTTCAACCTGAAAAATCTGTTCGGTAATTTTTTTACCTTCATATATTTGTGCTACCTCAATTTCTTTCGTACCATCAAATTGTATATTTTCTTTGTCAAGAAACATGACTTTCCCCCTGTCTCCCACCAAAAAGTATTTTCCATCTCTAGACTCTGAAATTGCTTTAACTGAGTTGACCTCCGCTCCATTATGAAGTTCTGAGAATGAATGTGCCTTAAGATCGTATATAACTAATTTCTGACCGGCACTAATCAGTGCCATTGGCTTGCCGTCACCATGGTAAAACCTGATGGCGTCAGTTGGACCACCAAGTTCCGCAACTGGATCCAACAATAGAGCTGACTCCCCTCCTTCAAGGAGATTAAATCCAAAAAGACCATTTGCACACTCGACCACACAAACATTTTTATTAAGTTGGTTTGCTTCAGGGCTCCCGTACTTCGGATTAGCGTCCTTAAAAACTGTCTTTTGAGAAAGACTATTTAAATCGTAAATATAAAAATCTCCATCTGAACCAAAAAATAAATCATGCTGGTCTTTTGATAGTTGGACGTTAAATACCATCTCAGGTAACTCCACAGTTTGAACGTTGCCAGTTTGCCGATCAAGAATATTGATAAATTTCCCGAGGTATTGACACTTATATACAACTTTATTGAAATCTAAGGTGATTGCATGACTTTCTCTGGAAGATCTTGAAGGATCGATTATAGTTTCGACGCAGGCCATATCTCGGTACTTCAGACTTTCTGGTGGTACATCCCTCTCTACTTTTTGAGATAAAGACTCGTTCTGCGCTGCACTGTGAACCCCAACAACTTCACCAAGTTGATTAAATGCTGGCATTGTTTTATTTAACCAGGATGATTGGGCCGAGGAGGTAGAGGTTTAGAGATTCCTTGCTCCCCTTTTCGTCGTCGCGGACAATTTCTGCGGACATGGAATATGGCTTTTGGTTGAGACTAATAATTATTTTGCCATCCTTCTCGGTGGTTTTTAGTGGCTGATAATCAGTGCCGTCATAGATCATGGCAGAAGTTGCTCCTGTTGCGGTTAAGCTAAGCTGACCAGAAATAGCTTTGTCGTTTGTCGCCGAAAAGACGACAGGGTACAAAACAATTTCCTTGTCTATGGCTTTTGGTAAACCAAAGGAGTTCATCATAATCAGATTTTCTTTGGCGGTGAGCTTACTTGGTTCAAATGCTACTTTTCCATCTGGCAAACTTGGCTGACCAGTTACAAAAGTAAAGTCTCCTTTGAGAAGATGGATTTCGTTTTGACCAGCGAACTTAAGTCTGAGTTTTGAAGTTCCTGTTTTTAATTCTTTATCAAAACTACACTTGCCACCAGTAGAGCAGCTACCCAAAATAATGGCTTTGACGTAGGTCTGAGGGATAGGAACATCGATATTGGCTTTGACACCCTTAAGAAGGTCTCCAGATTGGTATTCCAAGTCTATTGATGACTCTTGGGCTTTGTTGATATTTAAACCCACAAAAGTAAAAAGTCTGTTGGTAGCGTGTGGAACTAAGGTAATAAAGGGTCGGTCTTTAACCGGAAGCTCGTTGATAAGTATTTTATTCCCTACTGGCGTTTTAGTATTGGTAGTTGTGTCTTTTTTTGCACCACATCCGGAAAGTAAAAGCCCGAGTACCAAAACTGGAATAATTTTTTTCAAATACATAGGTTTATTATAGAACATTTAGCCGATTTCTTTGCCTATTATTTTTCTATTCATCAATGTTTCAAAATAATTACTGAGGTTGGTGCCACTAGATGGAGGTGGCGGATAACCAAGATGGCGAAGGAGATACGAGCCAAATTTTCGAGACAATACCTTGTCCGAGTTTTCATCTTTTGAATTATTGAGACTGTCTAGAAAGATCACAAACGACTTGTATGTTTCGTTATCCTCAACTTCCGCTGGTAATAAGTGATAAATAATTTCCAAAAAAGACATGGCTAGCCCAATTTTTTTGAGATTGTTTTTTATTTCGGCAAAAAAGTTTAGAGAGTCAGCTTGCATTAAATAACTCTGGTTATTGCTGGTGTTGGCCGAAAATTTGATGTGTGAGAGAAGGTCCAGGTGAGCGGCTTTTTTGGAAGCACTACGTCGAGCACCTATGGCAAAGTAATGCACCAAGCCATGAGTGGCGGTTAGGATGGTGATTACTTTGTCAGCTTCTTTATAATCTTGAGTTTTGATTATTACTCCAAGATCATTGTAGCTACCGCGCATTTTCTAGTTGAGGATTACTTCTTTGTCCTCAGAGAGATCGACGGTTGTTTGGTTGCCGTTAAAGAGTATGGTGTGTTTGATAGTAGGCAAACCTGGCTGTTTTTGAATCAATAGTCGGTAGGTACTTAGATCCATATTTGGAAGCTCGTATTTGAAGACAATTTTACTTTGAGATTGTGGACGCATAGTAAAGAAGGCTTCAAAGACGGTTTTACCAAGATCTTCACTAACTTCTTCTTTGACTTCTGACCCGACTACAGAAAGTAGTTTGGAGCCTTTGGGGACGTAGAGTCTGATGTAATCTCGATAGGTTCCATTCAAACACAAGGCACCTGCTTCTAGATTGCAGTTATCTCCTTTGCGAGGATTGTTGTAACTAATGGTGACAGTTTTGTTTACCTTGCCATTTTCGCTAGTTATTTCTTGTTCTACTTCGCGAGTTAAGAACATATCGGTTTTGGCTCCACCTAAATTGGCGTCATTGATGTGTAGATAGTCCCCTGCGTATTCCTTTACTCTGCCAGCTGCATTAAAGTCTTCAGCAATTTTTTGAGGATTGTCTTCGGTGAAGTAGAAAATTAAATGCTTTTCTTTGATTGAGTTTAAAACCACATTAAGAAGTTTAGGCCAAGTGTGTTTTGGACTACCCATAGCGTTGGCCATCATGGAGTGCATTAGAGGTCCAAGGACTGCTTTGCGACCTACTCTCACAGTTGATCCTGGCTTATCAGCAATTTCTTCGAGAGCATAAACTACTTGTGGACAGTCGCAGCGTGGATCATTTTGTGGTCCAAAGTTGCCCCAGCCACCGACACCGATAGGTCCAATTACTTTGAGGATTTCTACTGGGAAGCGAGTATCGATAGCAATGATGCCATCTGGCTTTGGCATTCCTGGAATATCTCTGTAGTATTTGTAAAATTCATCCATAGAAACTTTGTAGTCTGGAGACATGTTTACATTACGAAGATTTAAATATGTTTCGTTTAAGTATTTTTTGATAGCAGGATTGGCGGGAACTTTTTTGTTAAAACGAGCGTCTAGATCGTAGATATCAAAGGAAGAAAGTGGCTCAATTCGACCCTTGGTAACTCTTAAAAATGCATAGGCGGTCATAAATCCACCAGTAGGTCGGAGTTCGGCATCATTTTGGAATAAGACCATATAAGTTTTGGCATTTGGATTTCCAAGTAGTTCTGGCAATAATTTTATGAGAGGCTTAGCTTGTGAGAGAAGTGAGGCGGACTCAGAAACGGTAGACTTTAAACTTGTTATCTTGCTTCTAACAGCTTTACCCTTGACTGATTCTGGGTATCTCTTTTCATCAATTTTATTTAGTTCTGCTTGAGCTAGGTCCATGTCGACGGCGACTTTGTCCAAGTCTGGGCTAATTTTGTCTAGTGTCTGGGCCATAAAAACGATTCTGTCTTCGATGGTTTGAGGTTGGGCTGTTTTGGCTTTTGCTTCGCCTGTAGCACTAGTGACAAAACCTAGAAGATCGGCGTAAGGCTCTACGGAAACTATTAAGGTATCAAGAGACTTGGTCAAATGAGTAGCTGCATTGAGTCCGTACTGGCCATCCTTTGCATAGTTACCCAAAAAAGGAATTTTTGCGACCCAAGAATATTTTTGGTACTTGGTGTTCATTTCCTCAATTTGCTTTTTTAGTTCAGCTGATTTTGCTTTGGCTATTATTAGATCCTGCTTTTGGAAGGCATCTTTCATCTCGTTGCCAGTAAGCTGAAGGGCGTTGATGTTTGGCAAAAAGGTTTTTGCTTGAGAATAGGCGTAAAAACCAATGCCTGCAAAGATAAGGACTAAAACTAAAATGGGCGTAAGGAAGATGAGAAATTTTTTCATAAAAAATACTTTTAATAGATTACCACTTACTAATCATAGCAAATGGCGTTTTGAGAATAATGTAAAGATCGTAGATGATCGATTTTCTTTGGGCATAGTCTGCATCAATTGCAACTCGCTGATTCCAAGGAATATCGTTTCTCCCTGATACCTGCCAGGGTCCAGTAATTCCAGGTTTTGCAGATAAACTTTGATCTATAAGTATTTCAATCTTATTTCCATATCTCTTAATTGCATCTTTGAGTTCTGGCTCTACATACGCTCTTGGACCAACCAAACTCATTTCCCCCCTCAACACATTTATTACTTGCGGCATTTCATCAATACTAGTCTGACGAAGTATCTTGCCTAGTCTAGTAATCCTTGGATCTTCATCTAGCTCTAGTTTCCATCCATTCTTTTTATACTTTTCAAAAAGCTCAGGATTATGGTTCCAAAATTCAGTAGCGTGGACTTCTTCCCCATCGACTTCAAACATTTTCATTGATCTAAACTTGTACATGCCGAATTTTTTGCCATTTTTACCAACTCTTTCAGGCTTGTAGAAGATTGGACCTTTTGAATCCAACTTCTGGAGGATGGGTATAATTACCCATATAGGAAGGAAAAGCACCGCTAAAATGATGGCAGAAAAAATATCTAAAACTCTTTTTGAGATGCTGTAAAACATGGTTTGGTATTATTTTAACCTAAAAATGACCATTTCTAATATATAACCACTATGCCCTACTTTGGGTATAATGGCAACATGATACCAGTAATAATCTGTGGAGGGGTAGGTAGTAAGATGTGGCCAATGAGTACAGCTTCAATGCCGAAGCACTTTTTACCATTAGTGAATGGCGACTCACTATTCCAAATAAATTGGAGAGTACTTCGAAAGAAGTTTAAGCCGGAAGAAATTTTTTTACAAACAAACGAGATCCAAGCAAAAATTGCTAAGAACCAAGTTCCAGAACTTAAGGCTGAAAATATATTTATTGAACCAGAAACTAGAAATACAGGACCTGCCACAGGGCTTCTTGCGGCGAACTTAATCAAGAAAGGTCTCGGGGACGAGGTTTTTGGAATTATTCAAGTAGACGACTTGCGACTTCCCGAAGAAGCCATTTTTGATCTTTTGGAACTAGCTGAAAAGTATGCCAAAAAAACTCACAAGTATGTTACCGGAGGCTTTGCCCCCAAATGGCTACAAGCTGGAGTTGATTATCTCTTAATGGGGCAACAGCTACCTGATGAAAGTGCGGTGAAGATATTTGAAATTAAGGACTTTGTAGACAGAAGCGAAGTAGAAAAATTGAATTCTTTGATGGGGACAAACGACCTTTTACTTCACTGTAACCACACAACTACTACGGGGAATGATTTGTTGAATCTTTACAAAAAATATCGAATAGATTGGTACCAACCCTTAAAAAATATAGTTGATGGGGCAAAAACTGAAGATGAGTTTGCCAAAATGCCCAAGGGAATGTTAGAAGAAGTGGCTCAACTTTCTCACCGGGATGGAAATTCTCTAGTTATTGTAGTTCCCTTTGAGTGGATAGATTTTGGGACTTGGGAGGCCGTAAGTAAGTTTTATGACGAAAGAAAAGTTACGCCAGGAATGGGAGGAACGCTTCAACTGGATGGAGAGAATAACTTTTTATGGAGCAAGTCAGGCAAAAAAATTGCTACTATTGGGCTAACTGATATTGTAGTGATTGAGTCAGACGAAGGCATTTTGGTCTCCAGAAAAGACAAAACAGGAATGGTCAACAAAGTTACTGAAAAAATCAATTCAGGTGATTTTTAAAAATACTGCTGGCATTTGGAACTCTAAACCACTTCGTTGATAAACTTAAGAAGATTTTCCTTGAACTCTTTTTCGCCAAATTTTTTGGCATTATCAATGCAGTCCTGGTATTTTATTTCCGTATTCTTAAATTTGTCCAAAGCTTTTATTAGAGATTCCTTTTTTTGGGAATAAAAGAAAACACCAGTTTTGTTTTTGATGACTGTTTCTGTTGCACCACCAAAGCCATATGCTATTACTGGTGTGCCTGCAGCTTGAGACTCAAGCGGCACTAGGCCAAAATCTTCGCGCTGGGGGAAAATTATTGCTTTGGCATTTGCGTAATACTTCTTTAGCTCTGTGTCAGAAATGGCGCCGAGAAACTTGATATTTTTCTTGGCAAGACGCGTTAGTCTTTTTTGCTCACTTCCCTCCCCTACTACAATAAGTTTTTTGCCCGTTTTATTGAATGCTCGGATAACCAAATCTGTTTTTTTGTATGGCACCAGGCGAGACACTAGCAAGAAATGCTTCCTTTTGGATTTACTTACTGGACGCTTCACAAAAAACTGAGAGTTTACAGGAGGATAAATAACTACAGAGTCCTTTTCGTAGTATTTTTTGATTCTCTTTTTTACCTCTTCAGAAATAGCTATGAAATAATCAGGTCTTTCGGAAGCTAGCTTGTCCACAAAACGAAAATACCTCAGCAAAAATGAAGGCAGGTATTTCATCTTTGGGTCTTTGCTGTAGTTTTTGTTTCCGCTCCACAAGTAACGGGTAGGTGTCAGACAAATACAAATATGTGTCTGGTGAGGAAGGGTAATAATAGATTTGGCGTCGGAGCTAGTAACACTAATAATCAGATCATATTTTTTAAAATTGTGAGTTTCAAACGCCATTGGAGCAATGGGAGCTAGAAGTTCGTGACGAGTTCGGAAAAATTTGATTTTGTTCAAGAAAGTTGAGAACACTGGGTGATCTCCTACCCAGCTAGACTTTGATTTGTCTGAAACCAAAGTAAAAATGGGCGCATTGGGGAAAATAGAGAAAATTTTCTGCAAAAATCTTTCGGCACCACCAAATTTATTAACTCGGTCATAAACTATGGCAACCTTCATTTTTGCTCAATTGTTTTATACACATCGAGTGTCTCTTTGGCCATTTTTTTCCAAGAATATTTTTTTACTTGTTTTGGTCCTAGGAAAGATAATTTTTCTCTGACTTCTGGCTTTTTGATTATCTCTTCTATAGCATCCACCAAACTGGACAGAGAATTTGGATCAAAGTACAAACAGGCATCTCCATAAACTTCTGGAAGAGTGGTACTGTTTGATGCTATTACAGGTAGACCGACATTCATAGCTTCCAGTCCGGTAAGGCCAAAGCCTTCCATTTTGCTTGGGTGAACAAGGGCGAGAGATAGAGAGTAAAGCTTGCTCAGCTCAATATCATCTACAAACCCAAGTAGTTTCACCCTGTCCCCTGCTGCAAATTTCTCAATTTTCTTAGCTGCTCTTTCGTAAAAAACAGATCTGGCACAGACTATAGCAAGGCACAAGTCCACCTCTTTGTTTTTATTGTGTTCTACTACTGCCTCTATAAGAAGATCTACATTTTTGTGAGGGTAAAGGTTGCCTGTGTATATCAAAAATGGCTGGGTAAGTCCGTACTTGTGCAGTACTTTTATTTTCTCTTTGGCAGTTAAGCTCATTTTTTTGAGTGAGTTATCTGAGGCTTCGTAAGTAACGGTAATCTTGTCAGGTTTAATTTTTAGAATTCTAGTAGCTTCTGCTTTTACAAAGTTGGTAGGCACCAAAATTTTACATGCTTTTCTTGCCACTAAATATGTTTCAAGATAATAGGCAGCGCGTATAAGTGTGTGAGAAAAGTAGTTTCTGGTGGTAGTTTCTGGGCCTTTGGAGCTATGCTTAATAAGGTCGTGGAGGGTAATGATAAGTTTACCGAAGTAAAGTATAGGGGCATTAAAGTGAGGCACGTGTAGGAGATCGAGTTTTTCTTTTCCAAAAATAAAGGGTAAGAGTAGTTGCTCAGCAAAAGTATAGACAGTCACATCAGCCACAACAATTTTCAGCTTGTCACTGGCCACAAAATCATATTTGTGTTTTCTGGTGACAAACAAGACGTAGTTGTTTTCCTTATCCAGCTTAAGAATGTTGTCTACCAAATTGGTAACGTATCTACCTAAACCGGTATGTTCTGGTCCGTAGAGTCTGGCGTCAATTCCTATTCTCATCTTTTAAGTTTATATGAAAGAATTCTGATGTTACCAATCAGTGATATACCAGCCAGTACTATTGCTGTAACCCAAAATGGATATTTGTTGACATAAAACT
Source organism: uncultured Pseudomonadales bacterium (assembly GCA_964439805.1). Taxonomy (GTDB): domain Bacteria; phylum Patescibacteriota; class Microgenomatia; order UBA1400; family MFAQ01; genus MFAQ01. Next base: position 13,884 of record CAYTOI010000002.1, on the reverse strand, counting down.
TTTTGTAAAAAATCCTCCAAGCGTCGACCGAGGCTTTAGCTAATCTGATACGATCTTTTTTGGAAGAAGCTTTGGTCTTGGCGTTTTCTTTTCGGAGACCGGAACTGGAACCTCTAAGGTGAATAGTTGTTACTTTTGGATAATAGACAATTTTGTAGCCTGCTTCGTTGATGCGGTAGCAAAGGTCAATGTCTTCTCCATAGAAGAAATAGGTTTCATCCCACCTACCAATATCATCGAAAAGTTTTTTGGGCATCATCATGTATGAGCCAGCTGCCACAGGAATCTGATGAATCTTGTCTATTTTTTTACAGCCCAAATAATATGCATTAAAAAACTCAGATTTGGGAAATATTTTTCCTAATTTGGAAAACTTGGTAAAAGAGGCCCAAGGTGTAGGAAAGTCACGGTGATTATCGAGGTCAATAGTTCCATCTTTGAGATACAAGCGGATAGTAACAGCGCCAACCTTGGGATATGTCTTTAAGTATTTTAGAGGCTTTACAAGACTGAATCTCTTAACAATAGTATCGGAATTTAAAAACAAAATATATTTTGCATTGGCGGCGTCGGCACCAATATTATTCCCTTTTGCAAACCCTGAGTTTAATCCATGATCTATAAGTGTCACTTGAGGATACTTCTCTTTTATCATCTTCACGCTACCATCCTTGGAACCGTTATCTACCACCACCACCTGAAGTCCACCACTTGGAGCTTCGGCTTTGTAGACCGAGGCAAGGCAGTTGTCGGTAAGATCTTGAGTGTTGTAGTTTACGATAACTACAGCCAGTTCGTACTTATATTTTTTCATTTTGAATTTAGGTTTTGATAGAGCTTGTCTAGCCCCTCAGCTATTATTTTCCAGTCAAAACTTTCTTCTACATGTTTTCTGGTGGCGATAGCAAGCCGTTTGGCTAACTTTGGAGATTTTAGCACTTTTACGATAAGATCAGCCATTTTTTGTGGCGAGTTGCCTATAAGGACGTGGACTTTGTTTTTTACTTTTAAACCCTCTACACCAACCCTAGTTGAGACTATAGGAAGCTGACTAGCCATTGCAGCCAAGTTTTTTAGTCTGGTTCCGCCTGGTCCTTTGATGGTAGAGGCAAAAACACTAGCGTCATGCCAAGAGTCTACCAAAGTTTTGGAATCGTCTTCTGGTACAGATTTAATGATAATATTTTTGTTTTTAATACTCAAAATATCTTTTGGTACATGCTGGCCCACTATCCATAGTTTTACTTCAGGGATCTTATTCTTCACTAACGGATAAACTTTGTTTATTAGTAAGTGAGCAGCCTCTACATTTTGAAGCCACTTAAAATTACTTATTTGTAAAATAGATTTTTCTTTGGTGTTCCAATCTGTCTTCTTTTGGAACAAATCCAGATTAACTCCATTGGGAACAATCTGAGCGTTTAAACTAGGCTCTAGTTTAATCATCTCCTTTTTGTCCGCCTCAGAAACAGCTACGACTTGCGAAGCTTTTTTCCAGTAGTATCTCTCGGAGTATTTCATCTTTTCAACATCAATTTGTAGAAGCGGACGAATGTACCATGGTGCGGTTTCATTGACATAGTGCTGATAAACCAGGTACTCTATGGTTTGGTCTACCAAGATAATTGGGACGTTGGTTTTTGGGATACTGGGCATAACGTAAAAAGTCTCGGCGTGAATAAGATCGTATTCTTCAGTTTCTAGCTCCTTTGCTACAGCTTCCTTGACTCCAGCAGCGTAGTTACGAACAATTAGAAATGGATCGAGAGAAAAGCCTGTCTTGAGAATATTTTTTATAGTCCACGGGCTTTTGCTTCGCTCAAAAGTAAGGACCTTTTTGCAGTACTTAAGAAGTGGCTTGATGTTTTTGTTTTCCTCCTTGTCTTTGATTAATGAAATCAAAGTAATCTCGTGATTTTTGCAAAGATGTTTGAGTAAGTTTTGAGTCCTGATTTGACCACCTGATGAATCTGGAAATGGCAAGTAAGGGGTGAGCATTAAAATTTTCATTTAGATTTGGGAGTTAGTTTGATTATTATAAACTTTGAATTTTTTTCTACCAAGGTATATTTTTTCTCCAGCTCATGAGCTTCGTCATCATAGCTTGTGGAGACATAATAAGTTGCCCCATCTGTGATTTTGCTTTCAATATCAGCGCCAAGTGTCCAGCCATGTCGATTGGTTTGGTATAAGAAAGACGGACTTGTTTGGTACGGTGCAATTACACGAGCATCAGCCGGAGTTATTTCGTCAATGCGCTTGCCCGCTTCTACAATTGCAGGGTCATTGACCTGATAAAACCCTCTTACTTCAAACCAGCCAAAGGCAAGAGAAATAGTAATAAGAGTAATTGCAACTCCAGTAAGAACAATTTTTTGAAAAAGATTTTTGCCATTTTCTAAGAGATTGAAGAATCCGAGAGAAACAAGTATGGCCCCTACCGGCATTATGGGTAGCTGATAATAATCGTGAGTAACATTGCCCATGGCAAAAACAGTGTAATAAGTAAGGACACTTAGAAGCCAAGTTATTATTAGCCATCCTTTTTTGTTTTGGACCGAGGACACAAAGCCAAAGAACATAAGGACAAATCCTCCTGTCGCAAAAATAAGTCTATTCAACCTGTCAAAAATTAGCCAGCGGAAAAAGGCGCCGCTAAAACGGATATCTCCTTGGTTAAGGAGCCACTTGCTAGCAAACGCCGCTTCTGGATGCAAATAAATATGGTATCTCCATAAGGCTAGTGGAATAAGAGACAGGATTGGGGCAATGTAGAACATGGGTTTTTTAAATGCTTGAAGGCCATGGTTTGCAAACACCCAGTAAACAAAAGGAATATACAAAAAGATAGCATAGGGCTTAACCAACATGGCGGTGGCAAAAATTATCGAAAAGATTAGACCCCTAAGAAGATTTGGTTTTTCTACAAAAAGTAACAGGAGGTAAAAGCTAATTATAGAAAAACAAATAAAGGCTGGCTCCGGCATAATGACGCGGCCATAATAAACGTTGTAAGGCAAAATTGCATAAAAAAGTGTTGCCAGAGCTGCTACTTTAGTATCAAACAATTTTCTGGTGAGCAGGTATAAGAAGAATGTTCCCAGGGCGGCAAAGCTGATACTAACCAGGCGGGCATAGTTTGTGTTGATGCCAAAGTTTTTGTAAACTACAGCAACAATTGAGTTATAAAGTGGAAACTCATTGATAAAGTAGCGATTGGGATTTGGTAATCTTTTTTCGTTTAAGATGGTGAAACTGTCTGACTGAGGATACAAAACATTGAATCCATCCTTAACAAAATTTCTAGCCACGGCAGCGGTGTCGGCCTGACGGAAAGAGTGCCAGTCAGCAACAGGATTGTCTAGCTTATATAGCCTCACGGCAAAAGCCAAAACTGTAATAATAATAGCTAGGAAAAAATCAATTTTACGCATTTTTGGATTTTTTGGTAATACTAAAAGCAAGACCTAGGTAAGCCCAAAAGAGAATGGCAATTTTACTAGACTCAAAGACGTCAATAAAAATAGCAGAAGACAAAAAGGCCACGAATATTCCTAAGGTAGCAATAGAAATTATTTTGTTTAGCCCTACAGTATCGGCGATCTTGGACTTTAGTTGTTTAAAGATGTAGTAAAGAAGTGACAAAAAGGAAAGTAGTCCAAGGAGGCCCGTCTCCCCCAAGGCTCTAAGATAATCATTGTCAGTTGCCAGGGAAATTGATGAGTAACCAGTACCAAGAAAGGGATTTTTGTAAAAAGAACGCATGGCTCTGGGCCACTCCACATCGAATCTTATACTAGTAGAAGTATCGTTTTGAATGGCTCTTTGGGCTTCTTCGGCAGCATAGACCGGGGTAAAGATTTGAATCATGGAAAACTTGTCGACAACGACGTTATAAAGATTCATAAACCTGCCGATATAACCTGGAGAGGTAAGAATGCTGCCAAAGACGATAAGAAGATAAATAAAACCAAAGATGTAGTTTTTAAAATAGTAGGCAAGGATGCAAATAGACAACGTCAATCCTAGCAAACCAATTCTGGACCCTGCTTGCATAAACAGCCAAAGCAAGGCAAAAAAAGGAATGGCCATAAGAATTTTGCTGAGATTTTTCTTAAAAGAAAAAGAGAGCGCTGTTATGTAAGTCATCATCATGATTAGGTACACTGCGAGGTCGTAGTGCCCCGCAAAGGTGCTATTAAGCATGACACCGGCTCTTAAGGTTAGGGCAGTCCCTTTACTAGATTCAGCATCCATGGTGGAGATAACAGGAGCTCCCAGAAAGATTTGTGCTAGTCCATAAAGCAAAACGCCGACAGCAGGTAGAATGGCAAGTTCAAACAAATATTTTCTAGTACCTTCGTTTTTGGCAGCGTAATACACAATAAAAAAGAGAGACATGTACTCAATGCGACGAAAAAAGTGAAGCAGTACCAGAGGAGCACTGACATTTTTGGTAACTAGTATGGCAGACAGGGCTGATAAAAGCCCCACGCATAGGTAAACCAAGAAAAGAAAAGTAATCTTTGGAAACTTAATTTGTTTTTCTGCCAAAAATTTTAGACCCAAGACCAAAAGAGTAAGACTAATAAGAAAATCCTCGGCACGAATAGCCACGTAAGTAAAGGGAACATTAAACAAAGGAAACTTTGGATAAAGCGGTATAAAAATAAAGATCGCGGCGACGAGATATTTAAATACTGAGTTTAAGAGCCTTAAGGTAGGTGTTTCGGCTTTTTTCATCTATTTTGATTATCCCAAATAATATTAAGCGAAGCAATGAGCCAAAGAAGAAAGCAAGCTTGACAAGAGGTAGCTGCCAGCTAGGCTTGTGCTTACGCCAAAAGTAAATCATATTTTTTACTTCACTAGTGATAGCGAGCTCTGAACCCCCTGAAGCCTTACCCAAATGGATAATAGTGGGCTTTTTGGTACTTAAGGTTTTGTATCCCAGTTTTGCAATTCTGTAGTTTAGTTCCATTTCCTCGGTGTACATAAAAATATTCTTGTCGTACATACCTGCTTCCATAAATACTTTTTTGGGAACCATCATGAAGGCACCTGTTACCCAATCAAAGGCTTTGTCTTTGTCATACTGACTTCTATGGGGATGAAAGGAAGGAATCAAGTTTCCTATTATTGGCAAGTCGTCGATACCAAATTGCCAAGCAAATAAGTTAAACAGATTGGGAAAGTGTCCACCGGACTCTTGAACAGATAGATCTGAGTTTAACAAGCGACAGGAAAATACCCCCACATCTTTACGTGACTTGAGAATGTCTACGGATTCTCTTAGAGAATTGTCAGTAATGATTGTGTCTGAATTCAAAAACAGCAAGTACTCGCCTTTTGACTTAATTACACCTACGTTGTTGGCCCTACCAAATCCTAAGTTTTTGCGTGCATTAATGACCCTCACTCTTTTGGATTTTTTCTTGTATCCCTGTAGCATCTGGAGCGAGCCATCTTTGGAGCCATTTTCTACCAAAATTATTTCGTAATTAAGGTCTTGAGTATTTTTTATGATGGAGTCCAAGCAAGACTTAAGAATGCTTTTGGTGTTGAATGAAGGAATAATAACGGAAAGCTCTACCTTATTCATCTTTAATGCTCATCTTTAATGATTTGAAGACAAAGTAAGTAGCGGGAAAAATAAGAGTCCAAATTAGAATTCTGTATATAGGTTTACTAGTGATAGGTAGTAAAGTAATTTTGGCGTCGAAGGGAACGCCATGCAGTGATAAGTTCATGTCGACTGGGTTTTTGCGATTGGGGTTTATAGGGGCTTTTTTTGGCTCCCAACCATTTACAAAATATGAGCTATGAAGTGGATAGATTATTTCTTCTAAATAGTTACTTTTCAGCTGGTCTCTTACTAGAGTTGTGGCCTCTTCTGGTCGGTAATTGAGTCGGTAACTGGGAATTTTGAGACCAAAAATATTTAGCGTGGTTTTTTCTTGAACTTCTGATAGAACCTCTCCACGAGTAAGATTGGTATAAAAGCCTCGCTGGTCTGGGTGCTGATAAGTATCCCCTGGCTCGTCCGAAACTCCACCAGATGATAAAAAGGGTAGAGGCTTAGCTGGCTGTACTAAATAAATTACACCTAAAATATAAAGAAGTAATAGGGGTAACCTTATTTTCATTACTGAAAAAGTTTTGGTCTGCCTAACTTGTAATTGTGTTTTGCTAGCTTTCTCTCCCCTATCACTTTGGCTGGAACGCCACCGACTATGGTATTAGCAGGGACATCTTTGGTAACGACGGCTCCTCCTGCTACTACAGCTCCGTCTCCAATGCTTACCCCAGGCATAATAATAACTCTGGGGCCAATAAAACAGTAACTACCAATTGAAACTGGTTCTTCAATGGCTGCAAATGTAGGATCTGAAAGATCGTGTTCGGAGTTATAAATCATAACTTCGGAGGCAATATCTGTGTGACTGCCAATAACCACTTTATCTCTACCATCTATAAATATTCCATTACCAATTATGGTTCCTTCACCAATGGTGACATTTTTATAACCAAAAAACTTGGCTCCTACATGGATAAAAGAAGCCTTGCCCAACTTCACTCCTGCAAGTCTCAGGAAAAATTTGCGAACTTGGTGAGAGGGAAAGTTTCCTATCATGTTGAGCAACATAATTTCAAAATCCAAGAATATACTTTTAAAACGATTAATTATTTTCTGAATAGACTTGCCTAGAGGCAATTTTTGACCTTCTTTGTCTTGAAAATAGATTCCGTTGCTGGAAATGTGGAGGTTAAGAATTAACATTTTTAAAAATATTTATTAGTTGTTTGGCAGAGGCTACCCAATCAAATCTTTTGGCGTTTTCCTTGCCATCTTTTATTATCTTATCTCTTTGGGCTGGAGTTAGTGAGAGGAGTTTTTCTAGAGACTCTTTGATACTGTCTACTGAGTTTGGATCTTCTATATATATAGCAGAATCCCCAGCTATCTCTGGCAAGGAGCTAGTGCGAGAGACAACAACAGGAACTCCCACAGCTTGCGACTCAACCACAGGCATGCCAAATCCTTCATAGAGACTTGGTAAAACAAAACCTCTACTAGACTTAATCAGTCCTGGTAAGTCTTCGTCTGGAGCAAAACCAATAAAAATAACTCTGTCTTCTAGATTTAGTCTTTTTACCAAATCAAAAATCTGTTCGTAGAGCCAGCCTTTTTTGCCACAGATAACAAGTTTTAGCTGAGATCTGTCTAGTTTGGCAAAAGCCTCAATGAGTTTGTTGATATTTTTTCTGGGCTGTAGTGTGCCCCAGTAAAAAAGATACTTTCCTTTGAGTCCGTATTTTTTCCTTAGTTGCACTATTTTGGTAGAAGGCACTTTGGCATGAAATAAGTTTTTGTTAAAAGAAGGATATACCACTTCTACTTTTTCTGGCCTTATTTTGTAAGCTGCAATAATTTCTTTTTTGGAAAACTCGGAGATGGTAATAATTTTTTTGGCTTTTTTGGCGGATAGTGGGGTCCATCTTTTTAGCTGGTTGATGTCGTAGCTTGTAAAAAAATCGGAGCCAAAATGCTCATAGGACATGTCCATGAGGTAGATAACACTGGGGGTAAATGTGATTAGGGGGGTGTAGTGACTAGGAGAAAAAAGCACATCTACTTTTGGCTTGCCAATCAGGAGGCGTTTGGTAAGGCTAGTGAGTACCCAAGCCCTTTTGGCACCAAAAATTTCATAGGTAAGTTTTTTGGAACTTGCAGGCATGTCTGGGAGAGGATTTTCTTTGGAAAAGGCAATTATATGATCTTCTTCTGAGAGTTCGTTTACAAGAGTTTGGAATAAGTTAAAAGCTACCTGATTTACCCCCACTCGTTGAGGAATATTAGCTTCGTTTATGTCGATACCAATAGTCATAGTTATTCAAGATTTTTTAAGACATCCTCGTAAACTTTGTATGTTTTTTCGGCTGCCTTGTCAAAAGAGAACTTTTTGGCCTGTTCTAGGCCCAAAGATCTGTATTTGGCTTTATCCTGAATAGCTGTAATTATTCCCGAAGCAATAGATTGAGCACTGGTAGGATCGAAGTAAACCCCTGCCTCACCTACAACCTCTGGGAGACTAGACATGTTGGAAACAGCCACGGCAGCTCCGCAACACATAGCTTCAAGCGGAGTAAGCCCAAAGCCTTCATAGAAAGCAGGGTGGACAAAGGCTTCACAGGCAGAAAACAACCCAGGCAGGTCATTGTCGGGGACGTAGCCAAGCATGTTGACACCTTCAATGGGCTCAACTTTTTCACCCCAGCCGGTTTTTCCGGCGATTACCAAGATTAGATTAGGGTAGGTTTTTCTCACTATTTTGAAGGACTCTATTAATCCTGTCTGGTTTTTGCGTGGCTCTAGGGTTGAGACAGCAAAGATAAATTCATCACCTGTTTTATAGCGCCTTTTGACAATTTCTTGAATTTCTAAGGGTTGAGGTGTGTAGCGGCTTTGGGCTCCTTCGTGAATAACGACAATTTTTTCTTCGGGGACTCGGAGAATTGAGATTAAGTCCGCCTTAGTGGACTCGCTAACAGCAATAATTTTTTTTGACTCTCTTATTACCCAAGCTAGTTTTTTGCGGTGGGCGTTGCGGATATTGGAAGTTGAGGTCTTGGGATATTTAAAGGCTACAAGGTCGTGAACTGTAGTTACCTTAGGCATTTTGGATGGTGGCTCTGTCCAGTCTGAAGTGTGAACCAAGTCCACCTTACCTATTAAGTTTTCTACTGGAAGAATGTGGAGAGAATTCCAGACAAAGTCCATAAAAGACGGGGGCATAGAATAAATTTTTGGTATACCTCCGGCTTTTTTGGCAAACTGGAGGAGTTCTTTTTTGCGCCTGAGAGACCCACCAAAAAGGACAAATTCATCATTGGGGTGATTTTTGATAAGTCTAGTGACTATCTCTTTTGTGTAATTAGAAACACCTGTTCCGTAGATAGATTGCGTGATGTCGATTGCTATTTTCATTTCTTTTTGTAATAAATCTTTAAGTTTTCTATTTCTCCAACTAAATTGTAGTTCATTTTAATATATTCGTGTAATTTGGGAGCAGAATGAATCAGTTTCACTCCATCCACCTCAAATTTCTCATCCACAATTACTGGAACGTTGCTTACTTTTAGAGCTTCAACCAGTTTCTTTTCAAAGTCAGGATAATTAAGGTACCACGGAAGAGACGGTACATAGAGCTTGCCAGCTGGTAACTTGCCACTGAGAGGATAGAGAAGGTCAGAAGCACCAAAGAGATACATCTCGGAGAATGGTAAACTTTTTAGTTTCTCACTCACCCTTATAGTTTCAGGGTTATAAAAATAATTTCCATAACGATTTCGGAACAGCCCAGAAATAATTAAGATGCTGACCGCGCCAATAATCAGGTACTCTAGCCAGTTTTTCTTGTTTTTATTTTGACTTGCAAGTAAGACCGTAAAGAAGATAAAGGGTTGTAAGTGTTCTAACCCAAACCGAGGAAAGATAGCAAGCAAGCTTAGAGCTACCGCCCCAAAGAGTTTCCAGTTTTTGGTTTTGAGAAAATTAGCTATTGAGTAAGCAAAGACAGATGCAACAACTATTAATTGACGTATGGCTGGCTGATTACTTGCCAATTTTGCGTATGAACTGAAGTTGAAGTCTATTGCTAGTTCTACAAATTGTTTAAAAGAATTATTGATGACCAAATGCAGCAAGCTGACTGCTAATCCTGCAGCAATACCCATAAAAATATCTAGAGTTAAGCCAACAAATAGTCCAAAAAACAAAAGACTAGGGAGAAGGGTGGGTCGGAGAAGTAATACTTGAGACACGACAAAGCCTATTAAGAAGTTTGTCACTCTCCCCTTTTTAAGGTTTAAGTTCAAAACTATTAGTAGAAGCAAGTTTATAAATATTTCTACCCACAAAATATTGAGAGAAAAATATGACATGAGGATGGAATAGAGCCCCAACCAGAGAACTGGATTTTTACTTTTGGACTGTAACAAGTATCGGAACAGTAATAAGTTGCCTAGCAAAATAGCGGATAAAAATAAGACAAGTAAGGGTAAAGAATTACTTGCTGAAAGAAGAGGTAGTGAAAAAGTGCCAAAAAAAAGTGAAGGAAAGTGCTGATCTAGAATGTTTATATAAGGAATAAAGCCATGTCTTACCAAATATGGGTACAGTGTAAATTCAATAGATAGAAAATAGCCCTTAAAGAGAACAAAACTAATTTCCCCTAGGGTTATTAGTAGGGAGTAAAAATATAGATAAAGTTGTGACACTGCAATATTTAATTGATGTTTTCTTTTGCTAAAAGGGTTTTAACTTTAATTGCAGAAAGTATAAAAACAAATAGATTGGAAATGGCTGATCCGAGAACTGGGGCATAAGCGCCAAGCTTGGGAATATAAAGAATGTTGACTAGAAGTACAATAGCAAACTGCAAAAAGGTGGTGAAGGCGTAAAATTTAGGTTTGTGAAAGGTATAGAGAATGGCAGCGGTGAAAATAACTGAGTACAAAAAAGGAATCATGGAAACAGCTAGCAACTGAAAAACTTTTATAGACTCAGTGAAACTGACTCCAAAAACAGTGATAATAATGGGGCTAGCAAAGGCTACAGTAAGTAGAACAATAGCTGATACTCCAGTAATTAGAAGAAATAATTTTTTGATGTAGTCTACCGCTTCAGTTTTGGATTTAAACTCCGAAAAGCGAGGATTCACCACAGAGCCAAGGCTAGAAACTATCATGGCAAAAAGCAAAGTAATTCTACTGGCGGCAGCAAAAATTCCGGCTGCGAAGCTGGAGGCTAAAAGATTTAGAAGAATTATATCTATGCGAGAAAAGAAAACGGAAAACAGGCGGGAGACGGCGATCCACTTGGAGTAGTGGAAAACACTCGTAAAAGTATTTGCATCAAACTCTGGTTTAATTTTTGAGAGTCCCTTTCCAAAGGTAATAATAAAAGCAAAGATGGTAGAAATGAAGTTTGCAATTATGGCGGTACTGATAGACAAGTTGCTGGCTCTCAGCAGCCAAAAAACAATAATTATTTTGATGACCGAATCAATTATCTGACTAAACGAAAGAGACAAAAATTTCTTTTTGGCGGTAAAGATAGCTTGAGACCAGCCAATAAGTAAATAATTAAATGAAAGTACTCCGACCAGAATAAAGTGTTCTGGAAGAGATTTGGGAACAAAAATATTTGAGTAGCCTGATAAAGCAAAAAACAGGATTACTATTAGGGCGCCAATAAAAAACTGAAACCAAAAGGTGGAGTTTGTTAGTTTTTTTTCATTTTCTGGGTGCTTGGGGAGAAAGTTAATGATGGCAGGGCCGACTCCCAGATCGCCCAAACTGTAAACAATGGCAACGAGAGAAGTAATGGCAGAGAAAACTCCAAAAAATTCTGGCTTAAGGACTCTAGCCATTACTATGGTGTAGACAAACCCAAGTACTGCAGTAACCCCAAGGCCGAAAAATACCACAAAGCTATCTTTTATGGTTTGGGTGGCTAGGATTTTTTTGATTCGGTGCACACTTTTATCTTACCTTAAGTCTTTGAAACTCCAATACATTTTTTATAGTTTGTTCAAGTTCTATTTCTGGTTGCCAGCCCGTTGCTTTTATTTTTTTCTCATGACTATAATGACGATCTGGTCCGCCTGCACCCCTGGTAATATCTACTTGATGAGCGATTTCAGCATAAGAGTGTTTTATTAAAATTTTTAGGACATCCTCAAGTGGTTGACTTTGACGAGCACAAACTAAGTACTCACCAATTGATGGGGTCTTTTCCGCTAGGGCCAGATACCCTCTAATTGCGTCGTTTACGTCTACGATATTGCGTTGATGTGAGACGACTCCGGTAACTAATACACCTTGTTTTTGACCACTAGCTTCAATTTCAGCAACTTGTGAGGCAATATCAGGAATAAAGTAACCTCTGTCTTGGCTAATTAAGCCACTTTCACTAACTCCTGTTGCTTGTCCTTGAACTACGATATAACCTCTGTGCTTTTTCGCTACACATCTTTTTAAAAACCTTACTGCCATTTCCTCTTTTTGTCTTCCGTATTCATTTATGGGGTTCTTGTCTGATTTTTCTGTAAATATCTGTGATTCATAAACGGGATCGCCAAACTGTTCTACACTTCCGGCCACAATTATTGTTGGGTCGTAAGATGAAAATTTATTTTTGGTGTACTCCACAGCATCTAGTAAATTAAAAACAGATTCAATATTTATTTGTCTACCCAAGTCTGGGTTGTTTGCAATTTCTTTGGGCATGGCGATGCCAGCAAAATGAAGGATGTTTTTGGGCTGGAGGTTAAAGATGGTTTCTTGGGCTGCTTCTTTGTCTGTAGTGTCTAGGCGTCTTAATTTCAGCCTTTGGGCCATTTCGGACTCTACTGACCTGGAAGTTCCCACCACCTCTTCACCCATATCTTGAAGGTGTTCTACGGCTGAACCGCCAAGAAAGCCACCGGCTCCGGTGACCAAAAAGGCTCCTTTGGGAGTGAATCGCTCTGGCATACGGATATTTTACATTATGGGACTTTTACAGTCAATTTGAAGATTTTGAGTTATTATTTAAGTAGTGAAGAAAAACGAAAAAATAGTTATTGGCGCCATTGTCATTTTGGCGATGGTATTGGTATTTTTCAGGCTGACCAAAACACAGCTACTTATTCAAGATACTGCAAGAGACACTTTAAAAGTGTTAACGCTTTGGCAAAACAAAACTATTACACTTATTGGGCCACCTGCTTCTTTTAGCTTAAATTCTATCAAGGAGTTTTATTTTGGATCTTTCTCGTATTACCTTGCTCTCCTTGGGTTAATTATTACGAGGTTTAACCCCACAGGAGCAACTATACCAACCATATTTTTGTTTATATTTTCTATCCCAGTTTTTTACAAGTTTCTCAAAAATATAAAGTCTAACCAGTTTGTGGCGTATACCGCCACTGCTCTTTATGCTTTTTCCCCTCTGACACTCACCCACATGAGATTTTTTTGGAATCCCAATACCATAATTCCCCTCTCGGTTTTTTATTGGTATCTGGTAACAACGGACAATAAAAAGAAGCAGTTTGAGATAAATTTTTTGGCTGGAATAGTGGCGGCCATTATTTTTAACTTTCACTACTTTATGGTAATACCGATGCTTGTCTGGGGTGTTATTTTGCTCACGAGAAAGCAATGGGATAGCGCCATGGGAAATATTTTTGGATTTTTGATTGGAACTATTCCACTATTTTTGTTTGAATTTAAACATGAATTTTATTTGTCTAATGCTCTGGCTTACAACTTGCAACACAAAGATGGAGTGGTCACCACCTCTGTTTTGGTTTACTTAGGTAGACTGGGCGAGATGTTTATGGCAATTTTGGGTATTAAAAGTGGAGAGATAAGTTACAGTACCATCTTTAACCTTAATTACGCTTGGTACTGGGTGGTAGAAATATTTTTGTTTGGACTGCTGACTACAACAATATACAGACAAAGGAAAAGCGCAAACATCAAACTAATTATTCCCGCCGTTGTCACTATTGTTTTTGCAGCTAAGTTTTCGGATTCTAGTTTTTATACACGCTACGCCTTTGGAGCCTACCCTCTCATTCTTTGGCTGATTGCAGAAATTTTTAACAATAAATATACAAAATATTTGCTAGTGCCAATTGTGTTTCTATTTGCTTACTCAAACTTTAAAATTGCGACCTTTACCCCTAGCCTTTCTACTGGATATATTCCACTCAAAACAGTAGAGAATATTGCAAAAGTAATTGTGTCTGATAACCTAGAGGGTAAATACAATTTGTCGGAAAATATTTTTGGAGACGCACAAGCATTGGGGCTTCGGTACTTTGTCCAAAG
>CAYTOI010000001.1:0-148197 GCA_964439805.1 uncultured Pseudomonadales bacterium | reverse complement strand
AGTTTCGGAAGTGTAAATTTTTTGGAAGTTTTCCATAGGAAACTTGGAATCAATAGGGAGGAGACCTCCTTGAGTTTTGATGGCTAGGTCTACAATACTGCCGGTTGAAAAATGGTGTTGAGACAAAAAGCCGGTCTTGGGAAACATTTGAGATACAAGATCATAAAGCACTTGTTCACCAATGTTGCCGCGTAACTTTGGACTTTTAAGATACTCATGGAGATCTTTCATTGACCTACTAACTTCTCCAAAAGCACCAGCCTCTCTTTTAAGCTCACTCATTATGGTGGTAGCCTGCTCAAGCCTAGAAAAAAGCTCTCGATAGTTTTGCTGAAGAGATTGGGTGGTGTTTTTGTTGTTGATATCAAAAGACTGTTGGAGTGAACCAAGCCACTTTGTGAGTAAGGGGTCTGTTTTGGGCTGTTCGAGTTTACTTTTTAGAACAAAATAAAGAAGGAAAAGACCAAGAGAGAGAAAAAGCAAAATGATTAAAGTATCTGAGGACATAAAATCATTTTAAACTAAAGATGAAGAAAACACGAATGTTTTAATTCTCGACTGTGAGCCCACCGAACTCTGTCCGGGACTAGCGAGACTTAGCACTGCTGTGCTGCGTGTGATTAAATGAAATGAAAACAATGAATAAAGTAAGGAATCAGAAGAAAAGATATGGATTGCTACTTACACTACTAGTTTTAAGCTGGATTGTTTTTGGGTGGATGGTTTGGAAGGTTGACCCTGATAATATCAAAAACTTTATTGTCCCCGGAATATATCTTCCAATGCTAGTTACAATTTTTGGAGCGTTTTTTTTATTGTTCTCAGTGCTTTTACTGTCAGCAAAAAGGGCTGTGCGATGGGCAGCGGGATTTACTTTTTTTGTTCTGCTTCGATTTTTGGGACTGGGAAGTACTTTGAATGGAGTTCTAATACTGGGGCTACTGTTTTCAATAGAAATATATAGCTTTAGGTTTAAAAACGTAAAGGATGAAGATTCCAATTCAAAAGAAGTGGTTGAACTTTAATTAAATAAAGTTATATTGAAGTTATGCAGCAATCACAAAAGCCTCTAAACAAAAATATTGAGAGTCAATTAGAAAAGATGTTTTATGGGTTACTGGCAGAAACTGACTCGCCAGAAAAAATAAGAATGTTTTTTGGCGACCTGCTTACCGAAGGTGAAAAGATAGCAGTGCTAAAAAGAATGGGAATTGCAATATACTTGGACAAAAAAAGAAGCTATGAGGATATTAAGAATAATATAAAGGTAAGTTCAGCGACAATAGCCTCAGTAGCAGAAAAAATGGGCAACGAAGGCTGGCAAGAGATGATAAAGATGATCAAAGCTGAGGAGTGGGCCAGTGAATGGAGCGATAAATTGTCTGGAAGAATAAAGAAGATCTTTGGATGAGGTAAAATTGAGACATGGAAAAGTTTTATATTACAACTACCCTCCCATACGTAAATTCGGAACCGCATATTGGTTTTGCTTTGGAAATAGTCAGAGCCGATGCTATGACTAGGGTAAATAGATTGGCTGGTAAAGAGGTTTGGTTTAATACTGGCACCGATGAACACGGGCAAAAGATTTTCCAAAAAGCAGAAGAAATGGGCATTCCGACCATAGAGTACTGTAATATTTTTGCTGACAAGTTTAAGGAATTAAAGAGCTCTTTGAACCTCTCATACAACACCTTTATTAGAACTACAGACGAGAAACATATAAAGGCGGCTCAAGAGTTTTGGAAAAGATGTTTTGAGAATGGAGACATTTATAAAAAAAATTATTCAGTTAAATACTGTGTGGGGTGTGAGTTAGAAAAAACTGATTCTGATCTGAAAGATGGCAAGTGTCCAGATCACCCAAATAAGAACTTAGAAATCAGAGATGAAGAAAATTATTTTTTTCGATTTTCAAATTACCAAGAAAAACTTCTAGAGTTTTATAAAAACAACTCTGATTTTGTAAAACCTGATTACCGAATGAAGGAGATCGCTAATTTTGTAGAGGCGGGGCTTGCTGACTTTTCAATTTCCCGACTAAGAACCAAGATGCCCTGGGGAGTAGAAGTACCAGGTGACTCGGAACAAGTAATGTACGTGTGGTTTGATGCTCTAGTCAACTATATTTCAACCTTAGACTGGCCTCAAAATACAAATAGTTTTAAAGAATGGTGGCCTGGGATTCAGGTTTGCGGCAAAGATAACTTGCGACAACAAACAGCCATGTGGCAAGCAATGCTGATGTCAGCAAATTTGCCAAACAGCAAAAGAGTTTTTGTTAATGGATTTATTTTGAGTAACGGTCAAAAAATGAGCAAGTCACTTGGTAACGTGATAGACCCGCTAGCTTGGGTGGAAAAATACGGAACAGACGCAGTTAGGTACTTTTTACTTTCTTCACTTTCTAGTTTTGATGATAGTGATGTTACAGAGGAAAGATTTCGAGAAGTATACACATCTGATTTGGTAAATGGATTGGGAAACTTAACTGCAAGAGTTGCAGCAATGGTAGAAAAGTCTGGGATTAAGACTCCAACTTCCCAAAAAATGATCGACGAAAAGATAATTAAAACAATTAATGACTACATGTTTTCTGAAGCTGTTGATCTGATTTGGAAAAAGGTAAAAGAAGCCGACTTAACCATAAACGAAAGAAAGGTTTGGGAACTAAATGGCACAGAACAAGCAGAGGCTCTTACGGGACTGGTTGAGTCAATAAGACAGATTGCGTTAGACATAGAGCCACTAATGCCAGAAACATCGGAAAAAATTAAGAGTCAATATAATGTTGATTTTATTAAAAAGGCTGATCATTTGTTCGGAAGACTGGCATGAAAATAATTGATAGTCATTGTCATTTGGTAGATGAAAAAGTTATTTTTCAAATAGAAGAGATTATTGCTCGAGCAAAAAACGAGGGTGTGGAAAAATTTATTACTATGGCTGGTGGCAGAAGTGAGTGGTTGAAACTTGTAGAAATGTCTCAAAAATATCCTGAGGTGTTTGTTTGTTTTGGTTGGCACCCAGAGGACATTACCAAAGAAGAAGATCTTACAGATCTAAAGGAACTTGTTCTAAAGACAGATAAATGTGTAGGCATAGGTGAGGTGGGACTAGATTTTTATTATGATAAAGAAAAAAAGACTAAAGAGGTTCAGATTAAAATGCTTAAAAAACAAATTTCTTTGGCAACAGAACTTAATAAGCCTTTGGTAATCCATGTGCGAAATGCAGAGACTGAGATGGCAGAGATCGTGGAGGAGTTTGGAAATAGCTTTAGGGCTCAATTTCACTGTTTTGGGGAGTCTTCCACTTTCTTAAAGAAAGTTATTGAGGATGGCCACATGGTTAGTTTTGGCGGAAATATAACCTTTAAGTCAGCAGGAAACCTCCGGGAGATGATAAAAGAAGTACCAATCGAGAGACTTCTTTTGGAGACAGATACCCCATATTTGTCCCCAGAACCAGTTAGAGGAACCGTAAATGAGCCTGCAAACCTAAGATACACCGCGCAATTTATCGCCAAAGAGCTTAAAATAGAGGTTGAGGCGTTAGCAGAGGCTACACACAAGAACACTTTATGTTTTTTTGGATTAGAAAAATAATTATTAAATATCCCCAAAAATCCCAACGAATGTTGGAGATATTGCCAGGTCTGGTGAGCTGGACTTTTATACTTTTCCCTATTTGGGGCTCAATCTTTTGGCCTGTTGGAGTAGCCTATTTTATTATTGCTTTTAATGTTTACTGGCTTTACAGATCTACCACTTTAGCGTGGGCGGGAATTTCGTCCTATTACAGAATTCAAGCATGGGAAAAGTATGACTGGATGGGGGACGTATTTGGTTTTGCTGATTGGAACAAAGCCTTTCATGTTATTGTTCTTCCTACATACAAAGAACCTGGAGAAATTTTGGTCAGAACCTTGGAAGCCCTCAAAAACCAGACACTAGGAAGCAAACAAATTATTCCCGTAATAGCCATGGAAAGTAGAGCGGGAGAAGAAATTAACTCATCCAGAGAAAAACTACTAAAGGAAAAATTTAAAGATACTTTTGCGGGGCTTTACTTTTACTATCACCCAACTGACTTAACTGGTGAAGTGGTCGGTAAATCTAGCAATGCAGCTTGGGCAGGAAAAGAATTTCGCAAGGAACTAGACAAGCACAAAGATTGGAATATTGACTCTATGACAATTTCTTCAGTGGACTGCGATGTGGCACTACATCCAAACCATCTGGCTGCACTTACATATATGTTCTTAGATGACCCAAATAGGTACAGAAAAATTTGGCAGGGAGCGATAGTGTTTTATAACAACATAGAAAGAATTCCTTGGCCAATGAGAGTGTTTAATAGGATGAGTAGTGTAATTAATATGGCACAACTTTCGAGGCCAGACAGACTGATCAATTTTTCTACTTACACACTTTCCTTAAAATTAATGGATGAAATTGATTATTGGGATACTGATGTAATCCCTGAAGATTATAGAATTTTCTTTAAAACATATTTTGCCACCAAAGGAGAAGTTGAGGTGGAACCGCTGTTCATCTCAGTGTCGGCTGATGCTGCCGAAGCAGATGGTTTTTGGAGCACTTACACCAATACCTACGAACAGGTAAAACGATGGGCTTGGGGGGCGAGTGACGATGCATATATTCTAAAAAGATATTTTTTGGATGACAAAGCACCTTTTTGGGATAAAACAATTAGAGTATTTAAAGTAATTGAGGATCATTTTATGTGGCCAGTAAACTGGTTTATTATTACGATTGGGGCAAATATGCCACCACTTTTGAACCAAAACTATTCAAGAACTGTAATAGGAAAAACCTTGCCGCAAGTTTCATCTACTATTTTGACCTTGTCACTAGTTAGTTTGATGGCTATGATTTTTATAGATTTAAAGGCCAGACCAAAAACAAATTTACCTTGGTGGAGAAAGGTCCTCTCTCCATTTGAATTTGTTTTACTACCAGTAGTAGGTTTTTTCTTTTCGGCACTGCCAGGGCTTGATGCTCATACCAGGCTAATGATGGGAAAATATATGGAATACAGAGTTACTGAAAAAAAGGCATAATGAACGACTCAAAACAAAGTGCAAATAAAAATATTCTTCTAGGAGGAGTTTTTATATTAATGCTTTCATGGCTTGAGATTTTGTTTTTTTGGAAGTCCATACCACCAAAAGTTCCATGGTTTTTTTCTTTACTGTGGGGTGAAAATCAACTTATGAACAAGTCAGGACTTATTTGGATTATGGGAATAGCATCGCTGATATTTTTTATAACCAGTTATTTACCAAACTGGACGAAGAAGGATGATGGTGTAATTGAAAAAACTGTTTTTATAGCTTTGGACCTCGCCTGTTTACTGTTATTACTTACTCTAACCAAGGTATTATTGATTTTTATTATTTAATGAATCAAACATTACTTATAACACTTGCTCCGTTTTTTGTTTCATTAATTGTTAGTCTTGTCAGCACTCCCTTACTGGTACTAATATTTAATAAATTAGGCTGGGTAATAGACCCAAAAAAGAATCCTCACCCAGCCCACATCCACAAAGAACCAGTTCCCAAAGGTGGTGGAATACCGGTTTTTTTGGCTCTAGTAGTGACCTCTTTATTTTTTCTCAAAAGCGATAAACACATAGATGCAATACTAATAGCGGCAACAATAACAGTAGTGATAGGTGTAATTGATGACGTAAGAGGACTGAATCCTTACGCTCGACTAATCTCTAATTTTGTCGCCTCGCTTATTATTGTTGCCTCTGGAATAGGAATTTCTTTTGTAACAAACCCGGCGGGTGGAATAATTGATATTTCTGGATGGTTTTTGGCCGATCTATTTGCTTTAATTTGGATTCCATCACTTATGAACGCGATCAACTGGTCATCTGGAGTTGATGGACAAATTAGCGGAGTGGTTACTATTGCAGCTTTGTTTTTGGGAGCAGTATCTCTTTCTTACAGTGCCGACATAGCTCAGTGGCCAGTAGCAATATTAGCTTTTTCTTTGGCTGGGGCATTTGCAGGGCTCACGGTTTTTCATTTTTTTCCTCAAAAAATTATGCCAGGGTACTCAGCTACTTCACTCGCAGGATTGATGCTTGGAGTAATTTCGATACTCGCAACAGGTAAGGTGGGCACAGCTCTGATGGTACTTGCTATTCCCCTAATTGATTTTGGATACATTATTTTGAGAAGAATTGTGACAGGCAAATCTCCAGTATGGGGAGATAAGGATCATTTGCATCACAAATTACTGCAAATGGGCTGGGGAAAAAGGCGGGTGGCGTTGTTTTATTGGGGCATAACGCTAGTTCTAGGAGTTGTAGCTCTGAACTTTGAGGCTAGATTTAAAATTCTTATCATGATAGCATTAGTGTTATTAATGGCAATTTTTTGGATATGGCAATATTCTGGTCGCTTTTCAAAACACTAAGACCCAGACAATGGGTAAAAAACTTTTCTCTTTTTGCTGCACTTGTTTTTTCTGGCTTACTTTTTCAAGAAGGAGCTTTGCAAAAAGTTGTTAGTGCCTTTGGAGTTTTTGTAATTTTTAGCAGCATCACTTACATTTTCAATGACTTGAATGACATTGAGCAGGACAAGAAACATCCATACAAAAAAATGAGACCGATTGCCTCTGGAGATTTGCCAATTCCTGTTGCGGTTTTTGCTTTAATTGTGGGGCTGATTGTAGGACTTACCTGGGCATACACTTTAAACTACTTTTTATTCTTAAGTGGAATTGCCTATCTCACACTTCAAGTGCTTTATACAGGGTACTTCAAAAAGATTCCAATTATGGATCTAATCATCATTGCCTCTGGATACTTAATTAGAGTATTTGCAGGGGCTTTTGTCATTGGGGCACATATGGATGTTTGGTTTTTGATGACGGTTATTGCCGCCTCACTGTTTTTGGCCGTAGGAAAGAGGAGAGGAGAGATGACTTTGCTTTCGCAGTACAAAGAAGGTCAGACCCGGGCAACCCTTAAGCGCTATACTGAGCAGCTCTTGGATATTTACACATCTATGTTTGCGACCGCCACCTGGATTACCTATTCGCTTTTTAGTTTCAATCACCCAAAGATTGTTCCGGATGGTAGAGCCTTGGAGTTTGTCTCTATTCTCCCAAGGACTTTAATTTCGGAAAAATGGATGATGGTGACTATTCCACTCGTAGTTTATGGTGTAATGAGATATTTGCAGCTTATTTATGAGCGAAATGAGGGGGAGAGCCCAGAAAGAGTTATATTGTCAGACAAGCCACTACTTATCACCGGTGCTGCTTGGCTGACTTTGGTGATAGGGGTGTTGTATTACATAGGGTAAAGAACTCAAGGAATCTAGAACTCAAAAACTCAAGATGTATGGTGTATTTATAAGATCTTGCTCGTCACCCTTTCGATAAGAATTACTCTTATCGAAATGTTGTTAGAGAAATTTAAATAGCTACTTGACCAACTTGGCGTATTGGGATGAGACATATCCCCACTTGCCAGCCATGTATTGAATGTTGAACCATCCTGAGGTGCTAGATTCTCTGTATGAGAACATATCTCCTGGGTTTACTTTTGCTAGTTCGGCTCCACCAACAGAGGCTGTTTCTCTGACCTTTAACCAGCCTGTGGGTGTGTCCAAAATTTCAACATAAGGCTTTGCTATAGTAGCAGAACCAGAAGATTGTTTTGGTAGAGGAGTTACATCTGTAGTTGTGGTTGTGGTTTTTGCTTTGGTGGGAGTGAGAGAGATGGTAGCAGATGGAGAAGCTGTGGGTATTGGAGTGGGAACTATTTCCATAGTGGACATAGTCAAGTTGATATTTAACTTATACCCGTTTTGAGTGGCAGCGTTTACTACTTTATCCTGAAAACCTGGAGAAGTGAAAGTAAAAACGTGAGGACCTGCTGGAATGTCTACGCCAAGAGGAGTAAATCCTTGAGGTTTACCGTCGATAGAAACTGTAGCACTTGGCGGCATACTAATAATATTTACAGAAGAGTCTTTTGCATTACTTAGTTTTTCAAAAGATAGAGTGTAACTGTGAGACTTGTCTGGACTGGTACCAAAATCACGGTGAACAGTGGTGAGAGTTCCTCCAAGCAAAACAACTTTTTGTTCCCAAGATTGACCGGAATCGATAGCAGTCATTTGAATTGTGGTGTTACCGGGTTTGGAATTTTCGACGTAGTAAGGAGTTTTTCCTACCGGTTTTCCATTGATTACGATATTTGCGTCTGGATTAGAAGTAACTTGAATTCCAGCTTTTTTGGCAAATGGATTCAATTCACATCCGCCTAGTAAAAGGGAAAGAGTAATTATCGAAACTACGCGAAAGATACCTGATCTCATATGCTCTAGTTTAGCATGAATATACAAATAGTGAGGCCGGAGAGGGAATCGAACCCTCGCATAGTGGTTTTGCAGACCACGGCGTTTCCTCTTCGCCATCCGGCCACGAGATAGGCACTATTTTAACATTTTTGGAGCCAAAAAGCTTTAAACTAAGCTAATATGAAATGTGAGAGTTTTTTTGGTTTTTGTAATCATTTTGTCGAGTTTTTTGGGAGCAATGTTTATTGTGGTTTGGCCAAATACCTTGCTAGATCAGGTAGATATTTCATTTTGGCCAAAATATAAGGTTGAAAAGTTTTTAAGAGAAAAAGCATCTAGACCTGTTGAATTTGTAATTGGAAATGAATCTAAGTACTTTACCTATTCTGATCTGGGAATTGATCTTGATGTGCAGAACACAACGAATAAGTTATCTGTAGGCAATTTTAGTGAGTTTATTAGTACTTGGATAGGGGCTTTTTCGAATGTTACTTTTGTACAACCAACTTATTCAGTTAGTGAAGACTTTAAAAAAATAATTGCAGAAAAAATTGAAATAGAAAAGCCCTTAAAGGAGAGTTATATTTTTGACAAAGAAAAGGGGGAGTATATGTATAAAGTTGAAAAACAAGCGTTTACTGTAGACAAAGAAAATCTGTTAGTTCAGATTACTAGCATAAGCAGCTATGAAAACAAGAAAATTCTTTTGGACAAAATTGTAAACAAAAGTGAACTGGAAGGTGAGGTGGAAAAAATAAACAAAAAACTTGCGTCGGTTTTTGAAAAACCCATTGAGATAATAACGGAAAACACAGAAGAAAAAATTGAGATAGATCCAGACGAGATTAAAAATTTACTAGTTACTGATAGTTTGGAAAAATTGATTTCAAATAGTGTAGAGATAAAAAAAGATGAACTGATAAAAACATTAAAGACTCACAATTTACAAAAACTTTCTCATTATTTAGTTCAGAAAAAAATTACTGAAGAAATAACAAATAGATTGGCTGAAGGGAAAAATTCTACAGTTGTTTTGGGAATTGATACAGGACCTAATACCAATGGAGAGGTGGCAAAAAAATATATAGAGGTGGATATATCGCAACAAACTCTTTATTTTTTTGAAAATAATGACGTCTTCAAAACTTACAGAGTTTCTACCGGACTATATTATCCAACACCTGCTGGTAAATATAAAATAATGAACAAGTCACCAATTGGCTTTTCTGCAATATTTAATGTGTGGATGCCATACTGGATGGCGTTTGACTATAGAAAAGATATCGGTGCTTATCTGGGAATACACGAACTTCCATACATGTCAGTAGGTGGAGAAAAAATTTATCGATTTGGAAACTATATCGGAACAAAAAAGACTGGTGGTTGTGTAGCCCTTGCACCAGGGGACAGTAAAGAGGTTTATGATAAATCTTTTTCGGGAATGGATGTGGTTATTTATCCATAGCTTCGCCCGCCCTAAGAACCTCTTCTACCAACCTGTTGGCATAACCCCATTCGTTGTCGTACCAGCTGAGAATTTTTACCAAAGTACCATCGACAACTCTAGTCATGTCCAAGTCAACAATGCTAGATTCTGGTCTGCCGACCACGTCAGAAGAAACTATTTTTTCGTTGGTTACAGCTAAGATTCCCTTGTACTGAGGGGAGTTGGCAGCATCAGAAAGGATCTGATTAACCTCTTCAACAGAAGTAGCTCTTTGAGACACAAAAGTTAGGTCAGTTATGGAGCCAGTAATTACTGGGACTCGAAGAGAGATACCATCAAAAAGATTTTTTAATTGAGGAATTGCTTGGGTTGCCGCAATGGCTGCACCGGTACTAGTGGGAACTATATTTTGAGCGGCAGCTCTAGATCTTCTTAAGTCTTTATGTGAGTTATCCTGAAGATTTTGATCGTCGGTATAACCATGAACAGTAGTAATCATGGCTTTGAGTACTCCGAGCTTGTTGTACATCACCTTGGCGACTGGAGCGATGTTGTTAGTAGTGCAAGAGGCGTTAGAAATAACTGAAATTGTATTTACTCTTTCGTGGGCAAATATATCTTTATCATTTACACCCAAAACTGCAGTGGGAACACCATTACCCTTGGCGGGAGCGGACAGAACTACAAGCTTAACTCCGCCACAAATATGCATAATAGCTTTTTCTAGAGTAGTGAAAGCACCAGTAGATTCAACAACTATTTCCGAGCGGTATGTATCCCAGGGAATTTTTGCAGGATCTCTTTGGGCCAATACAGGGATTTTGATTATTTTATTGGGATGTTCAATAACTAAGTAACCCAAAAGTGGATTTTCGGTAGTTACTTGATCTGGTTTTTGTATCTCTTCAGAACTAATTGGGTAGGGCAGAACTCCATAGGTAGTGTCATATTTAAGCAAATAAGCCCAGCCTTCTATTCCTTGAGATCCAGAAGTGTTTATGGCAACTAGGTTGCTATCTTCCATGTGGCTATTAAGCCAAACTCTTGTGGCACAGCGGCCGATTCTTCCAAACCCATTAATTGAAAAATTGATCATTAATTTAGTATAGCAAGTAGGGGGTGGGAGCCTGTCAACAAATACTCTAGCAATGCCCCTCCACCAGTGGAGACAAACCCATACTGGGTATATTTGTATCCCAAGTGGGGTATGGCTGCCAGAGTGTCGCCACCACCCAAAATTGTGTGCTTTTGAGGGTCTGTAAGAGCCTTAAGAACGGCTTTTGTGGCTTTTGAGTGTTCTTCATCTTCATATTTTCCCAAGGGTCCGTTTAAAACTATAGTTTTGGCTGAAGAAATGAGACTGAGAACTCTTTGAATGCCATCCTCGTTTAAATCGAACCCGTCTGGCGTTAAGTAGTTTGGCTCGGCAAAAACCCCTCCTAGGAAAAAGTTGTCAAAAAGAGGGGAAATTTTGGTCAAAAGTTCCATTTTGTCTTTTTTAGCTCCAGAACCTATGAGTAAGGTCGGATGCTCTGGTCTTTTTAGGAGCGAATTGAGGGTGGAAACCTCCTTATCGAACTGAAACCCAGTAAAAGTTGGTAAAACTTTGGGTATTTGAGTAAGACTGGTACATGGTCTGAATGTGGCAAAAGCCTCGTAGATATAAACCTCGGCTCCAGTAGCCAATTCAGCTGCAAATTCAGGGGATTGCAGTTCTTCCCTATTATCGAACCTCAAGTTGTCGATTAAAACCAGAGGGGATTCCCCCTTCCACCAGTCCCCTGGAGAAAAACCCGAATCTACAAACTGAATATCCCTATTTATCAATCTTTTTAGCTCATTTAGTATAGGTACGAGGGTAAATTCATTATCCTCTGCTGAGATTGGTCTACCCAGGTGCCCTATTACACAGGTCTTTTGGGCATATTTTAGGCACATTTCAAGAGTGGGAAGAAGGCACTCTAGACGGTAACTGTTTTCAACTACCCCATCCTTAATTGGAAGATCCAGATCGGCTCTCAACAGGACTCTTTTACCCTCAATATCAGATTGTTTGAACATATAGATTGAGTGTACCCTTCGGCCTTGCTCGGGGCAAGTACCTTTGACTTTTATAGGTTGATATGGTATGATACGGTCAACTTGTTTAACGCAAGTTTTTTTGTGCCTAAGCGGGCTATAGCCCGCACATATGATACAAAACCAAACAATAAAAAAAGTGTACTCACACCCCTTTTCTTCTCTCGTGAGGCCACTATTTGAAAAAAAGACAGTCAAATCCGCCCTGGGTGGATTGATTTCTATGACCACTTTAGCTTCAGGATTATTCCTTTTACAAGGAGATAGATCCTTAATTGAAGCTAACTACACCCCAGTTTCCGAACAAATGAGTATAGAGACTAAGCTTAGTATCTCTAGAGTTGTTCCGGGCATGACTGGAGTTTCTCAAGAATTTCATTCAGGTCACCCGGGAATTGACATTACTGCCCCTCTTGGATCAAAGATATTACCTCTTAAAAAGGGTAGAGTTCTTGTGGTCGGAATAAGTAGCTTTGGATATGGTAGATATGTAGAAGTTGACCATGGTGACAACTTAGTCACCTTGTATGCCCACATGGGAAAAATTCAGGTTGAAGAAGGTGATGAGGTTGACGTGGATAGAGCTTTGGGAGAAGTGGGATTGACTGGTAGAACTACTGGTCCTCACTTGCATATGGAGATTTACGAGAAGGGTAACAGATTGAACCCCAGAACCTTCCTACTTGCCTTACCCAAAGGACCAAGAAAATAAGCTAGTTTTTAGTTTTCCCTAATTTTGTGTGTTGTTTTCATTTATTTACCAATCCTTTTTGTTGTGTGGATAACTAGTTTTTTTTGGGGATAACTAGGGTATCAAAGAAAAATATGTTATACTATAGGTATATTTTGATTAAGGAGCCCCCTTTGAAAATTTACATCACGGACGTCGCAATTGATCTATCTAAACAAATTGATATTGCTTTGTATCTGGGATTTGACCTGGTTTTGTCAGAAAGTCGAGAGAACCTTACGATAGTTTATGGACTTTCTCAAAAAGCAGAGGAAACAGTCACCAATCTTAAGTATTTTAAGCTTCTGTCCGAGAACCCCTTTTTTAAAGGGCCAACTTGGGCAAGACTCGGAAGTTCAATGGCTACGTTGGAATACTTGAAAGAAAATGACTGTGTGGCTGACGTCCATAATCAAAACGATTTTTTGTCTCAAAAAACCTCGCAATAGCGAGGTTTTTTTATTATATTTGATGTGAGATTGCTTCGGCACTTCGTGACTCGCAATAACGAGTTACATACCCATGCCGTCCATGCCACCACCGTGACCATGGTTATCAGATTTCTTTTCTTCAGGCTCGTCGGTGATGAGACACTCAGTGGTAAGAATCATACTAGCAACACTGGCAGCATTTTGAAGTGCAGAGCGAGTAACCTTGACCGGGTCAATTATTCCTCGTTTGTACATCGATTCAAATTCCAATGTGAGAGCATTAAAACCAAAGTCGTGAACTTTTGATTTTTCTACTTCCTTTACTACCCAACCAGCGTCAACACCAGAATTAATAGCGAGCCAACGAAGAGGTTGGCTAAGAGAGTCTTTGACCAAATTAATTCCAACTGTTTCATCTGCATTATCACCCTTGAGACTGTCCAACACTTTACTAGCTCTTAGAAGGGCTACTCCACCGCCAGGAACGATTCCTTCTTCGATAGCAGCCTTGGTAGCACCAACAGCATCTTTGACTCTTTCTTTCAATTCATTTAGTTCTACTTCAGTAGCAGCACCGACTTTTATAACAGCTACTCCTCCAGCGAGTTTGGCAATTCTTTCGGCTAACTTTTCCTTGTCAAAGTCAGATTTGGATTTATCCAATTCATTTTTTATTTGAATCAGTCTAGCTTTGATTTCTTTAGCTTCACCTCTACCACCAATTATTTGGGTATTATCTTTGTCAGCCCAGACCCTGTCGGCTCTGCCCAGATCTTCAATTTCTACAGAATCAAGTTTGCGGCCTGTGTCCTGAGAAATGAAAGTTCCTCCTGTGAGAATAGCGATGTCTTGCAACAATGCTTTTCGGCGATCTCCAAAAGCAGGAGCTTTGATAGCGAGAATATTAAAGGTTCCTCTCATTTTGTTAACAACTAAAGTGGCCAAAGCTTCCCCATCAATGTCATCTACTAAAAGTACTATGTTTTTGCTAACCTTCATGGTCTTTTCCAAGAATGGTAGTAAGTCGCTGATGGCTGAAATTTTTTGGTCGGTAATGAGAATGTATGGGTCTTCGATAACTGACTCCATACTGCCAGTGTCAGTGACAAAATAAGCAGAAGCATAACCTTTATCAAACTGCATTCCATCTTTGTGTTCTATTTCAAACTCCATACCTTTAGATTCTTCGACAGTTACAACTCCATCACGTCCAGCCATTTTTAGAGCTTCGGCAATTTTTTCACCTATTTCTTCATTTTGAGCGGAAATTTTGGCGACAGAAACCCAGTCACTTTCAGATAGATCTTTTTTGAATGACCCTAGTTCTTTTACGACAGCGGTAACAGCTTTATCAATACCTCTTTTCATCTGCATAGGATTTGCCCCTGCAGCAATATTTTTCATACCTGTAATTACCATTTGTTGAGCAAGTAAGGTAGCGGTAGTAGTTCCGTCTCCGGCGATGTCATTAGTCTTAGAACTTGCTTCTTTTACAAGCTGAGCACCCATGTTTTCAAATGGATCAGAGAGTTCAACTTCTTTGGCTACGGACACACCATCGTGTAGAACTGTTGGAGCTCCCCATTTTTTATCTATGGCTACATTTCTTCCTTTGGGGCCAAGTGTGGTAACTACAGCTTTGGCTAATTTATTTACACCGGCTAGGAGTTTACCTCTAGCTTCTTCTCCGAAAATTATTTGTTTGGACATTTTAGTTATTTAACAATTGCTAATATATCGTCGAATCTGAGGAATTGGTATTCAGTGTCACCAACTTGATATTCGTTTCCACCCCATTTTTTATAGACAACTGTGTCTTTGACTTTTACTGGAGGGAGTACTTCTACTCCGCGATCATTGACTAATTTTTCACCGACAGCCAACACCGTTCCGTGTTGTGGTTTTTCGCTGTGAGAGTCTGGAAGATAAAGACCTGAACTAGTTTTCTTTTCTTGTTTGGCTGGTTCTACAAGAACATAGCCTGGAGCTGGTTGGAGTTTGTTAACAGAAGTAATGTTGGACATATTTTTTATTTATTATTTTATTAATAATTTCTGGACCTGCCTGCCGGCAGGCTGGTTGTTTATGACCTATCAACGTCAAGGTTGAGTATAGACTACAAATGACTATAAAAATAGCACTCGTTTAGTCTGAGTGCTATTTTATAACGAGGAATTTATTATTTGTCAAGACTAAAGTGATTCGCCTGAAATTTTCACTTTAGATGAAGGTGTGGCTATGATTTCAATTTTTTCGAGAATATATTTAAATTCATCTAGTGTTCCAGAATCAACTTTTGGTCCAATCAATTTGACTGAACCGATAGAGGTATTTGGAGATTGGCCCTTATCTGTTGTTTCGCACAAATAGTATTGAGAAGAAACAGAAGCTTCTTGAAGATCCCAGAGGTACCCATCTTTTACTACTCCCTGAACACTTTGCTTGTCACAAGAGAAAGACGATTTTGTTGTAAGTATTGATATGACATTGGTCCCCTTTGTAAGAGTAATTCCAGCACTGACACTTTTTCTTGTCCAAGTTGTTGGATAGAAAAGTTTGTAATTACTATTTGTAAAATTTTTCCAATTTAATTTAAGTAAAGATTCTGAAGTAGCTGTTGGTGTTGGAATAATAACAGGAGCTAAATCTATAGTACTTGGACTTACTTCGGGTGAAATTACCACGGGAGCTAACGGAGTATTGTTGGTTTGGGCTGGTTGGAAGAACTTCGCAGCCAAAACACCAAGGAGAACACCTAGAAGAATTAGACCTAGAGAAATTAGGAATATTTTGATAATACTGATACTTGTGGGTTCTTCTGTGGCAGGTAAATTTTCTGGATTGCCACGCCCGCTTCCCGACTGTGAGTCCACCGAACTTTGTCCGGGACCAGCGGGACTCAGCACTGCTGTACTTCGCGCAATGACAGGAGAAGGCGTTGAGGAAGATGCTGAAGGGGTCGCGTCTGGAGATGGTGTTCCCCAATTTTGGGGAGGATCAAAAGATACTTTATCTGGTGTTGTTTGAGTCGACGTTGTTGGGAGTGGAGGGAGGACTGACTCTAGGGGTGTAAGGTTGGTTGCGGGCGCGGGAATCATTAGGTCTGAATCCGGCGCGAGAGCTATTTCGCTCACGGTATTGTGATCTTTCTGAGTATCCTCTGGTTTGGGCAGTTGGTCCATTGTCTTTTGAATTACTTAATAAAAGACCTTTGTTTTTTAAGAGGTGAAGAAGCTCTGTGTAGATACGCAATTTTCCACCTGTATTAGTCTCTTTAATTAGTTTATATGATTCATCAAAGTTTAGCCACTTATAATCGGAAAATTCAGTAGCATCAGTGACGATGGTGGTGTTTTTTGTATCTGCGGTGACAAAATAATAGAATTTACCCTTCATGGTAACGGCTTCTCCAGAATCAGTTTTCATGTCTCTGAGTCCTTGTTTGCTTGGAGGAAACTCTATTTTGTCTGTACTAATAAGCTTTTTATTTTCTACAGTTTTGACAAAATCATCTGTTACTTCCCCTGACAGTTCTTTGTCAAAGGCCTCATAAAGATCTTCATTGTTTTCTATACCTCCTTGTGGAAGTTGCCAAAGATTAAAAGTTTTTTGATACACCAGAAGAATTTTTTTATCGTTTAGAAAACAACCTACTACACTTGGGCGCATACCTTGTTTGCGTAGAGTATCAAGGTCTTCTTTGGTGGGGTCTTTGGGTGGAGTTATTTCAGCTCTTGGAGACGGAGATTGCTTCGGCTCGGGTACGAGACTCGCAATGACGGGGGTGTTGGAATTGTTGGGTTGCTGTACCGGAATTGGGACAAAATATGGTTTGTCTATTTTTTCAGATACTGAGGCTGAGTTGCCCACAAGTGCCGGAGCGACAGGGCCAGGGCTAGTGAGAGGTGGCTTACCTTGGTACTGCGGGCCTAGCTGGGGAACATATTGAGGTTTCGGAGTATAGCTGTCGGCGCGAGGAGAATTATTATTTTGAGGTCGGAAGTCTATTTTGCCGGCGACCTTGGGTACATATGGGGCTTCGGTAAACCTTTTAGCAGCAGGAGTCATTGCAGATGTTACCTGAGACATGTCCATGGGCTCTATCTTTCTATAGTACCTCTCATAAGTAGCGGCTAGGACCTTTTCTTTTTGATGAGTAAAGGTGTCTGGTAGAGGTAAAGCATACGATGAAAAAGGCTGTGTCATTTGAGACTCAACTGACATCTTCATTGCTAACTGATATTTTCCCAGACCCACCAAGTCATCCGCAGTATACAGATTATTTAGTTCCTTCATAATTCTGTCTGCATCAGAGGCACCGACAACATAACTCATGACAGTACCAACGTTACCAAAAATGGCATTTTGAATTTCTTCAGGAAGCTGAGCAATGTATTGATTCGCCAAAATCAATCCAAGTCTATATTTACGAGCTTCTGAGAGAATTTTTACAAATGAAGAAGTGGCAAAATTTTGGAACTCGTCAACGTAGAGAAAAAAGTCCTTGCGTTTTTCTTCGGCCATATTAGCCCTGTTCATGGCCGCGATTTGAATCTGAGAGATAAACATGGCTCCTAGAAGAGCAGCGTTGTCCTCTCCTATTTTTCCTTGAGGCAAATTGAGAATAATAATTTTCCCCGTATTCATCATATCTTCGAAGTCGACAGTACTCTTAGGGTGATTAATGATGTCACGAATTGTTGGTGAAGTTACAAATTGACCAATTTTATTGAGAATAGGAGCAATGGCTTCGGTTTGGAATTTTTCGGAGTATTTGTCATATTCATCTCTCCAAAAATTAACAAGAACAGGGTCGGTTACGTGAACTAGACACTCTTTTTCGCGGAAGTCTTTGTTGGTCAGGATTCTAGGAACGTCAGCAAGTGTAGTTTCTGGTTTGTAAACTAGTGTAAGCAGAGTGTTTCTTAAAATGTATTCCAACCTTGGTCCCCATGAATTGCCGTAAAGCTTACTAAAGATAGAAACAATACTAGAAGCAACCATCTCCCCTTGCTCTGGATTTTTGACATACAAAGGGTTCATCCAAAAAGACTTACCCTTGACTGAAGGATCCAGATAAGCAACATCATTAATTCGACTTTCTGGGACAAAATCCAGCAAGGTTTCGGCAGCGTCTCCGTGAGGATCGACAAAGGCAACACCCTCTCCATGTTGAATATCATTAATGGCCATTCTGCCAATGAGAGTTGATTTTCCTGTACCAGATTTTCCAAGTATGTAAGTGTGGCGTAGGCGATCAATACCCTTCTTCATACCAAATACAGCCATGTGACTTTTAAATTCTGTTTTGGCAAAAAAATTGTATTTATTTTTTTCTGAATCCGGAATACCTTCATCAACAACGAGATTTATAGGAGCTTCGCCTTTGAGAGTTTTTCCCCAAGCTATACCTTTGATGGGTGCCAGAAGGGCTCCTGGAAGATGGTAGAGAGAAGTTATTTCACCATAATTTAAAAACTGAAATTGATTTGAGTACTTGGCTGACCTGTCCAAGATCATTTGCTTAAGTTTTTCTACAGAGCTTGGGTTTTTTGGCGACCTTAGGGATAAGCTGTTTCCTTCCGAAAGAGAATAGGTTCCAAAAGCAGCAGCTATTTGCGAAAGTAATTGACTCGACAATTTACTATCAGCAGTTATCGCAGCCAATCGAATATCACAAGAATACGCCTGATAAGCTAATTTTTTCTCAATAATTGCTTTTTGAGGATGAGGAGAAGACGGCTTTAGTGGATCTTTGCTAGGTATTCCCTTTTCCAAAACGCCGCGTATATTTTTCTGCCAATTAGCCGGTGGAGCAAAGAGACAAATTTGAATAATGACAGCCTGACCCTCTGGAATTCTAGCAAGACTACCAAGGATAGAGGCCATTTGGTCAACCTTATCATCCAAAGTACTATTTAAAGACAAGTGTGCAGGTCCAGAAAGAGCAAGCTGGGCAACTGCGACTTTCCCGTGATTAAGCCAGTCTGGCAAGTAATCTTTCATGGGAGTTATTAAGGCGGTTGGATATTGGGCAGCCACCTGAGCCTTTATTAGAGGTTCCATTCTTTCGGGGCATGAGATGATAAAAAATGTTGTTTGATTGAGATTGACGATTTCCAAAGAGATTGTCTCAAAAGTGCCTAGGAATCTTTCCCAAAAACCGTCCCTTAATGAGGATCTGAGAGAAGCTAAAAATTCAATAAAAACAGTTTGCCCGGCGAGGGAGTCTTTTGCAGGTCGAATTTGCAGAACGGAGTACTTGGGCAGAGCCATAGATTCAGTATATCAAGACTGAGGAGCGCTGGGGACTGGAGTTGTGGAAACATTCGAAAAAAGAACGTTCTCAATAATGAGAGCTTTGTCGTGGAAAAGATCATTTAGCTCTTTTTTAAGAGTTTGCTCCATTTCTGATCTTTGAGCCCCTATCTCGTCCAAGTTGTATTGCCCAAAAGCTGAAGCAATGCGGCTTCTAGAGTATGGTCTAATAACCTTGGAAACAAAATTGTCGCCTATACTTTCCCACAGTTCTGGAGCATTGGCTTTGTCTAACTTAAAAAGAATGGATCCTTCGACGATAATCCTGTGGCCGTCTTTGGTTACAGCTGAAATTGGCTCGTCACCTAGAGATTCTTTGAGGTTTATGTCAAATCCATGCCTGATGGTATATTCTAGAACCTGGGCATTAAAGAGTTTGGCTATTTGCCAAAAAGGAAGCTTTAGGTGGAGCCCTGGTCCCCAAACGCGTTTAAGAACACCCATGCCACGATCGTAAACGCAGGCTACGTGCCCTGGAGGAACTGAGATAAAAAAACCTCCTACAACCTCATCTACGAGGAAAGATACTACTAATTTGTCGAAATCGGCCATGAATTTATTATACCTTCTTTTCCTCCACTGGGGTATTGACTACCTCCTCTACTTGCCTTGAAGCAAAATAAAGATAAGAAAGGTGTTTATATAGGCGGATTAGGATTGTAAAAGCCAAGGAAGATATGATGAAGACCTTTTTTCCTGCCGGAAGAAACATAAAGACCAAGAAACAAACCACAGGAAAGATAACGACTAAAGAGTAGAACTCTTTGCGACTGGACTTTACTGGCGATAGGCTTAAGTGAACATACTCACTTAAAGCTATCATAAGAGACTGAATAATATTAAGAGTTGAGTTTGTGTGCGAAAGGTCATACTGGCCAAGGAACATTAAATTGATTGGTTCTTTGATGTAGGGCATAAAAGAATAAAGAAGGTGCATGTCCGCCCCTTCTAGACCAGTAGTAAAGATTCTATAGAGAACAACTATAATTGTGAGTTGAACAATGACACTAAAAACTTCGGAAATAATTGCACCAGGACTTTGGCGCATGGTTTTTCTTATCTCCTCTTTCAATCTCATTGGATTGTCCGAATGTTCTTTTTTGAGAAGTTTAATTTTTTCTGATATTTTGAACTTGTCTTCGTCAGACCTTTCTGAAACTAAGTCTATAGGCAATAGAATCAACCGAACAGCGACAGCAAAAAAAATAACAGCTATCCCCATGTCTGGTTCTGACATTATTTGCCCAGTGATGTAATACAAGCCAACTAAGATATTAAAAAATGGTTGATATATGTATAAGGTAAAGAAATCCATTGACTCTATTATAGACAGTTACTTAATACTTAATAAGACTTTCTTTTGAAAGCTTGGATTGTGGAAGAAGGCCCTTCCCAAACCCAGCTCTTCTCCTCTTCGTTGAGGCAGCATGAATAAATATTGAAGAATGAAAAAAATGAGGTTGATGGGAACAAAGAGGAAATAGATTGAGTTGTTGATTATGAGATTGCCACGGCTCGAGTACGAGACTCGCAATGACGAGCCAGAGGTGGGCCTATGAATTGACGAGCTGTAGGCATTGGCAAGATATTTTTTTACCCAGCTGTTTTTGGCAATAAATTTTTCGTAAGTATCATTTTTGTTAATAAGGGGAAAAACTTGAAGAACTTCGTGAGCTGTGAACAGATTTCTTCTTTCTCTATCAAGTAATAAATTGTTTGTGTCAAGCCATAAATTTGGACAGATGAGATTTTGAGCCAAGGCAGGCTTAGTACCCTTTCTCCTTCTAATACCTAGTATTTCTAAAGCAACTAGAACAAATGGTCTTACTAACCAGAGAGTGTTAGGGGCAGTAACAACAAAAAGATCAACATCGTCTTTCTCTGTTGCGTTATCTACAGATACTGAGCCAGAAATACCTACGAATTGGATAAACGGGAAAAACTTTAGAAATTCTAGCTTTGATTTGGCGTAAAGTTTTTTGTTTTGTGAAATTTTTAGAAGCAACTTTCTTTTTTGGATTTCTTCCTTACTTAGTTTTTTTATCAGTTGTGGTGGAATTTTTGAGAAATTGGTTCTTTTTGATGATACTAGCCATAAAAGGAGTTCTTTAGGATACAAAGGGAAATCAAAAAAAGAACTATATTTATATGTTCTCAAAACCGAGTCTTTGATGGTCATCTTACTGAGCTGGGACAGCGGTGGGTTTGGCGACCAAACCATATTCAGAGAGTACTTGAGTAAAGCCAGAATCTAAAGTTTCAACAGTTTTGTTGCCATCTTGACCGAGAACAAATGAATTAATTGCGTCCTCTAGATATTTTATGAGACGAGAATTTAGAGCTGTTTTCGAGTCTCTAGTCATGGAAGCAGTGTAAAAAGAGCTTGCAGTTTCCATGCTAGTTACAAATGGTGCAATAACCGGATTTTTTAGAGCTGTGTTTCCGGCTGCTTTGTTGGCTGGCGCCTGAGGGAATGATCGATCAGCTGTAGCAGAGTCAAAAAGAATCTGTTGAGCATTGGCTGAAGCTAAGAAACTGACGAACTTCCATGCTTCTTGAGGATGTTTACTTGACTTACTTACAGTTTCAAACCAGATAGAGGCCCAGTTTAGAGGTTCTACGTCTGGCAACTGAGGAACGGGTACAACTTCCCAAGATAAGGCAGGATTCATGGCTTTTATTTCTCTAGCTCTCCAGCTTGGGGCAAAGATCATAGCAACCTTTTCGTTAGCAAAAGCTACAGTTGAAGGAGGCAGGGTATCATCCCAAACATGAAGTTTGGTTGCAAACTTGGTGTAGTAATCGAGAGTACTTTGGACTTCTGGGCTCTTCATGTTTGTAAGCTTTGCACCTGCCTGAAGTAGCATCAAAGAGACTATGTCAGGCCAGTGTTCTACGTTTGATGAGTTACCCAGTGCTACACCGGCTCTAGTTAGTTTCCCAGTTAGTGGATCTTCTTCCTTAAGAGCTTTGGCGGCTGTCACCAGATCTTCCCAGGTCTTTGGAGTTTTAATTTGTTTTTGTTGAAGCATGGCGGTGTTTACAAAAAGACCAAGCCCTTCAACTGTCATAGGCACTCCATACACTTGATTGTTGGAAACTAAAAGCTTAGAAACAATTGGGTAGAAGTTTGTACTCATTTCTGTAGAAGAAATGGTATTGGCTGGCGCAGGGAGAATATATTTGGCAAAAATTGGCAACCAAGTACTATGCAACCTTATGATGTCAGGAGGAGAGTCCCCTTCCAAGTTTGTCTTAAGTCTATCTTGGTAGTCCTGAGAAGATTGTGGCTGATAATTAATTTTTATTGTAGGATTTTGTTTTTCAAACGCTTCAATTACAGGTTTCATTACCTGGCTCGATTCCCATAGTCCAAAATAGTTTAAGGTGACTGTTTTGGAACTGACCGCGGCTGTTTTTGTGGAACCAGAAGTTGTATCTGTGTTTTTTGAACCAACTATTTTTGAAACTACAAAAACCAAAAGAATTACAATTAACAATCCAACTGCTCCAAAAATAGCCATTTTGGGAATACTTGGTTTAATTACGGGAGACTTTCCTGCGGGGATGATGGTTGGCCCCGATGACAAAGGAGGTGGTGGAATACTGAAAGAAGTTGATGGCGGTGGAGTTTGAGGTGTCAAGATATTTCCCTGTGAAACTGGTGGTGGAACTGGCCCTGGTAGTGGAAATTGGTTGTCCATAAAAAATTATCGTTGTACTATTAGTAAGTATAACAAGAATGAATAAAATAAAAAATCCTATTTGGTTTGCGGTCTTCATATTTTTTCTAGCCCTTTCGGCCTTTGCTGGGTACGCGCTCGCCTATAGAAACATCATTCTCCCAAATGTGTTTGTGTCTAAAATTGATGTAGGAGGACTTAGTAAAGAAGTGGCCGAAGCAAAAATTGTAAAAACCTTTAAAGAAAATCCCAATAAGATTGTAATAAGTAAGGAAGATGGAACTGAGATAAAACTTTTAAGTACTTTAAACATTAAGAGAAATGCTCTCTGGGCTTCAGAGCAAGCACTTAAGATCGGTAGGTCAGGAGATATTTTTGGCGACTCAAGGCAGAGAGTTGATTTATTTTTTAATACTAAAGAGTTAGTTGTTCCATTGGAATTTAACGAATCAGACTTGGATGACCTGGTTGATGAGGTATCTGCCACAGCTTCAATGGAGCCTGTTTGGCCAAGAATAGTAAAAAATAAGAATGGTTTTGAACTAGTAAAGGGTAAGAGTGGGCTAAAGATAAACTCTGACAAACTAAAATCAGAAGTAAGGGATCGTCTTAGCTACCCTGGAGTACAAACCATTAAAGTTAAAACGGAAGAAGTTAAGACAGACGCCAGCGAAGAAGTTGCCAACAAGGTAATAGCAAATTTAAACTCTTTTGGAGAAGAGAAGATGGAGCTAAAATATGGAGAGTATGTTAAGAAAATTAGCTCTGAAGATCTAGCTTCCCTGTTTGGTGTAGATAACAATAATTTGAATGGTGGTAATTTTAATAAACTACTGAATGAAATAATTGAGAATGTAGAGACGGAACCAAAAGACGCCGTATTTGTTTTTGAAGATGGAAGAGTAAAAGAGTTTAAACCAGAGATAGTTGGAGCTGTTATTGACAAACCTAAGTTTGAAAAATTGATTGGTGATTCCCTACTTAGTAGTAAAGAAAAGAGTTTAAATATTCCGGTGATTTTAAGTTATCC
Organism: uncultured Pseudomonadales bacterium; assembly: GCA_964439805.1. GTDB lineage: Bacteria > Patescibacteriota > Microgenomatia > UBA1400 > MFAQ01 > MFAQ01. Next base: position 124,123 of record CAYTOI010000001.1, on the reverse strand, counting down.
CAAAATTCGAGCTGGTGAGATCAACAATATGGGGATAAAAGAATTGATTGGTGTTGGAAAATCTAGCTTTGGTCACTCGATTGCCAATAGAGTGTTTAATGTGAACTTGGCTGCTTCTAGAATAAATGGAGTGGTAGTGGCTCCTGGAGAAGAATTTTCGTTTAACGCAGCTGTGGGTGAAATAAATAGACAAAGTGGATATCAGACGGCTTATGTTATTAGTGAGGGAAAGACTGTGCTAGGTGATGGAGGCGGAGTTTGCCAAGTTTCTACAACAGTATTTAGAGCTGCTATGGACTTTGGATTCCCTATTACCGAGAGAAAAGCTCATGCATATAGAGTGGGATATTATGAACAAGATAGTCCTCCCGGCCTTGATGCAACTATATACTCCCCATCTACTGACTTTAAATTTTTGAATGATACAGGGCATCATATATTAGTTCAGACTAAAGTAGACACCAAAAATTTGACGATGCGAGTAGAAATATACGGAACAAGTGATGGAAGAAAATCTACGATCTCCAAACCAGTTATCACAAACCAGTCCTCTGCTCCCGCCACTTCTTATATTGATGACCCCAACTTACCCAAAGGAACTACAAAACAGATAGACTGGTCAGCTGCTGGAGCAAAAGTTACCTTTGACTATAAAGTTGAGCGAGGTGGAGAAAGTTTGTTTGAAAAAAGATTTGTGAGTAATTACCAGCCATGGAGAGCGGTTTATTTGGTGGGTACGGGAGAATGAAATGATATGGATTCAATTGAAATCTCAAATTATCTAGAAAAACATAGATTTAAAGTGAGTGAGGTTTCTTATAATAAATTAGATTGTTTTAGGAAAATATTAAACACCTACGACTGTGTTGCTGGCGCCGTTGTACAAGGAAGTCATACTTACGGATTTAATAAGTCTAACAGTGATATGGATTCAACGGTATTTATTAATGATGGTTCTAATTCAAATGACATTGATGAACTAAAACTGGAAATTTCAAAAAATTTAGACTCCACTGAAACACCTGGCATACATTTTAAAACAATATCCCCTGATATTATAAAAAGAGATGTCAAATCTCTAATTGAATACTTTTCTGCAGAAATATCTGTCAGAGATCCTCTCAATTTACCTAACACCTTTTTACCAGACCTTTTTTTAATGCAAATAGGTTCAAAAAAAATTGATTTATACAGAAAAATAGTACTTGATGAAATTGGTAAGGTCGATTGTGGAAATGAAATATGGCAAAAGTATTTATCCTCTGAACTATTAGTCATATTTAATAAAAATAACCGTTTGGGCAATAGTAAGGAATATAACGAATTTGTTGAAAAAAGAGACAAAATCATTCCAACTTCTATTGAGGAAGCAAGAAAATACTTTGCTTTATAGAACTAAAAATCCATCCTCTTTGTTTAGGTTAAAATATATGGATGAAGATATTGGCAATTGAGAGTACGTGTGATGAGACTGCGGCTGCGGTAGTGGAGAATATTGGTTTGGGCGTGAGAGTATTAATCTCTGTTGTGGCAAGTTCAATTGCGATTCAAGAGAAATACGGAGGAATAATCCCCGAGCTGGCTGCACGTGAGCAAGTAAAAAGCATTATTCCTGTAATTAAAGAAGCTTTGGGTGAAATTAAAATGGAGGAAATTGATGCTATTGCAGCGAGTTTTGGGCCAGGATTAATGGGAAGTTTACTGATAGGTGTGGAAACGGCCAAAACTCTCGCTTGGGTTTTTAACAAGCCGCTTCTTTCGGTAAATCACGTGGGCGCACATTTGATGGGAAATTGGATAATAAATCCAAGAAATCAAGGAATCAAGGAATCAAGAACTCAAGATGATGAGGTGCCGGAGATGCCGGCAATTGGATTGATTGCTAGTGGAGGTCACACTGATTTTGTCTATATGAAGTCTGTAGACGATTGGGAGTGGATTGGTGGCACCAGAGATGACGCTGTAGGAGAAGCCTTTGACAAGGCAGCAAGAGCTTTTGGACTTCCCTATCCTGGTGGGCCAGAAATCGATAAAAGAACCAAGAGTGTTACAAATGAAGAGTATTCGAAACTAAATAAGAAAGATAAACTTCCTAGACCACTAATTAATGATGATAGCTTAGAGATGAGTTTTTCAGGTTTAAAGGCTGCGGTGACTAGGGTTAGTTCTCAGTTCTCAGATATCAGATCTCAGAAAGAGAGAGATTTGTATGTTAGGGATTTTTCTGAGGCGGTGACCGAGATTCTGATAAAGAAATTAAATTTGGCAATGGATAAGTATTCTGTGAAGAGTGTTCTTCTCGCCGGCGGAGTGGCGGCAAATTCCAAAATTAGAGAAGAGATGAGAAAGACTGTCGAAAGTAGAGGTTTAAAGTTCTTTGTTCCAGAATTAAAGTATTGTGGGGACAATGCAGCCATGATTGGAGCCTGTGCCTTACTCAAACCTATCACAGCAAGTACCGAAATATCTCCCGACCCAGGGATGGGGATAATATAAAACCCGTCGCTAGGACGGGTCTAATTTGTTTTTCTTTAGGCTAATTAGCATTATTGAGTGCAGTGCAGCTGTGAGCAAGGGTAAAAAGGCATAATCTGAATTTGCAAAAACTAAACATAAACCTGAAATTACATCCAAGAAAATAATCAAAATGATGCTGTTGATGTTAAATTTTTTAAAAAACAGCGAGATAAAACAGGCTATTAGGTAGAAGATAAAAGCCAAATTGGTCAACGCTTCAGGATTTTGAATGTTCACGGATCCTCCAGTTGACGGGATTATAGGTTTTGTAGCCACAAGAGTCAAGTTTGGGGTAAAATTGGGTGGATGGACAAAAATTACGATCACAAAAAATACGAAGACTCACTTTATAAATTGTGGGAGGATTCTGGTGCTTTTACTCCCCCGGCAGGCAAGGATCTGACAGGAGAACAGAAAACATTTACCGTGATTATGCCGCCACCCAACGCAAACGATCCTTTGCACGTGGGGCACGCAATGTTTGTAACAGTAGAAGATATTCTGGTTCGCTTTCACAGAATGCTTGGAGACGCTACCTTGTGGCTACCCGGTACTGATCACGCGGGGATTGAAACACAGTTTGTTTTCGAAAAGAAACTTGCCAAAGTAGACAAGAGCAGATTCGACTACGACAGAGAGACTCTTTTTAAGATGATTTGGGATTATGTCTCAGAGAACTCAGATGTAGCAATAGACCAAATGAAAAAGTTGGGAGCTAGTGCTGACTGGAGTAGATACAAATTTACACTCAACCCAGAAATTGTTTCTTTGGTTCAGGAGACTTTTGTAGAACTAAACAAACGTGGACTGGTTTACAAAGCTGAGAAACTAGTTAATTTTTGTACAAAGTGTGGCACTGCTTACTCTGAGCTGGAAGTAAATCACGAAGAAAAGAATGACAAACTTTATACAATAGACTATGGTGAAGGTGTTGTAGTCGCCACTACTAGACCAGAAACCCTTTTGGGCGACGTTGCTGTAGCCGTAAATCCAAACGACGAGAGATACAAAGGAATTATTGGAAAGATGGTAACTATTCCCCTAGTAAACAGAAAAATTCCTGTTATTGCTGACGAGCTAGTTGATATTAGTTTTGGAACTGGAGCTGTAAAAGTTACTCCTGCGCATGACCCAAATGACTGGGCCATGGCTGAGAGAGCAAAAATGAATCTTCAGGAAATCTGTAAAGAATTTAAAGTTGTAGGAGAAAACGGCAAAATGACCGAGAATGCAGGTGAGTATGCGGGTTTGAGTGTATCTGCAGCTAGAGAAAAAATAGTTATTGATTTGGGTGAAAAACTAATTGAAACAAAAGACTACGGTCACAATGTGGGTGTGTGTTACAGGTGTGGAAGAACCATAGAGCCCTTACCAAGGTCTCAGTTCTTTATATCTGTAAAATCTATGGCCCAAAAGGTTTTATCAGCTTTGGACAACAATGAATTTGAAGTAATGGGATCTGGTCACGATAAAATTTTGAGACACTGGCTTGAGAATCTTAGAGACTGGAATGTAAGTAGGCAGATTGTTTGGGGTATTAGGATGCCGGTGTGGTATAGAGAAAGAATTCAAGAACTCAAGGAATCAAGAACTCTAGAAAATGAGGAGTATTTGGTACAAAAAGAGAATCCAGGCGAGGGATGGATACAGGAGACGGATACTTTTGACACGTGGTTTAGCTCCGGTCAGTGGCCTTTTGCAACCCTAAAAACTAATAAAGAGATGGATTTTGAGAAGTACTACCCCACCCAAGTAATGGAGACCGCTTATGATATTTTGCCTTTTTGGGTAATGAGAATGTTGATGCTAGGAATTGAGATGACAGGAAAAGTCCCCTTTAAAACTGTATATCTTCATGGATTAGTTCGAGACGAAAAAGGTCAAAAAATGAGTAAGAGTAAAGGGAATGTAATTAACCCACTGGAGCTTTCAGAAAAGTATGGAACTGATGCTCTCAGAATGGCTCTAGTTATGAGTACGGCTCCAGGAATAGATTCTAATACAGGTGAGAATAAAGTGAGAGGCATGAGAAATTTTGCAAATAAGATTTGGAATGCAGGGAGATTTACTCAAGAACTCAAGAACTCGAAGAATCAAGAACTCGAGACAACCAAAGTAAAAGACGGGGAGTTTGAGAAGAAGTTAAATGAAGTTGTGGCTGAAATGACGAGATTGTTGAATGAGAACAGAGTTGGTCTGGCTTCGGAGACTGTTTATAACGAGTTCTGGCACTGGTTTTGTGATGAACAAATTGAAGCTTGTAAAAAAGGTGAGATATCAGCTGAAGTTTTGAATAACGGATATAAGACTTTTATTAAACTCTTACACCCATTCGTGCCGTTTGTAACAGAAGCTGTTTGGAAAGAGATTTATCCTGAGGAAGGTTTGCTGATCAATGAGAGATGGTGAGTCCTGGATTCCGGATCCCCGACTGAACAATCGGGACAAGCTAGTCCGGAATGACAAGATGCAAAAAAACTCCCCCGATGGGGAGTTTTTGTTATTGAACAATAATTATTCTTTTGTTTCGGATGCAGACTCTTCTTTTTTGTCTTTGTCAGCTTCGCCTACGACTTCTGTTTCAGCAACTGCTGTATCCAGAGGCTCTTCTTCCTTTTGAGGCTCGCCTAGAGCCACTACAATACTTTCAGAGTCAGTTATTAAGGTGACTCCAGAAGGTAGAACTGCGGAAGAAAGTAACAAGTGTTCACCGACTTCTTTTAGTGAAGAAATATCAAAAACCAGTTTTTCTGGGATATCGGTTGGCAAAGCTTCTACTTCTACCTCGTCCATGTGAATATCAAGTACGGCAGCCCCAGATTTAATTAGATCAGATTCACCAATAATTTCTACTGGAACGTTTGCAGTAACTTTTTCCTTGAGGTTAACTTGATGAAAATCAATATGGACAATTTTACCGGTCATGGGGTTATTAGAGAGGTCTTTTACCAAGGTTGGTCTTTCTTTTGCCTCACCATCAACGGAGATCCAAATAAGACTGGTTTCTCCGGCTTGCTTGTAAACTCTATTGAACTCAACGCTAGAGATTTGGATTGAAGCACTATCTACAGTTTTTCCAAAGACCGTGGCTGGAATTAAGCCAACCTTGCGCATTTTACGCACCTTACTACCTATAATTTCTCTTTTTTCAGCCTTTAAAACGTATTTATTCATGGTGGTATTGTAGCCTAAAAGAGCTCAAAATTCTACCTGGGAACAAAATTGACCCCAAAATTTAAGTTCCCCTTCTCGGATTTGTAGATAATTTTATTGGGACTGCTTTGAACCTCACTGGTTATAGCTGAGGCTCTGGCCATGTCTGGAATGTTGATTTCTAAGGTATTTTCTGATTTTATGAGACCAGATTGACGAATATCTGTAAAAGAATAGGCGATGGGCAATACCACCCTCTCCTTAAGAGGTGTTGTGTATTTAATGTTTAAAACATTGTTTTTGTTTAGGGGTGTAGAAATTACAAATTGAAATCTGTTAAGTGTCACTTCGCTAATCATTGAGACATTGGTCAAAGGAATCATTTGATCATTTAAAAGTATTTCACTGATTACTGATGATTTTGGCAGATACAACTGGACTACCTCAACAAGCTCCCTATTTACCAGAGGAGCACTTTTGAGATACTTATAGTTCACCTTAATATCATGATCTACACTCAAAACCATTGGTGTAACAGTGTGAGCAATATCTTTTTGGAGGAAATTGTTGAGAGGTATAAGGGAAAAATTAGAGAAATTTAAGTGAGAAGTTTCGGAGAGACAAACCCTAGCTGATCCCATAGATGAATGACAGTTGTTTAGCTGTATACCACCAGAAAAAGGTAAGCCTTGGATATTTTTTTCTATATCAATATTACTTGTCCAAAGAAAGATATTTCCAGACACAAAGAGGTCTGAAAGATTTTTACTTAATTCCGGAGTGGGAATTTTATGAGAAAAAAGACCGTCGATTATCTTTTCAAGTATTTCTTTGTTGTAAGACTGACCCCCACCTTGATCTAGTTTTTGCTTGTATTCTTCTGAGGTTAAGCTTGACAAAGATTTTGCAAATTCGGTTTTTGAAGCCAATAGATTCTCAATACTTTGTGTGTTGACACTAATAATGACACTGGCTTTGGTTTTGAGTTTTTTTTCTAAGTACCAGGAGATATTTGTGGCTGTTTGAGGAAAATCAGGATTGTAATTCATATCCCGAAGCCTCCAAATAGATTCACCTGAAATTTTTTCTAGCTGAGGTGGAGGTAGTAAGGTAAAAGTATCAAGGGAGTCAATTTCGCCAGGACTCAAAACCTGTGAATGGATTTTTTTACCCTTATCAATACTGAGTTGAACAACTTGGTCTATAGCTCCCCCTGTAGCTCTCTGTTCGTGATCATTTTGCACAAGAATAAAAATGTTAGAAATTGATTTGAAACCCAATATTTCTGGTAGCAAATCGACTATTTTTACTATTTCACCTATCTGCTCCTGAGAATTGTGCAAATCATTATATTCAACTGCTTGTTTCACCTTTTGGATTAAAGGTTTTGGAAGATCCCCTTTTTCTAACAATATTTCAATCTGGTTTATAGATTCAAAGCTTTGCTGGAGATTAGATTTTAAGCCTAGGACAATTTGGTCGTAATTTTCAACACTTTCTACGTTCCCAATAGTACTATAAACCTTATCAGCTAGCATGTAGGTTTGTTGAAAACCCAAAATTGAGTTCTGAGTGAATCCTAGAAAGTTAAGGAAATTTTGATTGGTTTTATCAAAGTTTTCCGAGAAAAACTGAATAACGGGTGACAAAATAAGGTAATTACTCTCAGAAATATTTTTGTTGATGATAGATAAATTTAAGGCTGAGACGGATTTTTCCACATTCCCCTTCTTTAAATTAAACAATGAAGCCTCAATATTTTTTAATGAATAATACGAGGAAATCATAAAAATTATTGACACCGCCAAGTATATTAAACAAACTATCGCCAACCCCCTTTCAATTATTTGGGCTGTTTTTTTGGAAAAATATTTTTTAATATCCTCTACTGATTCAGGCTTTTTAAAATTGTTTAGCCTGTGAAAAAGCCTGTAAGCAAAGGAGTTGTGAATAATTTTTGTCAGCTTCCCCTGCTTTTTGGGTTCATCTACAATTGAAGTTTCACTCTTTGTGGTGTGTATAAATTGTTTTAGAAATTCATACAAATTTGTTTTTATGTCGATATTTAACAAGGCAAGAGTTTTTACTGACTCACTTGAATAGTCTTTTTTGAGGCTATTACTTAAACCGTTATTGTTTATATCCAGTTCCTTTTTATAGTTTTCCAAAATTAGCTCTTTTAGGAGATAGGCAATATCTAGGTCTGAAATTTTCTCACCCTGAAGGTAGAATTCTTGACCATTGGTGTTGGACAGGAATAAGGTTTTTTTAACTATATTAAGCAAGTCAGAAATGTGAATAGGGTAGTAGTAAAAATTTCCTTTTTGGGTAACAAATATTTCATTCTTGGAAATGACCTTGTTAATTGTTTCATCCAAGGGGGAAATAAGAGTCTCGATATCTAAGAAGAAGATGTCTTGGCAAACGATAAGTCTGTGGATGGATTCATCTTTTGATATGTCTCCGAGAAGCTTTTTAATTTGAATTATTTTTTCATCAGAGCCAAAAATATCACATAGAAGAATTACCACTATTTTCCTTTTGTTTTCACGAGCGTGAAGATAAGTGGTAAGTATTTTTTGAGTTGTATCTACTAAGTCTTTTGAAAGATCAATAAAGACGGAATCATAGTCAGCGGTGTGGTTAATTTTAAAATCACAAAATGTAATTTCATCAAGCTCTAAAGACTTTAAGTACTCTGAGATTCTATCGTTATTTGACCATGTTGATACTTTGGCCTTTGCGGGAGTCATGCTTTTAGTATATTGCATGTGATTTATTTTCATTAATTTTATTTTCTTTATTTTTGTTATTACAATTTCTTTTTTACAATTTAGCCATAATTTATTTTTTATTTCACGCTTAATATTTTTTATTTTCGTTATAACCTTCTACACATGAAAATTCAGGCATGGCCTCGATATATGATATCCACAATTGTTTTTTCTGTTTTAGGAATCAAGGAATCAAGAACTCTAGAACTCAAGATATTGAGTTTCTTTTTATATCTTCTACCGTTGATGCAACAATACAGTCTTGTTTGAGGAACTGGATGTCGGATCTAGTCCGGCATGACAAAATTTATTTGGAGGATTGGGAGTCGAGAGCGAGGTTTACGAGCTTGTCTGCTTCTTTGTTTTTTTCACGAAGAACATTCACAAACTTGAGATCTTTGATTTGTTTACTTAGGGTTAGTTCGGCGATTAAACTTAAGACTTGGTTTTTTAGTTTCTGAAGATGTTCTTGTTTTACTTTATAAACTCCGGTAATCTGCTTAACTATTAGTTCTGAATCTAAGACAAAAGTTAGTGAAGGGGATGATACTTCATTTTTTTTGAGATACTCTAAAGCGTAAATAACTCCTTGGTACTCGGCTTCGTTATTGGTAGCTATCCCTAAGTAATGGGAGATGGTAAAGATTTCTTTTCCTTCTGAACTAGCGTAAACACCAATAGCTGCTGGGCCAGGATTGTTGCGAGAACCACCGTCTGTATTTATCTGAAGAGAATCATAAGTTTGCATGAGAGTATTTTACATTATAAAAACTCAAGAACTCAAAAACTCAAGAACTCAAGATAATGATTCTTTTGTATATTTGCAATTAATTGAGGAGGGCGAGAGCAAGGACAAGGATGAGTTTGTTTTGGGGCAAGGTAAACCAGTAATGATCAAAGAGACCGGTGATAAGTACCACTAACAAGATAGGGTAGTATTTTTTGGAGAATTTTTTATATATTACCCAAGCCGTTAAGGAGGTGAGTGGCAAACCAAGCTCCACTAATGACAAGAGCAACAGATTATGGACTGGCTGTATAGTGGCTACTGTAAGCTGTGAACCGGGGAGGATTTTTGACAAAGCTACTACGTAATTACCAAGCCCTGCACCTATCACTAAATACTGTTGGACAAGTGCTCGAAAGTTATTAATCATAGTGATTCTGGAGTCAAGACTATAAAACCCCAGATTCAGGGTGGGGATGGATAGCTGAGCCAGCGAGAGCATGACAAAGACCATCATTAGTTTGGAACCTAGATTCTTTTTTAGAATTAGTCCAAGGAGAGCCAGATAGGCTGCTTTTGAAAATGTGGCAATGACAGATAGGGAAGTGAGGATTTTGGATCTATTATTTTCTTTGAACTTATTCAAGATTACAAAAGATAGCAGTAAAAACCCAGCTAAAGAGTTTGGGTGAGAAAACAAAGACATGACTCTAATTACTGTCAGATTGCCAGCCGTTAATAGAGGAAGGTTTGGAGTACTAGAGCTAAAGCTTCTTTCTCCAGCATAGTAGAATAGACCACCGAGGGAGTGCTGAGTGAGTAGTTGAGCAAATTGGACAAATATAACTAAATACAGAGATGAAACAAACGTGATTCTAATTTTTGACCAGAGTTTGGGAATACTTGAAATTACTAGATAAAAAAGAAAATACTCAGCTAACCTTAGGTACTGAAATAAGCTATTTAGAGGATTGAGTGAGAAGTATATATTGATAAAAATGAGAATTGAGACTATTAGAGATCTTTTCTTGTTAAGTTTTTTGATCTTAGTAACCAGAGTAGGTAGGTTTAGGAATATATAAGGAATAATTAAGCAATCCACAAAATACAAAGTGGGGGACAAATAGTCCAGGCGAATCCCCATGACACGAGAGAAGTCTGGCCAAAAATGCAGTCCTAGTTGGGTAGGAATAAAAAAAACAATAGCCTTGAGAATCAGATCCTGAATCACAAGACTATTGTACAGTTACGAAAGGGGGATGATGACCATTTGGCGGAAAGGAGCTATTCCACGTGATTCGGTCTTTACTTGGTTGTTTTCTGAAAGTAGCATGTGGACAATTCTTCTTTCGTAAGAACTGAGATTGGGGAGAATGATTTCCTTGCCTAAAGAAACCGCTCTTTCTGCAGCACCAGTGGCCAGTTCTCGGAGAGCGTCTTCGCGGCGTTCTTGGTAGTCGTTGACGTTTAGGTGGATTTTTGGCCAAAGATTAAACCTTTGGAAGAGGATAAGGGAAAAAATCATGCGAATAGCTGTAAGACCTTCACCGTGATGTCCTACAAAAATGCCAGCGGAGTCAGTAGGAAGGGTAAGTGAAACGTTAATATTGTCTCCTTCTTCACAAACAATCTTAATTTGGTCTTCGGTGAGGGATAGCTGGGTGAGAATATTGGTGAGTATTTCTACTACTTTGGATTGATCCATATGTTTTTTATTTTTTAATTAACTTATTATAAAAAGTGGTAATACCACCCCAACCAGAGAAATAATACTGTTGAGCGATAGAAAAAACAGTGGAAACTACCCAGTAGAGGACTAGACCAGATTGGAAGTTCAAAGATACAACGACAGACATCAGAGGCATCATGTAAAGCATTTGTTGTTGCATTGTTTGGGCCATTTCTAAGTTATCCTCTTCTTTTTTCTTCTCCACTGCTTTCTTTGGATTTTCCACGTGGCTTTCGGTACCAGCCTGGAGCATGAGAGAGAAAATGAACTGAGTAACACCGGCCAGAATAGGCATAATGTAGGTCTTGTCTGGCTTAGTCAGATCGAGATACAAGAAGTAGGGATTCATGGCTAGGCCACCAATAGAAGGTTGCTTGAGGAAGTTAATGAAGACATTGTAAAGTGAAATAAGAATAAGTATTTGGATGATCTGGGGGAGACAACCAGCCATAGGGTTGACACCTTTTTCTTTGTAAAGGGCCATTTGAGCTTCTTGAAGAGCTTTTTTGTCGGTATGCTTGTCTTTTAGTTTATCCAAGTCTGGCTTAAGCTGTTGCATAAGCTTAGCTGACTTCATGGAAGGGATCATGAGGGGAAGAACAATAAGCTTTATTAGCAAGGTGACGGAGATGATTGAGAGACCCAGATTTCCACCAAAAAGTTTATAAAAAAAGGAGAGAACAACAAAGAGAGCATTGATGAGTGGTTGCAACATATTAAATGATTTTATCAGGTACTGGGTCGTGACCACCTTTAAACAGAGGGTTACATCTTAAGAAACGTAATACTCCCAAAATGGTACCTAGAATAATACCATGTTTTTGCAAGGCTTCTTTGAAAAACTCCGAGCAAGTTGGAGTAAAGCGACAGCCAAAGGAATTTCCGAAGATAGCTTTTCCAAGCAAGTGATAGAAAGGGGAGATGTGTTTTTGGTAGAAGTTGAACACAATTATTTTAACTTTGAGAGGAGTAGTGTGAAGGAGTTTAAGAGTTCGGAGTAGGAATCAACGGCAGTTTTTTTTGGGAGAAATAGATATTTATAAGGAGGGAAGGAGGGGAGATTCTCTTGTACCAGCTGTTGAATTTGTCTTCTGAGTTTGTTTCGGTCGTGTGCTTTACTGGCTACCTTTTTACCGATACTGACGGCAAATTGGGGAAATTCACTAGACTCTTTGATTATTACCACCTGTAAGAGTGGGGAATAAATAGATATTCCAGATTCAAAAAATTTCTCCCTGAATTGCTTTAGAGAGATCTTATTTTGGGGGGAAAGGGCCACTTTATTGAACCGCTAATTTGGATCTACCTTTGGCTCTGCGACGTTTGATAACGTTTTGACCAGCATGTGTTGCCATTTTGGCACGGAATCCATGTTTTCTGATTCTTTTGACTTTCTTTGGTTGGTATACGCGTTTTGGCATGGCGTAATTATACATTAGATCCCAGATCTCAGATATCAGATCTCAGAAATGGGGGTTTTGGGTATTTTGGGGGTTGTAATAATGTGGATAAGTATTGAGAATGGAACTTGATTATGGACAGCGAATCACTTTGGCAATCTATCTGTGGCGAGTTAGGAGTGACCCTGAATGGGCCTAATTTTAGCGCGTGGATCCGACCTTGTTCCATTAAATCTGTAAACCTAATTGATGATTCTCGAATACTTATAGAGGTTTCGACCCCATCCGCTTATCATGTGAGGACAATAGAGGAGAGGTTTTACCTAAATATAAAAGAGGCTTCGGAGAAGATTACTCACAAGAAGTGTGATATTGCTTTCGTGGTTAGCGATAAAGCTCCAGTGGTAGAGAACAAAAAACCCAAATTTACAGATGAGAGTAGTGAGCCAAAACTAGAACTTTTTGGAACCCCAAACCCCGAGAGAGACTTTGGGACAAATTTAAACCCCAAGTACACCTTTGATTCTTACATGGTGGGAAGTTCAAACAGACTGGCTTTTGCGGCCGCAAAGTCAGTAGTAGATTTCCCTGGGAGTAGACACAACCCACTATTTATATATGGGGGAGTAGGGGTTGGAAAAACTCACTTAATGCATGGTGTGGGACATGAACTGGTAAAGAAAGGTGTTGGTAAGGTAATTTTTATAACCAGTGAACAGTTCACAAACGACTTGGTCTCGTCTTTTAGATCTAAGATGACGGAAGCTTTCAAAAAGAAGTATCGACACGTGGGAGCACTACTTATTGACGATGTGCAGTTCTTTGGAGGAAAAGATTCGACTCAAGAAGAATTTTTCCACACCTTTAATGAGCTAGTAGGGAAGTCAGCGCAGATAGTGATGACTAGTGATAGAAAACCTCAAGATATTGTGGGGCTAGAGGATAGACTTCGAAGTAGATTTCTTGGAGGAATGATGGTGGACGTTGGTTTGCCTGACTACGAAATGAGAATGGCGATTTTAAAACAAAAAGCGATGGAGACGGGGGCGGCTGTAGAAGACACTGCTTTTGAATTAATGGCAAATAGTTTTGAAACAAATGGAAGAGAACTAGAGGGAACCTTTATGCGACTAATGAATGCGGCTGGAGCTGACCACAAGCCTCTGTCCAAAGAAATTGTTCAGAGAGAGATGGGATTACCGGCCGAACTTATTAAGTCCATTAAAGTAAGACCAATAAAAGTAATTTCTACTGTAGCAAAATACTTTGACTTTAAAAATAAGGAGTTGCTTGGGTCTAGTAGAAAAGCTGACCTAGTAGCAGCAAGACATATTGCCATGTACATTCTTAGAGACACACTAGGACTTCAACAAGCAAAGATTGGGGAGATAATGGGAGGCAGAGACCATACAACTGTTATCCATGCAGTGGAAAAAATTGAGATGGAATTAAATGAGAATAATGTTGATCTAAGGCGCAAAGTAATGGCAATAAAACAAGCGTTATTAACATAGTTATCAGAAAGTTGTTCACCGTAGGTGGATAACTTGTGAGTCGGGGGAGAAGTATTCGCATTTTAATTATCTCGGTTGATAAGTACACAAAGTTCTTCACACTAGCAGTCACTTTTTGTTTAGGTTTTCAACAACTTTTTGTGCGTAGTTTTTAGACAAAATACTTAAAAGTATTGATCTGCGGCTAAAAAGTAAGTTATCCATAACGTTTTTGGGCACACGCTGAGCATAGCTATTAACATATCCACACCGCTTACTAATGACTAATACTATTTTTTTAAATAAATTATTAATATATTAGCCAGAGAGAATGCTAGAATTGAGAAATGAAAATAAGTGTGTTGTCGGTCGATCTTAAGCGTAGTTTAAATTTAGTTTTTAGAGGAATAAGTAGTAAACCTCACTTACCTATTTTGTCTGGAATTTTGCTTCGAGTAAAAGACTCTCAAGTGAGTGTGGAGTCGACAGATCTGGAGATGAGTTTTTGGGTAAGTATTCCAGCTAGTGTAGAGAGTGAAGGTAGCTTGGTTGTACCAGCTAAACTTTTTGTGGATTTGGTAGGAAGTTTTGTGGGAGAGAAGGTTGAGCTGGAGTCAATTGATAATAAACTAGTGGTAAAGACCAAAGGGGTAACCTCGGAACTTGTTTGTCAGAGTGTGGAGGACTTTCCAGTAATTCCCAGATTGAAGGCGGCGGTAATCAGAATTGAGTCTTCTGACTTTAAGAAGAAAATGGAAAAGGTAAATGTCTCGACAGCGAAGGAAGATACCAGACCAATTCTTACTGGGGTTTTGTGGGAATTCAAAGAGACTGAGACTCTCTTAGTGGCCACTGATGGCTTCCGCTTGAGTATGGAGAGAGTTGTACCAGAGACGAAGAATTCGGAGAATTTGTTGAACAAAAAATACATTATTCCTTCAAAGGCTTTGTTAGAAGTTTCTAAGGCAGTTTCGGATTTTGGAGCAATAGATTTTGGTATTGAATTTGATGACAAAGGAAGACAAGTTATTTTTTCTTTGGGAAGTTTGGAGATTAGTAGTCGATTGCTTGAAGGTGAGTTTCCTCCTTATCAGCAAATTATTCCGAACACCTACAATACAAAAGTAAATGTGCCCAAAGATGAATTGTTATCGGCGGTTAAAAGAGCTAGTCTTTTTGCTAGGGATAACGCGAATGTCATAAAAATTCAAATTGAAGAAGGAACAGTGTCTGTCTCAGCAGAGAATAGTCAGATTGGGAGTAATGTGACAAAAGTTGAGAGTGAAGTGGAAGGAGAGAAAATTCTAATGGCGTTTAACGCTAAGTATTTAATTGATTACTTGTCAGTAGTGGAGGGTGACTTTGTGGAATGGGAGACGGAAGGAGAGCTTAAGCCCAGTGTACTGAAGGATAATAAAAATATGAGCTGGTTGCAGGTGATTATGCCTATTCGGGTTCAGAGTTAATTAGTTTTCTTTTACTAGAGTATAAGATCTGTCTGTTTTGTCGTAGAACTTAAATATCAGAGTTCCGTTGTTTAAAAAAGCTTCAATAAACAATTGATTATCTTTTAGGGAGAATTCATTATTATTCGATTGATCAGGTTTGTTTAGGAAGACGTTTTGAATTTTTATTTTGTTTTCTTTTGTTTGCAATATGGTAAGTCTATTGTCGTCGCAAAGTGTAAGAGGTGTTCCTGAATCGATATTAATATCTAGGATGTTTTCTTCTATCTTTTTGTAGTTAAAACGGATTATTTTATTGTCTTTGTAATTTAAATAGAAAACTGAGTCATTATTTGAACATATAGTTTTTTTTGCTGTCAAAACATTATTTTTGAGATATTTTGTGTTTTTGGCATCATAAACATCAAAATAAAAATTAGGTTCTGATTTGTCGATTTCTTTTCCAAGAATTAGGTTGTCATTATCCAAAGATTTTAAATAATTTCTTGATATGTTCGAGAGTATTAAACTGTTTTTGCCAGTAGTCAGGTCGTTGGAATACAAACTCATAGTGTAGTTTTTGTTTTTATAGCTTCCCAGCAGATATACATTTTTGATATCTGAAAATGCAGTTATATCAACAATTGGTTTTACTTTATTAATTTCCATTTTGTAAGTATTTGCAGTGGTGATGTCGTGAATATAGTATGCGCTTGGTGTGGAATAAACTTCACCAGTGGTAATGATTAGAGAATTGCCATTGATTTTAAAATCAGATACAGGTTCACTGTTTGTATCAACTTCGTAGCCATTTCCCTCTGGTAGGGTAAAAATAAGCTTTTTGTTTTTTATAGAGTAATTTCCTAGGTTAAATGGAGTGGTGTTTGCTGCAGGTATTACATCAGACAAAGCAATGTCTTTTGAGCTCTTTATTGATTGGGTGGGGATGATAGGCTCAGTATTGTTGTTTTTTGTTGTGATTATTTTATTTTTTGTACTAAAAATAAAAATGATAATTAACATTAGAATCGTTGAACCAATGTAGAAATATTTACTATTTATTTTTTTGAATATCATAGGTATGGTAGTTCAGGGTAAACCTCTGGGTTAAGAGATCCACAAATATTAACTTTGTTACAAAAATCTTCGTATGGCCAAATAAAGTTTGGGTAGTTTTCTGGGATAGTTCTCATGTCGGGTTTTGTACTTATATGAAAGTGTAGATGTTCCAAGTATCCATTTGCATTACCTGAAGTATCCATACCCCCAATGATAGTTCCCGCCTCTACTCTGTTTCCAGATTTTATTGTGTTACACATGTTGTGAGCGTAATAGTAAAATCTACCATCATCACCTGCAATTAAAATACTTAATCCTCCCACAGGGTCTTCGGTTGCATTCAAAACGTAACCGCTTGTGTATGCTAGTAAGGGGAGTGGAACGTCATCACTGTTTCCTGGCTTGTCTCCGATGCGCATAATGTCATTAGCTGGGTAGTCATGATGGTAAGTGAGGTATGAAACGGTACCGGTATCTCCAACAGGAAAACAATACTTTCCATTACATTTTTTCTTATCGTTTTTTAATTCCTTACCTTTGCAGCTGGCTGTTTGATCTTCTGCAACTGTTCCGTACTGGACTTTCTCGACAGAATCGAACTGTACTAAGGTAGAGAGAATGGGAGCAACGAGGAAAGTGAGAGTTAAGAAAACTGCAACAGTGGCTATGGAAAGCCAGATAATGCCGGCGGCGGAAATGACAGCTGCTTTGGTGGCGACGGCAAATACTTTTACACCAGTTCTGGCTCCATAATACATTCCGACCAAACCTATACCTGCGCCAACTGCAAAATCTTTGATGTCTTTATCGGTGACACCAAAAGTATCTTGAAAGACAGATTTAATTTTTTTAAACCCTTCTGAAACAACAAACCAAGCAGCTGTCAGAATTAAACTCAAACCTGCAGTGGATATACCCAATGCCGTTGCAGCGGCGGCAAGAGCAGTTTTGGTGGCTGCGGTTCCGACTACTTTTAAACCAATTTTTTCAGCTCCAGCAGTGATTACTTTTACAGCAGCCTTATCTATTAATTTTTTGGCACCTACTTGAATTCCGTCTTTGAGGATGTATTTCTCTAGTTTTCCTCCAAGAGCTTTTCCGAACGTTTTGTTCAACACCTTTCCTCCATATTCACCAATACGTTTGTTTACTGCTGCCTCTATAGTTTTTACTGGGTGAAGAGCCTTTTGGATACTAGTAGGGAGGTAAGACTCTAACCTAGAAACTGGTTTTAATTGTTCTGCAATAGTTTTTCCGTCTGGCGAATTACTGACAACCCTTATCCCATTTTCGATTCTTTTTCTTAATTCAGGTTGTTTGTTAAGTAATTGATTAAAAGGTGAGTTTTTGTCTTCTGTTAGTTTTTTGTATTTTTCTGGAGTTAACCCTCTACTGTACAAGTCAACAACTACAGGGTTGAGAGCATTACTTCCAGTTTCTTTGAGCGTGGCTGATGTTCTGGCACCTAAGCCTACAGGAATAGGGCTAAGGGCAGTTCTGTCAGTGGCTAATATGGCCTTTTCGATTGCTTTGGCATTTTGAGCTAAAAAGTCAGTTTCTTGGTATGGGTTTTTGGCACTTGGGAATCTTTTACTTAGTTTTTGAGTGATATTATTAATCTCTTTTTGCGATTCTCCTATGAGTACATCTGGGTCGGGTATAGATTTGTCTTGGTTTGTCTTTTTGACTGATAATTTTTCTGAAAATATGTCTCTATTTGATTTATCATCTTTTTTGTCTTTTTTGTTCTCTTTATCTTCTACAAACTCAGCTAAAGAGTCTATTTTTTTGTTGTACTCATCAGTGTCTAACCCTAATGCTTCTGCCTTTAGTTGTTTTTGGACTAATACATTTAATTCCTCTAATTCTTTATTTTCATTGGTGAAGCTATTTACTATGGAATAACTAATGTCATAAAGTGATTTTTCATCTGTTACATCCAGACCACCAGTCTCAGCAATATTGACTATTTGTTTAACAGCTTCGTCGTATTGTGATTGGTTTAATTTATTTTCACTTTGAGAAAGAACGAGAAAGGATGCAAGGTTGCGAGTATTTTGAGTTAATTCTGATCTTGATTTTTTGGGATTTACTATTTGAGAGTAGAGTCGATCAGATATTTCCTTCTGTCTATCTAATTCCTTTTGCCTTTCTTTGCTCGCGTTTTCATAAATAAGATCGTATTTTCTTCTTTCGTTGATGGTTTTTTGAGCCCTTTTGATATTTTCAGCTAGGGAGTTTGGTCTTTCGTTGTCTACAAGGTCAGCTTGGTGCTGCTTGTACATGGCAACCATTGCCTCTAGTTCTACAGGAATAGAAATATCTTCTTTTTTTACTTCTCTTGTTTGTTCTTGTTTTTCTCCTTCTTGAGGTCTGGATAAAAAATTAATTATTGCCTGTATTTCTCCGAGATCTCTATGTTCTACAAAATAATTAAAGTCTTCATAAAGAGGATCGATTGTGGCACTAGGATGGATAGCTGAAAAATAATTTAAGAAAAGGTTGTGGGCTTTGGAAATAAACGATATTTCTGCTGGTTTGAGAACTTGAAGATCTACTTTGCCTGCCAGCAAACTCTTTGCTGTTTCCAGGGAAAATATATTTAGGCTTTGGTCGGACATGTCTAGATACTAGGTTGAGTTTTTTCTTCGGCGAGCTTTTGGTCGGCAGCAGCTTTTTGACGGGCGAGGACTTCGGCTGGTTTGGTACTAGCGAGGGCATGTTCGTCTGGAGAAGCGATTATGCGTATAGCTACGTGGTTCATACCGGCAAAAAAGATTCCTTCACCGACACCAGCGGAAAGAAGTAGTTGCTTTTCTCCTTGAGAAAGATAAAAGACTTCGGCAATTTGATTGATAGCCGCAGGAGACTGCTTGAGTAGCATTTTGAGAGCGGAGTTTGTGATAATTGCCTTTCCATACGGAGAACCCAAGAAGTCGTCAACATTTTGAGAAATAATGGAGACACCAAGATAATACTTGCGGGCTCTTTTTACAAAACCTTGGAGAATCTTTGCGGAATCTTCGTAGCGCATCAAATACCAAGCCTCGTCAACTACCAACATCCTTTTGCGAAGATCTTTTCTTACCTGAGTCCAGACAAAATCTAAAATGTTAAACATGACAATGGGACGAATTTCGTCGGCTATATCTCGCATCGAGAAAACAGTAATAGGAGCGTCGATATCTATATTACTTTGCTGGTCAAAGATTCCTTTAATAGAACCCATGACGAAACGTTCAAGACGGGCGGATAGAGTTTTGCTTACCGCTTCTTCCATACCTATAAGGGAACGGTAAAGGTCTTCCATTCTTGGGGCTTCGAGAACGTGGGTGGCAGGGTCTTCGGTAATTCCTTTTTGGCGATAGGTGAGAACAAGGGCACGGTTCATGGTGGCTTCTTCTATTGGATTCATTTCACCAATCATAATTTTGAGAAGAGACATGAGAAATAGATATTTGTATCCCATTTCGTCTTCACTACTTTCTTGGGGTTTGGCTATTTGAAAAGGATTTATTTTGTGAGGGGAGTTGATGGAGAAGGAAATATAGTTACCGCCAACTGACTTGGTAACCATTTCATACTCATTTTCTGGGTCTAGAATAATGACACGAGTGTCAAACATAAGAGATCTGAGAATTTCGAGTTTTACAGTGTAACTTTTTCCAGCACCAGAAGTAGCAAGGATAAGCATGTTGGCGTTTTCTAAAGAAAAGCGGTCAAAAATTACGAGAGAGTCGTTGTGGGCGTTAAGTCCATAGAGAATTCCTTTGTTGTCAGAGAGTTCGGAACTTGTAAATGGAAAAGTGGTGGACAATGAAGTGGTGTCCATATTTCTCGTAATCATTAATCTGTCTTTGGCGTAGGGAAGGGTACTTTTGAATGCGTCTTCCATGGTGAGAGAAGCGGTTTTGCTGATGATTAGGAGAGAAGCAAGCATGGATTGAACTTGTGAAGTGGTGGTGTTCAGGTCTTTTTCTGTTTCAGCAGAGATACTAAGGTACAAAGAGAATTGAAAAAATCTTTCAGCACCTTTTACTAGTTGAGACTGAAGTGCTTTGGCATCTTCTAGACCGGCCTCAGTTGCGGCTCTGGGGACACGACCTCTTTGGATATCTGTATTTATTTCTGCTTCCATTTCGGCAATTCTTCTTCTGAGACTTTCGAGTGTATCTTTGGAGTCACTAGGATAAATAAACATGGAGACATCTAGAGAGTGGTTGAAGTTAATCAGTGGAGACAGCCAGTTAGCAGTGACGTAGCGAGGATAGCCAGTGACAAAGAGAGTGCGGACATATGTATCATCGATTTTTATAAAAGAAAAATCGACTTCTATGGCAGATGGGGCAATGGTGTCTTGGATGTTGTTGTCTTGAGGAGCAATGTTTTTGTCTATGGTTTTGATTGGAGGAGTGGAGGTATCAGATATGGAAGATGAAACCTCTGGAATAGAAGTTGTGGCTCCCGACTGTGAGTCGGGACTTAGCACTGCTGTGCTGCGTTTTTGGCCAAGATTAAATAAATTAAAAGCCATGTATTAAGTATAACCGAAGAGAACTTTTATTGGTGCTCGTTGAAAGTTATTTGATCGGAAATTAGAGGACTAGAACTGCTTTGGTTGTAGATAGAGTAGAAAAGAGTTACAAGTTCGGTGGTGGTAAGTTGACTGGTTTTTAGTCCGATACGAGCAAATTGACGAATAATGTGATCTCTTCGTGGGTAGAGTACCATGGAAGCTTTTTCTTCTATGTAGTCCAGGTCATATGGAGGTTTTTGAGGATCTTTACTGAAGGGGTTGAAAGTGGACTTGGTAATACCAAGCTCAATAGCTGAAAAAGTAATAATTACGAAGAATTTTTTTTCTAAGACTCTGTTTTCCTTGACGAGAGACTTAACAAACTGACGATAAGAAAGGAGAGACTCCTTTACTTTTTGTGAAGAGGTTCCTTGAATACTGTTGTCGAGAAGCGTGATGTAGTCGGAAATATTTTTACGCTGAGAACGAATGAGAATTTGAATAGAAAAGGAGAGAGAGTTAAGAAGTCCGGCATAAGTGTAGATAGTGGCGTCTTGTTCTTCTTCGGAGAGAAGGTTGAAGTTTAGAGCTGTGGTTTTGAGAACGAGGGAGCAGGAACCATCTTTGAGAAAGACTAGATGATTTTTGATAGTGTAAATATCGAGATGTTCTTGGGTGGAGGCTTTTATTACTTCGGCTGGCATATTATTTGATTGCTTGGATTTTTAAAGGTTTAACAATTTCTCCGGTGAGATTGATACTGTAAGCTTCAAAGCTATAGCCATCTTTTTCAGCAAGAATTTGGAAGAGGCCGTTTTCTAGTGGGCGAGCAAAAAGGAACTGGCCAAGCTTGTTACTTTTGGTGGCTCGGAGAGTGAGGTTTTGGCTTTTTATTTCAATAAGTACACCATCTAGAATTTTTTCATCTGGAGTAAGGGTTAGTCCCACTAAAGTGTTTGGCGTGGATGGGGTAAAAGGAATGGGAAGACTGGATACTTCGTTGTTAATAGGATTATTGGGGACTGGAGTGTTGTTTATAGTTGGTTCAGAAGCTGGAATTGGACTTGATTGAGTCGAGTTATTGTCTGTTGGGGTGTATATAGGTGTTTCAGTTTTTGTTTCTACTGGAGTGACTTCGGTGGCGGGTATCTCTATATTTTTAGATTCTGGTACTACTACTGTTTCTGCAACTGGTTCCACAGTGGGTACTGGTTGTTGTGCTGATTTCGCCATCTCTTCTGGTTGTGGAGTTTGCTCAGGAATTGGTTCGGCTGTAGGAGTGGAAACTGGGACTACAGGTGTGGATGGAGTGTTTACTGGTTCTGTTACTGGTGTTGTAGTAGTTGTAATCGGGTTATTATTAACATCTTGGCCGTGTTTCCAAATATATTGAGTGGGGGCGTAGATAGATTTAAAGAAAGCAAGGATCCAAACATCTAAAGTTCTACCTTGCACAGGAATAAAAGCCATGCCTACTCCAAGAGCCAAAAAGGCAAAGGAGAGAGGATATTTGAAGAAAAAAGGTAGAGGGGAGCTGTAAATAATGACCGTGAGAACTATACAAATTCCCAAAGAGGAGAATTGTTTAATAGTCATGTCGCCGATTAGCCGGAATCGGTAGTTACTGATGTCTTGGGGTACTGGGTGTTGTTGGATGGCCATATTTTAGATTGCGTCATTGCGAGGAGTGAAACGACGTGGCAATCTCCGAGTCGGGGGTTGCTTAAGCACTTCGTGATTCGCAATGACGAAGATTAGCTATGTATTAGTATATCGTGTTTAAGGAAAGATTTGGTTTTTTGAGATAAGATGGAGGTATGGCTGTTGAAGTAGAAAAAGATTGGGATTACAAAAAAAAGAAAACTGAAAAAAAAACAATTCGAGGTAAAAGCACGTCGGATGAAGATTTACATGAATCTGATGCTTTTGCAAATGGCGCTGATGGTGAGGATGACGAGGTTCCGAACTGGAAAGAACTTTTAGTTTTGAATCAAGTGCAATCTGAAGAAGGTTTTGAAAAATTTTTAAAAGACAATAAAATTAATGAGCAAGAGAATGAGTTTGAGGTTGTTTTGTCAGAAGATGTTGAACCTATGGAATTTGAAGCTGAAGATTTGAAGGATTCTTTGGAAATATTTTTAAAAGAACCGACATCTTTTGATCTTGATCCGTTAATTAATAATGGTTTTAATTTGAACCTTTTGGGGGTAAAGATGTATATAGATCAGAAAGGAAATTTAATTTATTCAAAAGATTTAAGTGGATTAATCGTGGAAAAAGTAAGAATGTTGATTGATGAACTAGATTCTCAAGCCGATAAATTTGATGTGTCGACAATGAGTGATGAGTTAAAAACATTCTTGGGGGATAACCTGAAGAAAATGGAACAAGAAAGTTTGGTAGTTGAAAAAATGCTGGAGGTCGAAATTGTTGATGAAGAGGATGAAAAAAAAGAAAAAAGAAATATTGAAGTTGTTGTTTACGATAGCGTTTTAAATGTAGATTTGAATAATGAATTTGATAAAAATAATTCTTTTTTTGAAGTAATCAGAGAACTGAATCAGCGACATGAAAGTAAGGCAAAAATAAACAAAGAAAAATCCTTTTTGGATGAAGAGAATTATTCTTGTGTGAGGATAGATACTTTTGAAAAATTTGTCATTCAGCCTCCAATTCGTGAAGGTGAAAGAATTTCTATATTAAGTAATGATGTTGAGAAGTATCTAAAAGAGAAAGATTTGGACTTTGCTAACAAAGTAGTTGTAAACATTACGAACTTAGTAGTTGATAATACGGACTCTAAGAAGGTTGGTAAAATAGGTTCGTTTTTTGTGATTGATAAAAGTTTTGTCTTTGATTTTATGGAAGTTGTGGCTGAAAATCCAACCTCTTTGTATGATTTTTTGAAAAAAGAAAATCAAGGAATGCCTATAGAGGAAGCTTTTAAAGATAAAACAGTTATTAAGGGGAAAGCAGTTAGGATGTTTGTATCTGATAGATTGGTGTCAAGATTAGAAAGTAAGCCCTTTGACGGGAATTTTGGTTTTTCTTTGAGTGATTATCTTATTAGTAAAGGTATTGTGTTGGAAAGTGAAGAAATTAAAAATTTGGATTCAAATTCTTCACAGAAAGATAAAAGCGACTCCCTTCCTCAGGAGGTACTGATAAGAGAATTTGTGCCTAAAAAACTGGAACAAGAATATGCTTATTTTGCCAAGATTGATGGACTAATATCTGACTTAAAAACAATATACACAAGACCGTCGGAAGTAGGTGGTGATGAGACATCCTTAGAAATACTTAAAAAAAATAAAAAAGATTCGTTTGAAAGATTGGGGAAATTTAAAGTAGGTAAGATTGAAAAGGATAGATCCGTAGATGATAAATCCAAAATAACAGATTACTTGTTAGGTAAAGAGCTGGTTGATTTACTAGATTCGTATTTGAAATCTGATGGTAATTTTGAAAAAATAGATGATTTGGAATATTTGTTAACAAAAAATGGCATAAGTGATTTTTCTAGAATAGAAAATGCTAGAAAATATAGACATGGTGGTATTTTGGAATTAAAAAATATTCCTAAAAATGTTGAGATGGTAGATAAGCCTGAGAGTTACGAAGGTTTGTATAATGATTTGTGGTTGGTGGAAAATGGAAATATTGAAGATGTTCAAAGTGCTGTAGAAAGAATTAGTAGTCATGGAATTAACTTGCCAAAATTTGACAAGGATGGTGTTGATTATGAATCTTATAAATTGGCACTAAAAGCAATCAAGGAAAATAATTTTGTTGCTTGGGGTAAAAAGAGAGAAAATGCAGAAAATTTTATAAAAAAAATACTTGAGATTCGTGATGTGGTTGAAAGTGTGGTGAAAAATACAAAAGAGGGGAGAGTTGTAAAAGAATTTGAAAAAAATAATGTTGAAGTAGTAAATTATTACAAGGATGGTTTGCTGAAAGATCTACGGGTTGTTTACAGTGAAAATGAAAAATCTGAATACAAAGAAGCACTGGACAGACTTGAGTCTTTTGGGGTGAAAATATTATGGAAAAAAGGAGATCGTCGGGATACTTCAAACGAATTAGATATGTTGATATTTAGGATTGAAAATTATTTTTTGCTAAACAACGAAGATGTGAATGAAAAAGATTTTATTGAAAAATGGTCTAAAATTTTACCGACTTTAGAAAAATCTAATATAAAAGTTGAGTACTTGGCGAAAGCCAGGAAAATAATGCATGGAGAAAATTTGGATAATCAACCAGAGGTTGTTGAAATCAATAAAGAGTCTGTTGAAAATAAAGTCAAAGTAGTAATTAAAGAAAAGGTGGAGGAGGAGAAGGTTTGGGATCAAAAGCTGTTTGATGAATTGGAAGCTGGTACTTCAGGTATAAACAGAAACAAGGAATACTATGAAGCTAGAGAAAAATTAATTAAGAGGGGGATTGATTTGTCCAAAATAGCCAAGTCTGAAAGTGATGGGATTCAGAAAAGTTTATTGAGTGCAATTACGGTTGTAAAAAGTAATAAACCGGATGAAAATTTTACAGTTGATTTAGCAAAGCAAAAAATAATGGGTTATTTTGGGTTTGTTGAAGTTAAAGATAAAAAAAATGAAAGAGAAAACAATAAAAGGGATTTTGTTGTTAGACAGCTTCAGGAGTTAGGTAGGCTTGAAAAGCTAAGAGGAAAAGACACCTTTTCTAGAGTGGATCAAATGAGACTAGTCAGAGATATGGTTGATGCGGGGTATTCATATTTAGAAAGGGTAATAAATGAAGAAAGTCCAGATAAAGCCGACAAGATGTTGTCAGATTTGTGCCTAGCCGGTAGACTTGTTGACGATGTGGAGCTCAGGAAGAATTATCCTAATCAGTGGGCGAATACCATTAAGTTTTTCCAGATTCTAGGCTTAAAAATGATATAATTGAAATAATATGTCGGGAGAAAACGATTGGGTATTTAATGACAAACCAGTATCATCTGAAAAAGGTGTTGTTTTGGTGAAGCCTCCTTTAAGGCCTGTGGACGACGGGACAAAAAACACAGTAGATGTTGAAATACTGGATGTGGAATTGTTGGGAGAATCATGGTATCCAGATTTAAGACAAGACTTGAGAGAAGCTACAAGATCTCTCAAGGTTTATGTGGACCCTAAAGCAGAGAATAAAGTTAAAAGATCAGAGGAAGATATTAATAATGACAGACTCCTTATTCTGTCTGCGCAAAAAAAATTGAAAGATAATGAAATTGCTGTAGATCTTATCTTAGACAGAGAATCAAAAAAGAAAGTTGTTGATGCTGTAAGGCTTGTTTTTGATGAAGTAGATGAGGAAAAAATTGGAAACAGAATGACAAAACAGGATGCTGAAAAACTGTTAAACGAAATGAACATTGACGTTTTAAAGGTTCAAGAAGAAAACAAGAAGAAAAAAGCCGAGGCTGATAGAAGTAGAGAAGTTCCGCCCGAACCAAGAGACCCTGCTGAGCCAAGACCACCCGAAGAACCAAGTCCTGAAGCTGGAAGGAATAGAGAAACTGTAGGTGATTATGTTAAAGAAAATGAAGTATCTTTGAATAAATATTTACTACAAGAATGGGATCCTCTTCTTTCCTTACACCCAGACAAGCCAAAACTAGCTAGATTGGTAGAATTGTCAAAAAGTATGCACAAGGATCGTTTAATGGAAAGATTCCGAGCGGGAGACACAACTGTATATGAGGACATGTTTTCAGTAGCCCAAGATGTTTATCTGAAGGAAATTCTTAACGATGGTAACTACGTAAAAATTGCTGGTAATTCTGAAAGTATTAAACGACAAGAAAAAATAAGTAAAGTTGTTAATCAAGATTCAAGAAATAAGTTTGAAGGTAGATTGACAGAATTTGTGGCAAAAATATTTTATGATGAAAAGAGAAGATGGTTTGAGTACGGAGCCGATGGGGAAATAATGAAAGAAAATTTAGAAAAATTCTTAATCAATAAATTTAATAAAACTGAGATAGTTGAAGATAAAAGTGATTATGGGGTTGTTGTAAAAATATTAAAAGAGCCGTATTTGAGTACAGATAATATTGGGTTGAATATAAATTCCAAAATTGATAAAGAACCTAAAGCTGATTTGATAAGACAAATGATAAAGGTCCACGACATCACAGTTATGATGGATAACCCTACTTACAAACCAGAAAGTGCTCGGGCCGAACTACTACAAAGCATAGATGGGGCGTTGGTGTCAATGTTGAGTATAAGGAAAGGAAGAACATTGATTGTTCCTAAGGTAATGGAACTATATGACACGGTAATGAGAGAGACCTATCGAGATACAAAAAAAGAAATTGATATAGACAGTAAAGATCTTCACGATGAGGTATTTCGACGAGTACGTCATGAGTTTGTAACTGACGAGGAAGCTAACTTATTTATAAAAATGGGAAGAGATGTTTGTAGAATTACTGGAGTTGACGCTCAATATGGATATCCAATGGAAGTTTTCCCTAAAGATAGAAGTGGCTTGTCAGCTACTACAAAAGGTTTATTTTTGAGAGGAATTCTAAATTTTAATAAAGCATTGGTTAGTTATGATACGGATAAAAGACTTGTTGGTGGAGTTAATTTAGGTGTGGTACCTTTTTGGAACAAATTAAGGGACGATGAAAATATTGGAGGTAGAAAAGCCAAAGAGATTAACGAGTCGATTCCTTTAACAGAAAGTATTATAGAAAGACTAATTTTAGGAAAAATGACTGATGGTAGTGAAAATTTCTTAGGATGGTTTGGAACACTGAAAGGGTATTCAGAAGCTAAAAAGGCTGAAAGTGAATTTTTCCTTAATCCAACCTTCGACAATTTTGTAACTAAGGTAATTCCTGGTTATGCTTATTTAAATTTTACTCCTGATAAGGGTAAGGGGTATTATCAGCAAAGATTGGAAAACTGTGTTCAATACTTTTTGAATGATGGTGAAGGAGAAGACGCTCTCGTGGCATCTATATCTAAAACATTTTTTAGTCCAGAAGGAAAGTTTGATGGTAAGGGAATTTTTGATAATTATAAAGAAATGAAAAAATTCTTTACTAAGAAAAGAGGTAATTTTTATACAAATAGAAAAGTGGATGCTGATAAGTTTAGCAAAATGGATAGAATAAATGACTCAACAAAGATAACAGATTGGATTAATAAATGGGTTCCTTGGGCATAGTCGGTATTTGATGTATCGTGTGCTAATTTTTGTTGTTTTAGACTGAAAAATATCTTTCTTAGTATAAATTTAATTTACCAAAAAAAGAATTCTAAAATTGTGTTATTTTGAGAATTAGAACATGCCTTTTGTGTCCTGCCAAATTGTGTTTCCAGTTAGCCTTTTTGGGCCTATATTGTAAAGTCCCTCAGTTACAGCATTTGCACGATTTCCAAATTTAGATGTTCTGTAAGAACTGTTTGGATCACTGGCTTGAGAGTATCCATATTTAAGCGCGTCGCCTATTGCAGCTCCATAGGGGAATGGTGGGGTGTTGAACGCTTTAAGTACCATATCAACATATTTACTAGACATGAGAAGAAGGCCAATACCTATGGTGGCTAGCATTAAATCACCCAGTCCACCTCCTTGAGGTACTACTATTTGGGGTGCCCACATGTTTGTACCAGTACCAGCAGCTGTTGTCCAACCATTTCCTCCTGATGGGGCCAATGATACAACACCCAAATTAGCATTGGGGAAGGCATTGACTACCGGTTGCATCATAAGAGCATATGATAGGGTGAGCAAAAAGGCTGCTGCGGGAAAAGTTGAAAGGTTGCCTAATATTCCCATTATCCAGCCAGAGAACGCCTTTGATCCTGGCATTACATTTCCAAGAAGAATTATTGGACTAAAGACCAAACTTACAATTATTGATAAGTATGACTGAAAGAGTTTAAGAATTAATTTTATATAAGACCAGATAACTGCAATCACAAGTATAATTGCTATTGCTTCTCCAATACCCGTAGCTAGACTTAAAACTATACCAACCCAAGCCCAAGTAGCACTAAAAAAACCTCCAAGTAATAGATTAAAAACAATAAAGGGAGAAATTATTATGGAAGATAGCGTATTTATTAAAAAAGATCCTATCATTCCCCAGCTCCCAAGTCCGCTTGAACCCCTTACAACACCTTCTATTGGGTCTTTTATTATTTTTCCAACCCTTAAGACATCAATAAGTAATGCACTTGCAACAGTAGATAAATCTACCAATAAGCCCACAATGGCATAAGAGAAAGTTATTAATAAAAGGGTTGTAATTAACTTTGGTATTGCCAATGTTATTGTGGCTGCTGTTTTACCATCCACTCGAATTCGAAACATAATCATTACTCCGTACATTACAAAAGCTATTGCGAAAAGCATATAAGCAATGTTTCTGAAGGCTTTCCAAATGGGGAGAATTGGTGCTAATCCGCCAAAACCATAACCTGGAGTTGCTGCATAAGCTGAATCAACAACATGGTTTTTCTTTAAGTTGTTACCAACATATGCAAGGTAGTCCACACTGCTAACTGGCTGGGTGGTAATTACATTTTTTGTAGCCTGTTCTAAGCTTGAAATAATATCCTTGTTTTTTGATTGTTTCAAGGCTAATTCTGCAAGTTTTTCCTTATAATTCTGATATGTAATTTTTTCCCTAATTGTTTCTAGGTCTTTTAAATTGTCTATCATTTGTTCTGGTAATGATTTTGTTTGAGGTCTAAACAACCACTCATAACCTTGTAATATAACAATATCTACAAAGCCAACTCCTTCACCGCTTTTTGAATTTATATCTTTTCCACATTTTCCCGAATACCAAGTTTCAAGGTTCATAAGATCTCCATTGCGTTTGTCGCAAAATTCTTTTGCTAGAGCCCAAGGATTATCTTTTGGAAAGTTTGTCATCCAGGTTGCGATACTTGCTGCGTCAATTTCTGCATGGGAGGGGGTGGGGAGGAGGGTGAGGAAGGAGAACAGGAAAAAAGACAAAGAAAAAATGAGGGCTAGGTGTTTGCGGAAATACTGCATATACTAGAGAAAATTATACTAGATTTTAGTCTAGAAGTTTGAATTCTTTTACCCAGAAAGTGGCCGTATCTTGGATATATTGGCGATTGCCGTAGATAATTTGAAGATTATTAAGATTTACATTGTTTTTTGCAAACACCTTTTTAATTTCATTGAAAGAATTTTTGAAGGCAAAGGCGTCTTGACTGGTCAAGCTAGAGTTGTTGAAGTTTGGTCCGTAAATTTCTATTCTAACTGATTGGGGAGGGTCTGACGCTAAGGTAAAAACATTGATGGTTGTTTTTATTTGTGTTCCAGAATCGAAATTGTTAATTCTGACTGGGAGGATATCAATTATTTTTTCTTTTTCAATTGATGAAACTTCACTAGTTATTTGGTCAGCTACTTTTTTGTAGTTTGTTTGAGCTGGTATTCCACTACCATTAAATGATTCTGTGGGGGTAGGAGTAGGGAGTTTGTTGCTGTCATTGCTTAAAAAAGGAACCGAGTTTATAAAAAAGTTTTTTGAGTCTTTTGGTTTTGTTAACCAAAAAGTCATAAAGATAATAATAAATACAAAAAATATTGAAATAATTATTTTGTAGTATTTTTTCATTGGGCTTGTGCTGGAACAGCAGTACTTGGTCCACTAGAAGGATCTGCGTTTGATTGATAAAAACTAACTGCAAAGGTAAAGGTTCCTAGTCTGTTTTGGTTTATTGGAGGAGTTTGGGTACAGTCGTATTGATAGAGAACATACATTTTTTCGTGTTGTTTTTTCCAGAGTTCTACTACGTAGGGGTCGTCGTAGCCTATTGAAGGGGGAGGACAAAGCCCTGGTGAAGTGGGGATTAGGAATGGGTAGCCTGAATTGCATTGACTTCGGCAAGATCCGGCTTCTACACCACAACTACAAGCAGATTTTACTTCTGCGCTAGTAGCTGTTGAAGGGAGATTGTCGCAAGCAACCTTGCTTCCACATCGATTGTTTTTGATAGCAGAGCAACTAGTTGTGGGTTGACAGTTGGCGTTTCCACCACCGTTATACCAAGATAAAGCTTTTATGAGAGTATCTATATCACCAATTTTTCCACCAGCTTTACCTAAAAGTTCATTGGCAGCTTGTATGGCAGATTCCGTGAGTGATCTTCCTCCTAGAGGAGCACCGCTTTGCAGGTCTTGAGTGGGGCTGTTATCAGCCTCTCGGTAGTGAATACCAGCGAGAACTTCACAGGGTACACCTGTTTGTTTTTCGGCTTCAGCATAGGCAGTGATAAGATCGTCTGTTAGTTTTGACTCAACTAGAGAATAGAGTTGTTTTCCTTTTTCACTAATATTTAAATTATTGTCTCCAATTAATTCTTTGAATTTTTCACCTGTACAAGCACTGGCTGAAGCGTCTGTAAGGGCAATTTTGCAGCGTGGTGAATTTTGGAGATTATCTGGAACAGACCAACAGTTTTGGAGGAGGTGAACAGAATCTTGAGCAAAATTATTAACTCTGTTTATTGGTTCAGCGGGATTTAGCATCTCAGCTTCACCGGCTGGTCCTACTGCGTCTCCACCTCCATTTTGAGATACAAAATTTCTGGCTATTGGAGCGTCAATATTTGCCTCTGTGATTTTTTTTACAGATAGGGTTGAAGGGAGAAGTGTATTGTATAAAGAAAATTTGGCCTCAGAAACAACTGATTTTTTGATGTCAGATTGTTTTGGATTGTTTAAAACGGTTAAGGCGTTCCCTTTTTCTATGGCTGTTAATTGCCACCTTCTTTTATAACAGGTGTTTGGTTCTCCATCTTTTTGAAAATGTTCATCGTTTTTGGGACATCGATTGACTACTTGATAGGTAATACCTGTTTTTGGATCTACTTTATCCTCCACAATTTCCCATTTTTCTGGATCAAAATCCCACTTTACGTTGTTTCCCCTAATATATATAACCTGATGATGATCGTCTTTGGAAACACTTTTCAAAGGATCCTTGCTTAAGTTTGCGGTAAATGGAGCGGATATATGATAACTAACAGGAAGGGGGCAATCTAGCATATTTTGGTAATAGTTTTTTACATCAGTTTTTTTATTCTCAACTCTAGGTTCGTTGTATCCTTTTGGTAATAAAGCAGTGTCATTGAATTCGTTAAAATTTTTGTTACCCAACAAAATATCTGCAGCCCAGCTGAGAGGGTTTTTTAGTAACAATTTAGCTTCACTAATTGCTCTTTCTATAAGATTTTTTTTGGCAATTTTTACTTCTGGATAATCGGACGGTGTGTTGCCTGCACTGTAATCGTACAAAACACTTTCTTCTGGGTTTGTATATGTTTCTATCAGCCATTGAGGGTGAAGAGAGTTGATTAGTCCAAATTTTGGAGACATAAGTCCTTGATAAATGGCTCCTACGTAAGGAGTTGACTCTGAAGTTATACTGTTTAACAAAGGTTTGTTTGTTCCATACCTGGGCTGGTTAAGACCGTCTACAAGTTTGCCATTAAAGGAAGAAAGCCCATCGAGTTCGCCGTTGTAGATTTTTGACTCGGTTTCTTCGGTTGGTTTGCGAAAAATATAACTTCTAACGCTACTAAAATCCAATGGAACGAAAGAGGAGTATTTTGTAGCCAGTTTTTGATTTGTGTCATCTGTAATGGAACCAAAATAATTTAATACTTCCTCTAGGACAATGGGAAAGGGGAAATTGTTAACAAAAGCAATTGTGTCAGAAACTGGGGTGTTAAAGTCAGATATAGCCTTGGCAAATTCTGGACATACTGGATAATCTGTTAAGCAACCAATTCTAATAAAAGGAGGGTGTAAAAAAACAGTAATTTGTTTGCTTAATTGGTCATATAGATCTACTAAATCTGTTTTTTCTGATTTGCCATCAAACTCAAAATTGGTATTTTCCATCAATCCCTGCTTGCTCATATTTAGAGTAAATGAACGAAGATTGGCTTGATTTTCTGCAGGAATAAGGCGCCAATATGTGCGATATGATTCCTTATTTGCTCCAACTGTAGTGTTGGGACGTCCAAAAAGTGAGTTGTATAAATAATTTTGTGCTAAATAATCTCCTGAATTTTCTTGAATGGTTTTTTCATCTGGTCCGTAGCTTCCGAGAGTGGCATCTCTAACATCAGTGTAGACAAGTACTCCCACATAACACTTGTCTTGTTTGCTGTCGCCTGGAGGGCTACCTCCAAAAGGGTTGTTGCCATTTCCACATTCTTCAAAGCCAGGAACACTTCCCTTTGTTTTTAAGTATCTTGTGTCTGTATATTTAATTACTGGTTGGTAGATGCAGGTTTTGTCAAACTTACTAAGGTCGCTTTGAACCATGACGGTATTATTCCAACATTTTGAGTTTGGAGGAAATACTGACTGATTGTTGCCAATTAATTTATTACAGTCCTCAAGTTTGTTTTTTATTGGATCAGCGCTAATTGCGGAAGGGTCAATATCTACAGGAACACAGTGTTCGTCTTTGTCTGCAGGGTACATAACACAAACCTCATTTTCTAGACACACAGTGTTGCCACATGGAGTATTACCTATTAGTGGTGGAGCGGGGTTTTGGGGGGCATTGATTGAAGTTGGTTGATACGTGGAAGATGTTGGGGTTGGGTTTGGATTTGTAACTTCTTGAGCGGCGAAGACGAGCTTGTTGTGCTGAAAGATTATTAGGCAATCAAAAATAATTAAGAAGAAAATTATTAGTGACTTTTTCACGGTTAATTTGGAATTCCAAATTCGGTAATGTTTGTTCCGGTGTAGTTTTGGATTAAGACTATTACAAACCAAACGACAGAAAGAAGTACCAAACCGATGGCGGCGTAGTAAAAAGTATTCCAGCCTGCTGCGTAAGCTTTTGTGTCTGCCCCAGCATTAATTATTTTTATACCAGCAAAGATAATCATTCCCACAGCGGCCAATACTAACATTGAAGGAATGATAACTAAAACATTACCAATTAGACACTGAATTCCGCCTATGGTGGCGACTCCATCTTGAGCACATCCGGCACCTTGCCATTGATCACCTGCTGTAAAACCGGCTGCGTGTGCTTGAGGAATAAAATTGAAAGACATGGTTTTATTTTACAATAATATAGAACTCAAAAACTCAAGAACTCAAAAACTCAAGATGGTGAGTTTGTTTGTATAAAAAATCCTCCATTCGGAGGATTTTTTACTGGATTGCCACACCGCCATGGGCGGTTTGCAATGACTAGTAAGGCTTGGGGATATTGATATTGCCTTCGAAGACGTCAACTCCAAGGAAGTAGGAGATGAGTTTCATTAGAGCCCAGGAAGCGGCGATAATGGCAAGACCGATGACAGCATTGGTGATGATAGCTCTGGCTTTTTCGGTATTGGCTTTGTCTCCACCGGCGGTGAGCCAGGTGATACCACCCATAACTAAGTATCCAAAGGTCATAATACCAGCGATAATAAAGACGACAGAAATGGTTCTAGAAATAAGGACACCAATATCGGTGATTTTCATACCTGATGGTTGAGGAATACCTATGGTTCCACTTGCAGCAGCGTAGACTTGGGGGATTAGGGACATATTTTTGTGTTTATAAATTAATAATTGCTATATCTATATTATATTACATTTTAACCGACTGGGTTAGCTGTGCACAAACTGTTCAAGTTGATTCCAAAGAAGTAGATAACTAGCTGATAAACAGCCCAACTGGAAGCAACAATGGTGAGGCCGATAAAAGCAGCGGCAATCTTTTTTTGAGCATCTCCAGTACCAGTTTTGTCTCCTCCGGAGGTGAGATATTGAATTCCGCCCCAAACCAAATAAACAAAAAAGGCAACTCCTGCAATGATAAAGGCTGCAGCGACGAGATTGCTGACTAGGTGACCAATACAAGTGTAGCCAAAAAAACCAGCTGTTTCTGCGCCAATGTTTACACTAGTGTTGTTCATAGATTATTAGGAAAGATGGGGTTAAGGATATTAATTTTGAAGACACCTTGGATGAAGAGGGTGATGGCATAAGAGGCTACGAGTATAGCTACACCTATAACAGAGCTGGTTATTTTTGTTGTGGCGTCGGCGATTTTATTTTTGTCACCACCTGAAGTGAGATACTCTATGCCACCCCAGACGAGGTAGATGATAAAAGCGAGACCTCCAACTGTGACTACGGTTTTCCAGAGAGTGGCGATATAAAAAGCAAGACCTCCACCATAACCTTTGGATAAGGCAGTTGCAGGAATCGCGTTGTTTACAATTTCGTCCATTTTAGTTAATTAAATTTAACATTTTAATAGGATTGAGAATATTTAGTCCTAAGACATTGCCAACTATGCCAATGATGAAATAAGAGGCGACTATGGCAATTAAACCAACAGCCCCTTGAGTCATTTGGCTTTGAGCTGATCCAATTTTTGCTTTGTCTCCGCCAGCGGTGATCCAGGTAAGAGCTCCTAGACTGAAATAAACTACAAAAGCGAGAGATCCAAAGATGGTCATTGTGGTTATTAGGGTGGAAAGGAATTTGCCAAGTAATGTTTCTGGTCCTCCTAGAATATTTTGGAATTGACCAGTTCCTGTAATGGCCCCAAGACTTGTAGAGCCATCTGATGTCATATACGGACTATCTGGCTCAGTAATTGCATAAGCAGACTTGACAATAAAACCGCTAATGAAGTTAATCATGGAGTTACTCGTGTTAATGATGGATTTAGAATAGCAGTAAAACTACCAAAGAGAACTTTGCTGATAATGGAAATAATCAGAAAACTTCCCGTCATGACCACTAAACCTGTGACACTCATGGTAAGTTTTTGGGTGGCATTGGCGATTTTTGTTTTGTCTCCACCTGAAGAGATGTATTCAAAACCTCCAGAAAGAAATTGCCAAAGGGTAAAAATACCTCCAACTACCATCATCAAGCGAACAATAGCACTAAAAAATGAACCGGTTTTGACCACTTCGGAAGGTACACCAGCAGGGAGGGTGATTGTTCCTACTACGTCAGCGGCTGCATAAACTGGTTTTGAGATGAGATTAAAGATATTCATGTTTAAAAAAACTTGAAGCCGAGGACTGTGCCAAGAATCCTAGTAATCAAAAAGGCGGAGGCGACGACAACTAATCCTAGTATAGCGTAAGTAAGCATGTTGGTGGATTGGGCCATTTTGTTTTTGTCTCCAGCTCCAGAAATATAGCTAAAACCGGCAAAAAGGATGACAAAAAAGGCTACAAGCCCCGAGATGATAAGGGCGTTGGCGATTAGTGGATTTAAAATTGATGATAGCTTTACTTTATTAGCACCCAAAGCTGTGGATGGAGGGTAGTAGCTAGTGAGTGAATCAGCTAAAGCTTGCTTGATAAACATATCATCTATTTTACAGTAAAATACAGACAATGGTAAAAAATGAACTAGGATTATCTGCCAAAACAAAATTAGTTGCTTTGGCTAAGGATATGGATTTGAGGCTGGAAAAGTATTGGGATATTGAGTTGGGTAAAAATTTTGGTTACAACGAGACTCAGAAAAAAATGGTTAGAGAGATGCTTTTGCACGCCAAGGAGCACAATTTGAGATCGGCAAAGAGGGCGAGAGCAGGGTTTGTGGTTTGGGGATACAAACTACAAGAACTCGAAAACTCAAGGAATCAAGAACTTAAGACAAAAGGTGGGGATATATGGAAGGTGGCGGAAGGAGTTGAATTGGTTCATACGGCTTTGCTTATGCATGATGATTTTATGGACGAAGATCTTGTCAGAAGAGGAGAGCCGACAACACAAGTATTTTTTGGAAAAGAAGATAAACACTTTGGGGAGTCGATGGCGGTAAATATTGGAGACTCGGTTTTGTGTTTGGGATACGAGAGAATTTTGGACTCTGGATTTGAGGAAAAGAACTTAATAGCAGCCATGAAACAGATGCTCCGAGGAATAGCGAACACTGCTTTTGGCCAGGCTTATGATGTGAGTTTGCCAAACTTAGGAGAAATGACAGAAGAAAAAGTAATGAGTTTGCATAGAGCAAAAACGGGAATTTATACTTACGAAAACCCTCTAATTATTGGAGCAATACTTGCCGACTTGTCGGAAGAGGTAAAAGATGTTTTGAGAGAATATTCTGAGTTTGGTGGAGTAGCTTTTCAACTCCAAGATGACATCTTGGGATTGTTTGGTGATGAAGAAAAAACAGGAAAATCAGCAAATTCGGATTTGTTGCAAGGCAAAGTGACACTGCTGATTGTAAAAGTGTTGGAATTGGGGACGGAAGAGCAGAAGGAATCTGTTATGAAAGTTTGGGGTAAAAAAGCAGCTAATGAAAAAGATGTTGATTTGGCAAAGAAAGCAATTAAGGAAAGTGGTTCGTATGATTATTCTGTAAAAGTGGCAAGAGATTTAAATGAAAAATCTATAGAAACAATCCAGAAACTCAGAAAGTTAAAATTGAATAGTGAGGCGATAGATTACTTGGAGGGGATAGCGAGATACATGGTTGAGAGGGAGATGTAAAACTCAAGAAATCAAGAACTCAAGATCTCAAGATGTTGAATATCTTCTGGATTGCCACACTTCGTTCGCAATGACGACTACTTATTGATAGTAAATGGGAGAGAGGGGCAGCTATATTGTGAAGTTATGGAAATACCAAGAAACTGGAGAGAACAATCTACTAGAGTTCATTTTGAAGGATGGTTTAAAGAAATAGAAGAAAAAACTACAGGGAAAAAATTTACTTATTTTAAATACCCTGGTGGAGAAGTGCCAGCAATAAACGCAACGGACTTAATGATGAGACTAGAGAGAAAAGGTTTTGGAGATAGCGAGATTGTGGAGATAGTGGATTTATTTTTGAACACTGTTGCCACCGAAGCGGCGATCCCTACCAGCAAAGTTTTGGAGCGCGTCCTCTAACTTGTCTGGGGTAAAGTCTGGGAAAAGGGTGTCAGTGAAGTAGAGCTCGGCATAAACAGACTGCCAAGGTAGGTATCCTGAAGTTCTTTTGTCTCCTCCCGTGCGAATAACCAGGTCAGGGTCTGGAATGCCAGAGGTGTCTAGGTATGATGAGAATTTTTCTTCAGTAAGAGTACTAGGGTCGACTTTTTCGGCAATTATTTTTTTGACGGCTCTGAGAATTTCATCTCGTCCTCCATAGTTAAGAGCAAAAGTAACGGTAATTTTGTGGTTACTAGCAGACTTACTAATCATTTCTAGAGATTTTTGGGCAATGTCTTTGGGAAATTTGTTGAGGTCTCCGAGGATTCTTAGTTTGGCGCCTTTTTGAACAAACTTAAGAGCCAGAGATCCAAGAGCAAACCTAAAAACGTTAAACAATCCACTTAGTTCTTCTTCGTCTCTTTTCCAGTTTTCGGTGGAAAAAGCCCAGAAAGTGACATAAGGAATTTTTAGCTCGGCACACTTTTCTATGAGAGGCTCTATGGCATTTTTGGCGGCTTGCTCATGACCTTTGACAGGCTCCAGTCCGTGTTCTTTGGCCCAACGACGGTTGCCATCCATTATTATTGCTACATGTTGAGGTAGATTTTGCATTTTTTAGATATTAACACCTAAACCGAGTAAAGAGGAGATGATTTTGACTATTAAATATGCAGTAAAGGCCATAACTAGGCCGGTAAGACCATTAGTTATACGGGTGCTGGCCACAGCTGCCTTTTTTGGATCTCCAGAACTGAGCATGTAATCCCAGCCAGCCATAACTAGGTTAGCAAAGAACAGAATGCCAATAATGATAAAAATAAGATTAATGACGTCTAGTCCGTTTCCAGACTTGAATAGATCAGAAACTTTGCCATTTTTGCCTAAATTTGAAAAATTTTTGGCGGGATTGTAAAGGCTTGAAATATCTGCCTCGTCTGCTGCAAAAGATAATGGAATTAATTTCATAAGTTTATTTTAATCCCGGAAGACCCAAAATATTAATGCCAATAAGATTGAGTAAAAAGACGGAAAGGAGGATAAAAATAAGGCCGGCTATGGTGGAAGTTATTATTTCACTGCCTTCTTTGAGCTTGTCGGGGATACCGGCTGAGGTAGTGACAATAAAAACTCCATAAAGCATAAGGCAAAGGGCGAGTCCACCACCGATACCCACAAATACTCTGAGTATGGCTTCAAAAAATCCACCTGATCCTTCGGCGCTTGTGGAAATACAGCCAATGGCAGTTTGAATGCCAGAGCTAGGATCTCCCTGTGTGCAATACGGAT
Organism: uncultured Pseudomonadales bacterium; assembly: GCA_964439805.1. Lineage (GTDB taxonomy): Bacteria > Patescibacteriota > Microgenomatia > UBA1400 > MFAQ01 > MFAQ01. Next base: position 85,077 of record CAYTOI010000001.1, on the reverse strand, counting down.
CAGCTGCAAAGGTTTTAGTAGGTGACAAGAAAACAACCAAAATAAGGGACAATAGGGTAAAAAGACGTTTCATAGCCACTGTAATTTTAGCATGGGATTGATATATAGATGTCAGATCTCAGATGTCAGATATCAGAAATAATATAAACTAGATGTGGATGTATAAGAGATATCTTCTGATTATTGCCTTGATGTTTGTTCTGTTGAAAACATTTGTTTTTGCTGAGGTGAATTGTTCTGGAAAAAATGGTGATGATCTGTATAAGTGTTTGGGGGATCAGATAAGTGAGCTAAACAAGTCGATGGAAATGAGTGTGGCGGCTACTCGTCCCTTGGAGTCGGAGATCAGCAAGCTTAGTACCAGAATAAAATCGATTCAGTCTCAAATGGACAGTGCAGCCAAAAAACAAAAAGAAACAGAGATAGAAATAAAAAAAAGAGGAGAAAAAGTTTCGGAACAATATTTGGTCTTATCAGTTAAGCTTCGGGAAATGTACAAAAGATTAAGATCTCGGCCCTTGTGGGCAAATTTGGTTTCTGGAAAGCCACTGGGAGAAATTCGTAGGGAAATTGCCTACAGGCAAGATACAAACGATAAAGATAGACAAATAATAGTTTCGCTTGTTACAGAGATATCTTCTTTGGAGATTGACAAGCAAAAACTGGAAGTTCAAAAGGTTCAGCTGGCAAAACTGCAAACAGAACTAGATAAACAAAATAATTTCTTCTTGGGAGAAGTGAAAAAAGCGAAAGCCTATCAGAGTGAATTGGGAAATAAGATAGCTGCTTTGTCTGCACAACAACAAAGCTTGCTTGCAGAAAAAACAGGAACCTTTTCTACTACAGTTGGAGATGTGCCTCTCGCAGATGATGCAGCTAGTAGACCGGATTACAACCCTGGTTTTTCTCCGGCCTTTGCCGCCTTTTCTTTTGGAGCACCTCATTTTAAAGGCATGAGTCAATATGGAGCTTATGGAAGAGCAAAAAGTGGACAGAACGCTGAGGATATTCTCAAAGCATATTATGGAGGAGTGGAAATAAAGAAAGATTATGATAGTGGAAAACAGATTGGGGTAGAAGGTTATGGACGAATGGATATAGAAACATATACCAAGAGAGTTTATGAAGTTCCAAATAGCTGGGGAGATAATGGTGGTTTTGAAGCACTCAAGGCCCAAGCTGTGGCAGCAAGAACTTATGCTCTGGCATGGACAAAAGAGGGAACTGCTGGTTCAATTTGCACAACCGAAAGTTGTCAGGTTTATAAAAATTCAAACAAAGGCGGAAAGTGGGAAGAGGCGGTCAATGCCACTAGAGGATGGGTGCTGATGAAAGATGGAAAAATGATAAAGCCTTGGTATGCATCTACTTCTGGAGGATATCAAGAATCTTACGACGCACTTGATTATCGTAAAGATGGAAGTCACTACAACACACCTGCTTTTTGGGATACTCCGTCTGGAAGAGGTGGCTGGACATCTATGGCGTATGAGAAGACCGGTGGCAGCCCTTGGTTTTATAAAGCCTGGTACAAAAATAGAGCTGGTAATAGTTGCGGGAGGTCCCATCCTTGGCTAACCTCGGAAGAAATGGCAGACATCCTAAATGCGATAGTGGTTTACAAAAACGGAGATGCTTCTAAAATATGGCCATTAGATTACCAAAGCTGTTTTGGTCAGAGTAAAGAAACTTATTCTAGGGAGCAGATGAAGTCAGAATCAAAAAACAAGGGTTGGGGAATATCTTCAGTAAGTGGAGTGTCGGTTAGCTACGGAGAGAATGGAGTTACAGCTAATGTGCATTTTGATACGGATAAAGGGGGTTTTGATGTTTCTGGTAAAGATTTTTATACAGTTTTTAATCTTAGGGTTTCAGGGAGGGTTGCCTTGCTCAGTGGCTTGTTTAATATTGAGAAGAAGTGATTTGGTACAATATAGGTAATGGTAGAAGTCTACAAAAAGGAGAAGGAGTCAGAACAAATACAGAGGATGTTGGGTGCTGGCTATTCTAGTAATTTTTGGGATTCGTTTGTAATTAATCCTCATAAACTTTGTTTTGATGCTCAGCACGAAAGTGAAGAAGTGATTCTTTTGGGAAGGAGACATCCTATTACAAACACAAAGTGGCTTTCTTTGGTAGTGTTGGCTTTAATTGTTCCCGTTTTTTGGCATTCATTTCCTTTTTTTGAAGTGCTGTCGGAAGTCGTTTTTGAAAAAATTACCATTCTTTGGTACTTGAGCATAATTTATTTTGTAATTATGAATTTTCTTTTGTGGTTTTATAACGTTTATATCGTTACAGATGAAAGGCTGGTGGATGTGGATTTTACTGGACTGCTTAACAAAACTGTAAACGTCGCTGAACTACACAAACTAGAAGATGTCAATTATTCGCAAAATGGGTTATTGGATAGCTTGTTTAATATGGGGGACGTAATCGTCCAGACTGCTTCAGAACAAAAAACACCTGACGCATCTGGAGAGCTGTCAGCCTTTACCTTTGAAAATATTTCTAGTCCCGACAAGGTGGTACAGGTTATTTCACAACTTATTGATAATGAAGATGAAGAAAGGAGAAGATAAAAATGGAACTGTCTATAAATAACATCGTTAACCTGATAGTTAATGTGATGGTGAATGTGGGGTTCATACTTCTTTCTATTCTGTCTCTTATTATGGTGAGGCAATCTGGTCTTATGAATAAGGTGGTGAACTATCCAATTGGGGGAAGTTTGAGGGTTTTGGTTTGGGGATTTTGTTTCCTTTGTATCGCTATAACTGTTATAGTTATATTAGTGTGAATAATGGTTTTGGATTAAACTTTCTTAGATTTGTGTGTGAAGAAGACACTTCTTCGTGGTCTCAGGTTTTTGCTAGATTGCCTTTTGATGAGGTGGAGCTAAAACAAAAAGGGGCGTTGTTTGGAGTGGTAAAGTCGGAGAAAAAAGAAGGATGGGCAGACGTTGAAGTAGAGATGACAAATTGGGTAGAGGAATTTTTTAATGCTGATGAAACTGGAGGGAATTTGACCGGCTTGTTTGCTGGTTTTTTGGAGAAATACCCTGAATTTGATTGTCTTTGGGTTTGGGTGGTGATGGTGTCTGGAGTAAGAAAAATAAAAATGGTGGGAAACACGAAAGGGAAACTGATAATTGAAAGAGAAGGAACACAGATAGATATAGGGAAAAATTTAGAAAATGGGAAAGTTATTACTGGAGAACTGAAAGACAAGGATGTTGTAAGATTTTGGGTGGGGAACTTAAGCGAAGATTTTGAGACGTGGGAAAGTGCAAAAGAAGACTTAAGCTTGGGAAGCTATGCTGGTTTTAAAATGGTTGCAGAGGGTTTGGCGGTTGAAGAGGAGAATCCGACAGTTGTTTTGGAAGAAGTTGTGGAGAATAAGACTGAGGAAATTGAACCTGCAAAGGTAGAAGAAGGAGTCAAGAGTGGAGTGGAAGTTTTTGAGAGGGAGATTCTGGCGAGTGATAAGTATGTTGGAAAAATTGGTATTTGGCAAAAAATAAAAAATCGCTTCGGAGAGAGAAAAACTGTAAATATCTCTACTGATCAGAAAACCATAAAACAGAAGAGATTGTCATTATTTCTAGGAGTTTTGTTCCTTGGATTGCTTGTTGTCAGTTTAATGCTGGGGAGTGTTCGTAAGAAAAATCAGGAAAATAGTAACAAATGGATCTCGTTTTCTCAACCAATAGAAAAAAACGTAAACGAAGCAATAGGTCTTACCAAACTAAACCCTGCTGGGTCAAAGAAATTAGTAGAAGACGCGAGGCTTGCTTTTGATCTGAGAAAGCTGGAGTTTTCTAGTGGTGAATTTAAATCAAAAGCAGAAGAATTGGACAAAAAAATCGCAGATGCTTGGGTAAGTGTTTCGGGGGAAAAGGGAGGTAATATTACTGAACTAGTAAACCTAGAGTTAATAAGAGCTGGGGTGAACGCCAACAAAATGAGTTTTGTGATTGATGGGAAGTTTGTGGTTACTAGTTCTGGTTTGGGAATTGTAATGTCGGTAGATACAAAAACAAAAGAAGTAAAAGTGGTGGCTGGTAAAGGCGCTGGCTTGGGGTGGATGGATGCGGTTTCGGATGGAACCAAATATTATGTAATGAGCAAGAGTGGAATGTTTCCTGTAGGCGAAGAGTCTAGTTCTATGACGTTTGACACGGCAGTAACATCTCCATTGTCATTTGCTAAGTTTGGGGCAAACCTTTATGTTTTGGAGAAAAATAACAAGGAAATATTTAAATACCCATTAACTGATTCTGGATTTGGAGAAAGAGCCAGATGGCTGAAGGAGGGTCAAGTAATTGCTTCTTCTCCGATAGATTTGGATATTGATGTAGATATATGGGTGTTAGAGGAAAAGGGGCAGATTGAGAGGTTCAGAAGAGGCTCAAAAGAGGTGTTTAGCGTGAGCGGGCTGTCTCCTGAGATGGAGTTTGAAAAAATGTCAGTTGAGAAAGAGGGGGACAGAATTGCCTTGTTGTCTTCAAAATCAGGCTCGGTAGTGTTTTGTAGCAAAAAAGATGGTGTTTGTAGTCAACAGATCAAGTCGGACAAGCTTAAAGAGGCAAAAGACATAGAATTTGATGGGGAAAATAGGCTAATAGTATTGTTTCCAGGTGCTGTCGGGGTGTTAAACTAGATACGTGTCTCTCGTAAACAAAAAAGCAACCTTTGATTATCAGATAATTGAGTCTTATGAGGCAGGTATTGTGCTGACTGGAGCTGAGGTCAAGGCTGTGCGTGATGGTGGGGTGAACTTTGCGGGAGCAAGAGTAATATTTGACGAAGGTAAGGCAAAAATAATAGGTCTTAATATATTGAAATATAAGTATGATTCTAGTGAAACTTATGATAGTTCTAGGTCCAAAGAGATCCTTTTACACAAGAAGGAAATCATCGAAATTCAGAGCAAAATGAGATCAGCGGGTTTGACTTTGGTGCCTGTGAAGCTGTATAATAAGGGCAGTCTCATAAAGGTCCAGATAGCTTTGGTTAAAGGTAAGAAAAAATATGAAAAAAGGGAAGCTATCAAAAAGAGGGACGTGGACGCTGGGTTGGCGAGAAGATTAAAAAATACTTAGCCTGAAAGGCAAAAAATATGGATGTTTTTTGGACAAAAATTATGCCAACTTGCGTAATGCAATTTCCTTGGGGAAATGAATTTAACGCGAAAATGAGTGTTAAAAAATGGGAAGAGAATATTGCTGTCAAAGTTGCCAAAATGAACGAAGATGAGTTTGACCTGTTTTTGGCCGCTGTTGTTATGCAGTCTAGTAAAGACCAAATGATGGGACTTTTGCTTACAGAAAAAATTGCATTTTTTAGATCTCTTAGAAAATAAGAGCTTGCTCGTCTTCTGTTCAATAATAAATAATTATTGAACTATCATCCTGTGCTTCCTCTTATGTCTACGCCCATAATTACAGAAGTCATTATGGTCTTGATATAATTTTTAAACAAAAAGGCCTCCACAAGGGAGACTCTTTTATGTGTGGAGACGGAGAGAATTGAAGTCACCGATATTTGCTTCGCAAATTCGTCGACCCCAACTCGCCAAAACTGTTACAGGTTTGGCTCCGTTTAGTTCAAATCTCTTTTCTTGACACATAAAAAAATCTCCGCAAGGGAGACTCTTTTATGTGTGGAGACGGAGAGAATTGAACTCTCGTCTGAATAAATTGATTTAAAGATACTACAAGCTTAGATTGCCGATTTTCCACAAAGCTTCAGGCAAACAAGAACACTGTGTGGTCGATTAAGAAAAAGTTAGTTTTTGAGCCTTAATCAAACTCAAAACATTCAATCCGGTTTTTTATCGCCTTAAAGGTACCCCGGGATCCGATATTCTCTAAGACGTCTTCAAGCTATGCTTAGGCAAAAGCGAAAGCACGAGCGGAAGAATTGAAACCACCGAAATCGATGGATCCAAGTAACTTGTCTTCTTTGTTGACAGTTGTTTTTTGGTCTTTTTTACTCCTTTTACCAAAGGAGGCTTGCATCTTGTAAATGAACTTACCCATCGATTCCTGTCGTCCCCAATACCTGCAATATACTGCATATATTACTACCTATAATATTAACACATTTGAGCTCAAAAATCAAGTAAAATGAGATATGTTGAGTGTTTTGAAGGACTTTTTCTTCCCCAAGACATGTGCTGTTTGTGGCAAGCTGGAAGAAGACTTGTGTGTGGGTTGTGAGAAAGAGTTGGGTATATCAGCCCAGATATGCCCCATGTGTGAGCAGGAATCAATAATGGGCTGGACTCATGAGAAGTGCAAGAGGGACTTAGGTATGGACGGGTTGATAGTGCTTTTTGAGTATGGAGATCCTAGTGTGAGGTCGGTTGTAGATACAATCAAATATGATTTTAATAAGGATTTAGTGGCTAGGCTTTTTGAGAATATGAGCATTGAGACCGGTGTTAATTTTGATTGTTTAGTCCCTGTTCCTTTGCATTTTTATCGTCAAAATTGGAGAGGTTTTAATCAGGCTGAGGAAATTGGGAGAGTGCTGGGTGAGAAGGTTGGGGTACCTTGTGTAAATGTTTTAAAAAGGATCAAAAATACCAAGCAGCAAGCTTTGATGAAGAGCAGGGAGGAAAGAGTTGAAAATATTAGGGATGCTTTTTCAATTAGAACTCAAGAACCCAAGGAATCAAGAACTCAAGATAGAGAAAATAAAAGTTTGAGTGGAAAGAAGGTGTTGCTTGTAGATGATGTTTTTACAACTGGGTCGAACATGAAAGAGTGCTGTAAGGTTTTAAAACAAGCTGGAGTGGCAGTGGTTTGGGGTTTTGCCTTGGGGCATTAAAAAAAGACCTGATTGCTCAGGTCTGAAGGTTAGGAATTAAAAAAAAGGAAACATTCTTGTCATTGTTTGGTCAATCAGCTCTTTGTCTAGTTTTGGATCCATGTTTCGCCAACTGCCTCGTTCTGGAACTCCAAGAGTTTGAGCTGAAAGAGTGCGAAGGTATTCTGGGACGGCTGGAGGGTTCCAGCAAATTTGGTAGTAATTGTTTGAGGTTGACCAGAGGAGATAGGGTTCTTGTCGTTTTTTAAATAGACTTGAAAGTTGAGTGAAGCTGCTGATTGACTGCATTTCTGAGTGGGGGAAATCAGAAACAATATTTTTGTGGAATTTTATTTTGGAAGGTATTAGATGAAGATGGGCATGTTTGACGGTCTGGCCTACGATGCCGTGTTCGAATAAGGTAACACCGTTTTGATACTCTTCTTCCAAAAAGACTATTGTTTGACTTAATATGTTTTCAAATATTGTAATTTCTTCAGCCTTAAGATCACCGAGGCAGGGGATGTGTCTTGAGGGGATTAAGAGTAAGTATCCACCGTTGGTGATTTGGCCAAAAGTGGCAACAATATTAAATCCCTCAATGGTGGCAATAGTTCTCTCTTTTATTTTTGAAAAGTCACAGAATACACAATCAGTCATGAGTTTCTCCTTTTTTGTAAAGATCTTTGGGGAAAGTATATCGTAATTTGCGGAGGCGGTGGGATTCGCCCTCACTTTTGTTCAGGACCGGCCTCACCAGGTTCGTTACGAAACTGGTTCCGGCATGTTCGATTCCCACTTTGGCAATAAAAATCTGCCCACACAAGGCGGACAGATTTTATTGCGGAGGCGGTGGGATTCGAACCCACGGGGCCTTTTGGGCCGCGGATTAGCAATCCGCTCGAATAACCACTATCGGACGCCTCCAATCTTAATTATTTTAACAGGTTCAAGCACAAAATTAAGTTTAAAATGATAAAATACAATGCACGGAGAGTGGGCAGGACGGTAATGCGTTAGTCTTGAAAACTAATGGGCGTAAGCCCTAACAGGTTCGACCCCTGTACTCTCCGCCAAGGAGGGGTCGCATAGTGGTCTAGTGCAGAGGTTTACTAAACCTCCGTGAGGTAATACTCACCCAGGGTTCGAATCCCTGCCCCTCCGCCAAGGTTTTTGAGGTTGATATGCTAAGATTAAATGTGCCTGAAACTAACGACTTAACGGAAAAAAACATATTTGAATGGGAGTCTTATGAGAGGCCACACAAAGTGTGGACAAAGGAGTTTTACAGCTCAGTTATCGTTATAGCTTTTTTGGTTAGTGTTATTTTGTTTTTCATAGAAGGGGTAATGCCGGTTTTTGTGGTTTGGGCATTGGTATTTATGATGTGGGCCATGAGTAGAACAGAACCGATGATTACAAAAAACACGTTAACCTCTTGGGGAATTCGTTCTGTTGGGAGACTTTATGATTTTCAAAGAATGACTAATTTTTGGATAGAAACAAAGTGGGGAACGAGGTTGTTGAGAATAAATCTGGTTGACTCTCCTTGGCATGTGGTTGTGGTTATTAGCGAGAGTAACGAGGCAAAGATAAAAGAAGAGATGTCTAAGTTTGTACCCTTTGTTGAGCCTGAGGTCACGGGTATGGACAGGTTAGTCAAGTGGCTTTCGGAGAAACTTCCCTTAGAGTAACGCTGTTAAGGTAAAATATAGCTGTTGAGACTTTTAGTTTTAATATGAGGCCGTAGCTCAGTTGGATTAGAGCGCCTCCCTGCGAAGGAGGAGGTCGTGCGTTCGAATCGCACCGGTCTCACATATATTTGGTGGGGTGCTCCGAATGGTAAGGAACCAATTTCGAAAATTGGCGCTCGCAAGGGCATGCAGGTTCGAGTCCTGTCCCCACCGCCAGGATACAGGTTCTCCCGCGAGACATGCTCGGGATTTCGGATTACCTCAAGACTCCTGTACCCTCCGCAGAGAGTTTTGATTGTGATATATTGTCCACAATGGAGAAATTTCAGGACAGATTTTTAGAAGAAGTAAAAGAAAAGTTTAATAGATTGGGAATTAAAGCTGTCTTGTTTGATTTTGATGATACTTTGATTTTTACTACAGAAAAGTTTGCAAAATACATGGAAGCGTATGCTAGTAAGGTAGCCGAGGAAATGGGAGTGGAGGAGGGTTTGGTAATTGAGAGTTTGAGGAGACTTAATGATGAAGAATACAAGAGAATGGGGGTTAATCCGGCACGATGGGAAGCAGTGTTAAAGAAAATGGCTTTGGAATTTGAGGGTAATGAACAGACTGTACTAGAGAACTTGGATATATTAATGAAGATATATTCAGAAGAGCCCAGGATTAGGCCGGGTGCAGAAGCTGTTTTGGAAATAGTAAAAAGATGTGGAATTAAGATAGGGTTGGTAACTCATGCTAACGAGGATTGGACAAATATGAAATTAAATTCTACGGGGATGAGTGAGTATTTTGATTTAATTTATGTGGCTGACGAAAACAAGCACAAGAGTGCAGCTGATTGGGTAAAGTGTATGGTTGGTTTGGAAGTGTTACCAGAGGAGTGTTTGGTGGTAGGTGACAGTCTTCCGGGAGATATTATCCCAGCAGCAGAAATTGGAGCAAAAACAATGTGGTTACACAACGGCTCAAGTTGGTCTGTTTATAAGGCAGGAAAGGTTCCGGAGGGGACAGTTCACCTGGACAACGTAAATGAGCTTCTATCAGCTTTGGGGAGGTTGAGGTAAAATATAGAAGCTTGAGTTTTAAAACTTGAGAATCGAGTAGAGAATTGTGTAGGAGTACGGATATCTACGATATCCTCTCCTCCTCGCTTCACAAACTTGTAAATTAGTAAATTTACAAACTTGCTCACTCGGAGGAGTCGGATAGTGGTCTATTCCGCTCGCTTGGAAAGCGAGTGTGCTCCGGCACTCGTGGGTCCGAATCCCACCTCCTCCGCAATTAAAAATTCTCGCTTTATGTGAGAATTTTTTTATTGCTATATGGAATTCGGACAGTCGGAAGCAGTTTTGTAACAAACCTGCTGAGACAGGTCCTGAGGCACTGAAAGTGACCGAAGGCGAATCCCACCTCCTCCGCCAGTTATTTTGCAAAGTCACTATCCATCATGGCTTTGTAGCCGAGGTTAATGAGTTTTTTGAAATTTTTCTTTCGGAAGTCCAAGAGGAAAATGTTGTTTTCTAAAAGTTTTAGGTGAGTAACTTTTTGATTTTTAATTTTGTTTAGCTCTTCCTGTTTGATTCGGTACTGCATAAAAGTTATGGAGCTATAGAGAACCTTAAGGGGGGAAGTGTCACTTTCAATTTTTCTCACAGGTCCGGTAATGTCGGAGATTATGAGGTTGGTAGTGTCGGTAATCAGTGAAGCTGGAACATTGTTGGCTACACCTCCGTCAACTAGAAAACGACCCCCAATCTTTATTGGTGGAAATACCCCTGGAATAGAGATGGAAGAAATTAGGGCCGGGAAAAGGGGTCCTTTGTCAAAAACCACCTCTTCTTTGTTGTTGATGTCTGTGGCATTAAAAGAAAGGGGAATTTTTAGATCTGAGAAGTCGTTGGCTGATAAGTGGTTTTTAATAAATGTTTCAATACCAGAAGTGGTGCCGGATTTTCTGCCGAGAGCCATTGCTTTGGTTATTTTTAAAAAATCAATTTCTGAAGTTAGTTTGTCAAAATCCGTTTGAGGGTTGGCGGCGTATATGGCACCAACAACAGCACCTACGGATGTACCCGAGATCTTGTCTATCTTTATGTTGAGTTCTTGAATGGCTTTGAGGACACCGATATGGAAAAAGCCTCTAGCTCCGCCACCACCCAAAACCAAACCGATACTTTTTTCTGAAATTTGCATGGTTTGAGTATATTTCAAATGGGGAAGAATATAAATCACTGAAGTCGAATTCACCGACTGTTTATATAAGAGCTTGCTCGTCTTCTGTTCAATAATAAATAATTATTGAACTATCATCCTGCGCTTCCTCTTATAACTGCGCTCATAATCACTGAAGTCATTATGAGCTTGTTATAATCAGGTAGATGAATGATCAAGTTGAGGAAATAAAGAGCAAAAATAATATTGCGGATGTAGTAGGTCAATATGTGGCTTTAAAGAAAATGGGAAGACATCAGAAGGGGCTGTGTCCGTTTCACTCCGAAAAAACTCCAAGTTTTCTGGTTAACGAAGAGTTAAATCTTTATAAGTGTTTTGGATGTGGTGCAGGAGGTGACTCAATTAAATTTTTAATGGAGGTTGAAGGAATTAGTTTTTTGGATGCTTTGGAGAGACTGGCAGATAGAGTGGGGATAAAGCTAGAGAAAAGATCCGGGAATAATAGTGAGATAAAAAATGAGATGTTGGAAGTTATGGAACTTACATCTAGATATTACAACTGGATTTTGGTGTCAGGAAAATCAGGGGAAGTAGCTAGAAAATACTTGGAGGGAAGAAAAATATCGAGCAAAATAATTGAGACATATAATTTGGGTTTTTCTTTAAGTAGTTGGGATTCGTTGATAAATTACCTTACTAAGAAGAAAAACTATTCCTTGGAACTATTGGAGAAAGTAGGGCTTGTGGTTAAGAAAGCTGGAGGAGGGTACTATGACAAATTTAGAGGAAGGCTGATGTTTCCTTTGCAGGATTCGGCAGGTAGAGTGGTGGGTTTTACTGGGAGAGTGTTGCCAGAACTTGCCAAAGAAGGAGAACCGAAATATCTAAATTCTCCAGAAACAGAAATTTATCATAAAGGAAAAATGCTCTATGGATTTTACCAAGCAAAAAAAGCAATAAGAGAAAATAAAAGAGTGGTTTTGGTAGAAGGTCAGATGGATCAGATCAGTTCTTTTGCTAGTGGCATTACAGAAACAGTAGCCGTTGGAGGAACAGGGATTACAGAAGACCAGATGGAGTTGATGGCTCGGCTTGCAAACAAAATATATGTTTCACTTGATGCAGATGACGCGGGTTATGCGGCGATAAAAAGATCGGTGGAGCTTGCAGAAAAAAGAGGTTTGAATATTAAAGTTGTACAGATAGATGGAGGCAAAGATCCGGATGAAATTGCCCGAAACTCGGCGGGTCTTTGGAAGAAAATGGTAGAGTCTGCAGTTGATGTTTATGAGTTTGTGATGGAAAAAGCGATAAAGAAAAACAATGATGGAACTCCAGAAGGAATAAGTAAGGTTTTGGTGGAAGTTATTCCTTTTCTTTCAAAAATTGAAAATGTTGTCATTCGAGAGGTTTGGTCCAAAAGACTCGCGGAGAAAATTGGGGTAAGTCTTAATAGTGTTTTGGCAGAAATTGACAAAAGTCGGTCAGGGAGATCGGTCGGAGTGATTGCTAAGAAAGAGGAAAAGACGGTAAGTGAATCACGAATTGATAAGCTTTTGAAAAATTTAATTGGAAGTTTGCTGGCTAACCAAGATTTAATAAGAAAGACAAAAAAAGTTCTAAGAGACATTGAAGGGTCGGGAGGATTGTGGAAGTTATTGGTTTTTGTTTTTGATAATCTTGAGTCTGGGGTGGAAATTAAAGATTTTCTCTTAACTATGCCCACAGAGATGCAAGAGGTCTGCAAAGACATCTACATGAGCTCAGAAGAGGCAGAAACTAACGAGTCTAACGTCTTGGATCTTACCGTAAAGATTGCTAGAGAAATGATTAGAGAGAGAAGGACAGATTTGGCCAAAGATAGGGAGCTGGCGGAGAAAAACGGAGAAGAAGAGAAGGAAAAGGAGATTTTGTTGAAGCTAAGGGATTTGGATACCAGGGAAAACAAGCTTTTTTCCCTTGATTTCGCTTAAAAATGTGGTAAGCTAGGGAATCTATTTATGGCTGATAAAAAAGCGAATCTTTCCAACCAACAGAAAATTAATCTAATCCTAGAACAGGGTAAGGAGCAGGGTTTTGTGACCCAGGATGATATTTTGGAGCAATTTCCCAATCCAGAGAAAGAAATAAATGATTTGGATTTTCTTTATGAAGTGCTTTTTAAGTCAGACGTTGACGTTTTTGAGAGTGTTTTGGCAGGTCAGGACGCCGAAATATTGGAAGCTACAAGTGAGCTAGAAAAAGAACTAGAGTCTCTTTCCAAGATGGAGGACACTGAGGTAAACGACCCAGTGAGAATGTATCTTAAGGAAATTGGACGCATTCCACTTCTTAAACGAGATGAAGAGATTGCTTTGGCTCAGAAGGTAGAAAGAGGAAATGTTCACGCCAAAGACATGCTTACCAAGTCGAACCTTCGTTTGGTGGTTTCGATTGCAAAGAAATACATGGGCAGAGGAATGAGCTTTTTGGACTTGATTCAAGAAGGTAACAAGGGTTTGATTCGTGCGGTTGAGAAATATGATTGGACTAAAGGATTTAAATTTTCTACTTATGCTACATGGTGGATTCGCCAAGCTATAACTCGTGCAATTGCTGATCAAGCCAGAACTATTCGTATTCCGGTTCACATGGTGGAGACAATAAACAAACTTATTAGAACTCAGCGAAAGTTGATGCAGGACCTTGGTAGAGAACCGACAGATGACGAAGTGGCAGCAGAGTTGGAAACCACTCCAGAGAAAGTCAGAGAAATTCTCAAAATTGCCCAGAAAACTACATCTCTTGAAACCCCAATTGGAGATGATGAAGATTCTATGCTTGGAGACTTTATTCCTGACGAAAGACAAGCTACTCCTTACGAGTCAACATCTCGTCAATTAATGCATGAGAATTTGGAAGATGCGCTTACTTCTCTTACTGAAAGAGAGAGTAAAGTTCTTAGAATGAGATTTGGTTTGGACGGAAGTAAACCTTTGACCTTGGAAGAGGTTGGAAGAGTATTTGGTGTCACCAGAGAGCGTATAAGACAGATAGAGAGTAAGGCTCTACGTAAATTGAGACATCCTTCTAGAAGAAGAAAGTTGCAAGATTATCTTGAGTGAAGAACTCAAGGAATCAAGAACTCAAGATGTTGTGTTTATGTGTACTGAGTACAGGAGATCATGCTCTACGCGCACCTTGCAAAATATCGCCACAAAGGACACTCTCTCCGCTAATAATTTTTTTATTTTGTTTGTAATGTAGAATTGTGGAATGGGAGAAGATAAAGGTGAATTAGACAATGGTGAAGTTAATATAAAAAAAGAAATGAGTTTTGAAAACATGGAGCTTCCGGCAGACTATAAAAATTGTGTGTTGAGTAAAGATGGTTATGAAAATATTGTCTATGGTCCTTTTGGTGAGGAAAATGAGAGGTTTGTGTATAAAGAAACAAATTGGGAAAACAATATAGAACATCCAGTCGATTTAGAAGCAAAGACTTTTTTGGATAGTGAAAATTTTTACAATTGGTCAAAACTGGCAGATGAAACATATTCTAGAATTTTTGGCGATTATTATTTGAGGGAGGAGGTTCGAAGGGTTGAAGATGAAAAAGGTGGAAAGAACGTTCGTTTTCAGAAATATATTGATGGTAAAACTTTGGAAAAATTAGGTAAAGAACATCAATTGCAGGGGTCATTGGAACTTGTTAATAACAACTTTAAATCTATTAATGAGCAAAGAGTAGACATAATGAATGCTTCAATTGCTTTTTTTATGGAAACTGGAATATTGGCGGATGTGAGCGATTCTAATATTATTGTGGATCAAACAGAGAATAAGAATAGTTTGCAATTTTTTGACGCAGGTCCAATGGCTCAACTATGCTTTTTAATTAATTCTGGAGATAATATACCTGTTGGTTTAAATGAGAGACTCGTACAGTATTTGGAACATATGGATTCACATATTAGATCGGTGCTTGGTGAAAAACTAGTCAGTATAGAATATTTTTCTCAAATCGATGAAGCCAAGAAGGACCCTATTGGTTTTATCAAAAGTAAGAGTAAAAAGGCTTAAATTTTTATTTTTGGTTTGCCTGGGACTTGGTGGTGGTTGGGGCAGCGGGCTTGGTATTGTTGTTCTGCTCCAATTAAAACAATTGGGTCGTTGTAGTTAGCTGGTTTTCCATTTATTAGTCTTTGGGTTTTGGTGGCGTCGTCTCCACAGCATTTTCCATTTTCTTCATACGTGCAGATAGCTGTTGGTTTGTCTATTTCATCTGCGAGTGCAAGGAGAGTGGGCATTTGACCGAAGGGTTCACCTCGGAAGTCGGTGGCTAAACCTGCAAAGATTACTTTGATGTCCTGTTCTAGTAAAAAAATTATTACTTCTACGATGGACTCGTCCATAAACTGAACTTCATCAATAGCAACGAGGTCTAGTTTGTCATTGGTTTCCAAAAACTGATAGACGATTTGAAGAATTTCTTCTGGAATACTTACAGGGTAGGCTTCATGCTCAGCCCCTGAATGGGAACAAATTTTATCTACCTTTCCCCATCTGTCATCTAGTTTTGGTTTAAAAACTAGACAATTTTTTTTGGCTATTTCAGCTCTGTTTATTTCACTAATTAGTTCTTCGGTTTTTCCGGCAAACATGGAACCTGAAATACCCTTTAGTTTTTCTGTCATTTTGTTTACTATCTTAAATCTATTGTGGGGAATTTGACAAGGTGCAGAAAAAATATATCATTAAAGCATGTTAACCAATTTGATAGTGAACGCAATAGCTTTTTATATAACTGCTTATTTGGTCCCGGGGATAGTGATTGCAAACTTTACAGCCCTTGCTGTGGTGGCGGTGGTGTGGGGATTGCTCACTCTTGTTTTAAAACCAATTTTGATTATTTTGACTTTGCCAGTTAATTTTATGACTCTTGGTCTTTTTACTTTTGTAATCAATGCATTTTTGATAATGCTCATGAGTAACTTGGTTAAGGGGTTTAGCGTAAAGAGTTTTGGGGTTGCTCTCTTGGCTGCTGTTGTTTTATCACTTGTGAACCTAGTATTATCAAAATTTAAATAAAATATATGTACTGGAGAGAAACAATGATGGGAGGTTATGGAAATTACTCACCTTTCTTTTATGGGGGAATAGGGCTGATGGCTCTTTGGGATTTGGGATGGAAAGGAATGGCTTTGTGGAAGGCTGCCAAGAGGAACGAAAATTGGTGGTTTGTGGCCTTGCTTTTGATCAATAGTATGGGTATTTTGCCTATCTGTTATTTGTTATTTTGGGCAAAAGATGAGGATTCTACCAAAAAATCTAAGGTGGTAACGAAAACTGTGAGGGTAGTGAAGAAGAAAAAGAGATAATTGAAGCTAATGTGCAGATTTTAATTTAGCCTTGAGGCTGGGGATTAAATTTGGTAAAATAGACAAGTTCGTTTATATTCCCCTGTAGCTCAGTTGGTATGAGCGCCTCCCTGTTAAGGAGGATGTCGCAGGTTCGAGCCCTGCCGGGGGAGCAAACCTATAATATTGACAATGACTGTTTTGTTGGTATAATTACGATTTGAACATTGTAATTCTATTTTGCGCATAAGGAGAGTAATATATGAATGATCTGTCTAAAGTACGGAAACACCAATCTTTTTTTTATGTATCTGGTCAAGGAGATAGTATTCTAATTGCCACCGTGGTGGCTACCGAGGATCCCGGTATCAACGGGGTTCTGTGCAAGATCAACACGATTCATTTTGCTGGTAGCACCATTACTTCTCAGGTTAGTGACACCATTGTGTCTTTTCCCAGTGAAATTACTTTATTGGATGACAATCCCATCAACCCCGTCAAACCTGGACACTTTATGGGTACGCTTAGCACTTCCTCTTTGGGTAGGTACCCACACCCTGCTTATTTAGGTAGTGCTCTGATGCAGAATTCTGGCTACCTTTTTTCTAGTGTTCCAGAAGAGTTTCACTCCCAGGACTTACATGTTCCTATCTATAACATTCAACAGCTTGTAGGTTATATCTCTTATATAGTTGAGGGTATTGATACAAAAGTGTTTATAAGTGACGTTCCCAATAGTCAGGGTAATATATTGACTGAAGCGGCGGCTCAGGCAATGCGTAAATAACATCTATAAATAGGATGTCTTTCAAGACATCCTATTTTTTATTGGCAAAATTGATGATTCTGTGCTGAATAATTTCGAAAATCGTCCCACCCAGCGAGTAACATTTTTAGGCGCGGTTTTATTCTTGTCACAAAGAGCCAGACGGTAATCGAAATTTTGATAGAATCATTTAATGGATTATCTTAAAAAAGCTGAAAATTTGAAAAACCAAAATTTGAACCTAGAAGATCTTATCCTGGCGATTAGAGAGTATTTAGTTTCTCATTTTGATAACTTGGGAAAATCGTACCAAGCTAAAAGTATTCTAGAATCTAGATTTACTCCTTCAGAAATTGCTTTTAATGTTGGAATGAATAGTTGTGGATCCAAGACAAATATCGCTACAGATATGCTTAGACACATTGGTTACGAAGTAAAAAAAATTCATGGTTCAATTCCTGATTCACCCGATCATGCTTGGGTCAAGGTTGAAGACCCTGTTGATAATATTTGGAAGAGTTTTGATATTACTAAGTCTGACTGTAAAGTTACTAGCGGCCATAAAATAATAGCTGAAGCATACGATTGGGCTGATATCAAAGATTCAATTCAAAAAGCATTGGTGTCTGGTTCATAAATGTTCGAAAATTGACCAGGTTGATGGGCCAATCTTAGTATTTTTCAAAACTAATATAAAAAGTTTTTACGATGTATTAGAATAAATATAATGAGTAAACTTATTACATGCATTTGGTTTTCTAATAATGATGGGGAAGAGGCAGTTAAGTATTATGTTGACACCTTTAAATCGGCTCCAGGAAGTCACGAAGCAAAAACTGGAGATCTTACTAAATCTCCAAAAGCATCCGAAGAAATTTCAGGTAGACCAGAAGGTTCTGTTATGACTTTAGAGTGTGAACTTGATGGAGTTAGTTTTATGTTTCTTAATGGTGGTCCAGTTGATCAGTTTAAACTTAATGGGTCAACCTCATATATTATTGAGTGCGAGACTCAAGAGGAAATTGACTATTTTTGGGAAAAACTTTCAGCTGATCCTGATGCTGGCCAGTGTGGGTGGTGCACCGATAAGTTTGGGGTAACATGGCAAGTAGTTCCAAGAATTTTGGATGAGTTGATGAGAGATCCTGAAAAATCAGAGGCTGTAACAAAAGTGTTCATGCCAATGAAAAAACTTGATCTAGAAGCTATAAGAAAGGCCGGCGAATAAACTTGGGGTGATTGATACTAATTTATTTTGAGGACAATGTCGATATGAGGGTGTCTCTTTCGTTCCAGCGACTTATTTCCTTGTTTTCATTATAATTAAGCCCGGGTCCAACGACTACAAACTTTTTTCCGATTACAGCTACGATGCCACCATCATATCCACCCTGACACCAACCGCCATCTACTGCAATTTGCAAAGCATTGATTGAGCCAAATAATGTTTCTACATAAATTGGTTTGCAATCTTCGATTCCTTTATATTTTGTCAGATATTGAGCCCTTCTTGATCCGCCAAGATAGTCAGTAACATTAACAAGAATTCTGGCTGGCATGGATAATGTCTTTCCCTGGTAAACATTTGGGTATGTCACTTCTGTGCACTCTGTCACACTATTACATGAAGCGTTTGATGGTATTTTGAAAAACACACCATTGTTTTGGACCTGTTTCCAGTCATTTGTATTAAGTGGACTAATTTTTATTTTTGCTATGGATGTTGGTTCAACTGTTTCAGTAACAATAGGAGTTGGTTCTTTTGGTGATATTGTTTGAGTTGGGGAGGTGTATGAGGGGGTTATTGTTTGTGTTGGCAGAGGTGTTGGCTGGACAATTACAGATTGTTGACTGACTGATTGATTTTTACCAATTTGAATACCAGCATATACGGAGACTGTCACGGTTATCAAACTTAATATTGCAAACAACAGAATTTTTACCCATTTGGTTGATGGTGGGGTTGGTGCTGTTACGTGAGTTTGGGGTAAAGGTTGGACTGTTTGAGTGGTTAATTCTGTTTCGTTTCCCATGTATTCAGTCTATCATTTTGTAAAGAATGGTTCATAAATTGAATCGTACAGTGAACGTGGAGATCTATGTTTTTAGAAAAGTGAAATTGCAGTATGGATGTGTTAAAAATAGATATTACGATTTAGCGAAAAGATGGCAAATTATTATGGTGGTGGGTACGGTCCTGGTATTTTGTATGTGAAGAGAGAAGATGTTGTTGAGTATGTAAAAGCACAACAAAGAAATGCTGGTTGGGTTTTGTTAATTTTACCTGTAATTTTTTTGTTAATTCAGTTTGGAGTTGGTGCCTTTGTAGACATGTCTCAACAGACGATTAATGGTGGAGTTTGGTTGGAAATGTTGGTGTTTTTGGTGGCGATTGTTTATGGTGCAAACATGTTGAATGTAAATAGTGACTATAGTTCACTAGTGGTGAAGCTGAGAGAATATAAACAGGGTGAGATGGTACATGTAAAAGATTTGAGACCGTGGCTTAATACAGACAAATCTAAAATTGCTGCAATATGTATGTTTGCTGTAATGGCTGCTGCTGTTTATGGGATGGTAGGCCAGTTTAGTGCTAATTAAACTGGGAGGAATTGGGTATAATCCTTAGTAATTCTCAATAAAGCACCCCATTGGGTGTTTTAGGAAGACATAAAAATTTATTTGGATCAGACAATGGAACAAAATCACCTGAACAGCAACGAGAAGGGTCAGTGGTCGTGTCTTCATTTGAGACACAATTAACTTTTGTTGTTGGAGTTGTGGATGTTTGAGTTGGGGAGGTATATGAGGGGGTTATTGTTTGGGTTGACAGAGGTGTTGGCTGGGCAATAACTGGTTGTTGGCTAATTGATTGATTTTTACCAATTTGAATACCAGCATATACGGAGACTGTCACGGTTATCAAACTTAATATTGCAAACAACAGAATTTTTACCCAATTGGTTGATTGTGGAGCCGTGGTAATAATTTGGGGTTGAGGTGGTGGCTGGATTGAAGGAGCGCTTTGTTGTACAGAATTATCCATATGTTTAGTTTATCATCATGAATTGTACGATTTGAAAATTATTCTATTTTTTTGTGTGAGGCATTAAGGTATGTTGGAGATGTGGATTTGGAGTGTGACATTGGTTAATTCCATTTTTAAATCATTTATTTGTGGGTTAAGTTACAATGTATATATTATGTCTAAACTTTCTATAAAGAACATACTTTCTGGTGGCGTATTGATTTTTGTAATGGATCTTGTTGTTGGATATTTGGTTAAAGGTTTACCATCAAACCTAATTACATTAAGTAGTTCCATGCTCGTCTTGTTTTTAATACCTTTTTTTGTATCAAGGGTAACTCTAGGCGGAATGGAGAAGTTGGCTATTTTAAATGGGTTTGTCCAGGGAATAGTTGCCTCTTTTTTGTTGGTTGTATTCATGTCAGGTTTTTATAAACTAACTCTCGTGGTTAATATTGTTGGTGCACTGATTGGTGGTTATAGTATCTCCAAAAAAAGATAATTTGTTTCGAGCGGCAAAACTTTAGAATGGGTTTTGTTCAAATGGTTTAAAAGCTTAGTTTTGGTAGAATTGTTTATGGAAGAAAAAATAAAATGTCCAAAGTGTGGAGGAGATATGGAAAAGGGAGTTGTTCCTAATTTGGGTATGTTTGAAACTGAGACAATTCAGAAGTGGACTAAAGTAATAAAAAGAATTCAATTTAGATGGAGTCCTTCTTTAACGAAAGATGTTGTGACTTTTAGGTGTATTTCCTGTGGCTTTTTAGAGAGTTATGCGAAGTAACTAGGTAAGTTCAAAATTATTTCGTTGAGTGGCAGATAGAGTTTGTCTTGTTTTATTATAAAAATACGTATGCTGGTAAAATTCTTGTATATATGAACATAGAAATGCTTGAAGAGTTGGGGTCCAAACCATCAATTAGTGAAGAACGTGGATTGTCACAAATAAAGAATGAGGACTTGATGGTATTTAGTCCTGGAGTAAGCACTGGAGGATTTGCTGAGATAAGAATGGCAAAGCAAAATAAAAATAGGAAGATAATAGCTACTACTATTGACAAAGAAGGTCTTGTTTTTGCTAAAGATACTATTAGTAAAACTGATTTAGGTGATCAAATTGAAATTCGTGACGAAGATCTTCGAAGTGGTTGGAATTATCCAGATAATTATTTTGATTTTATTTATGCTAGGTTAGTTTTACATTACCTATCAGCTCAAGATTTGGATAAGGTTTTGGCTAGATTTTATAAATCTTTGAAGCCTGAAGGGAGAATTTTTGTAGTTGTTGTTGGATCTCTAAAGAAACTGGATTCTGATAATTCAAACAGCTTATATGATCCTGAAACAAAATTCACCAAAGTTATATATAAAAACTCAGAAGGCCTTGTTGTTGGAAATGGTTTTAGATATTACCACACGCCCGATACCATATCAGAACATTTAACCAGAGCTGGATTACACATTGATAATATTACTGAGTATAAAGAAAAACTTTACAAGGATTTTATGCGAAGAGAAATGTCTTCAAAAGAAAGTGGCTTGATAGAGGTTGTTGCTAGTAAGTAAAACTGATAATTTGTATTTTGAAACAAGCTGCTTATACCTGGCTAGCTGCCAGTTTTTCAAGTTTGTCGATATAGGCATGTTTCCAGAAGAGGAGAGCGGGTTTGCCGATGATAATTCTTGCAAATAATTGTAGAAAATTGTTTTTTATTTGAACTTCGTTGCGATAATTAATTTTGGTTCCAGTAGAAGTTTCTTCAAGCAAAAAACTTTCCTTTTCAACGGCAAGTGAAGATGTGTTTGTGGAATTGAATCCTTTATTGGGAATGAGTTCGGTTTCCATGCGAACTGAGAAGGGGATACCAAAAGTTTTTGATACCGCGTTGACGGCTAAAAAGTTTCCTTGTTTGTTTACTATTTTTAAAGAATGGGCAACAAGGGGGAAATACTTGGGAGCATTTTCGAAGTCGGTAATTATTTTATAGATCTTTTGAAGTGGCGCGTTAACTATCCAAGTACCAGACAAAACAATAGGTCTCATGAAATTATTATATGTTAACCAGAACAAGACTATAATTGTCTTATGAACAAGAATCCGGTTGTAAATGCTGTTGGAGCTGCTGCGTACATAATTTTGATTGTTTCGGTTATGACGTATGTTACACAACCCTTAAGAAATACTCCTGATACTTTTTTTGCACCAATCACGATGTTATTTGTCTTAACACTCTCGGTTGCGGTTATGGCGTTTTTGTTTTTTTACCAACCACTACTACTCTTAATTGATGGGAAAAAGAAAGAAGCCTTGAATCTGTTTGCAAAAACTGTGGGAGTTTTTGCAGCAATAACTTTTGTAATTTTGGTTTTGCTTTTTAACGGAGTAGTATAAATAAAATAGGTTTCTGATTACAAGTTTGTAAATTTGAAGGCGGAGATGATTTGACCTATGAATTTATTGTCATCTTTTTTGTTTACATCCCAAAACGTTAGAGAGTCTGTATAGTTTTTGCCTTTTTAATCAAATCTTAATGTTCAAATAGTAATATCTTATTATTATTATTAGAAATAAGAATCTTTATGAAAAATTTATTTTCAAAACTTTTTGGTTTTGTGGCGATGGTGTTTGCGGTGTTATTTGTGTCTGCAAGTAGTGTGAGTGCTGCTACTATTCCACTTCGTGTCGCAGCTGTGGCTCCAGCAAATATTTATCAAGGTCAATCGTTTGTTCAGTCTATAGGAATAGTTAACACGCAAGCCTATTACAATCCTGTGGTGTTGTCTTTTAGAAGATTGATCTATTTTCCAAGTAATACGATTTCTGGCTCTACAAAAATTAGTGTTACAAATGGATCTTTGAGTGCACCCGTGGTAACTCCTGAAGGCGCAACTTACACATGGTCAGGTTCTTTGAAGAATGGTACAGCATCAGTGGCCAAATTTAACCTTACCGCCAGCAGTACAAGTACAGGCAGTGGAATGCTAATGATGAATATATCTGACGCTGCAAATTATTTTTCTCCCATGGCTTACTTTACAAACTTGATGCCAACAATAGTTAACTAGATAGTAGTCTTAATTGATTAACTCGTCCTGCATGGGTAGGGCGAGTTTTTTTGTTTAGTAATGAGTTTAATGTTATTCTTAAATATAGATGTTTAAGAAAATAGTTTGGTTGGTAATTTTTATATTAGTTATTGTCCTAATTACCCCTGTGCCGTTTCGATATGGCAGAATATTTTGCGAAACTCCTCCTGGTAAACCAGCTCGTGCTTGTCCAAAGGAAGGGGATATTGGTTGGAACAGACCACTAATTATTCAGCTCATATTTTCGGCTAAAAATATTACACAATCCAACTCGAGAACTGTCCAAACTTTGATTGATGATAAAACATCAGTCGACTCCTGTAACCAAAGTGAGGATTGTAACTATGTTTGGTTTACTGGAGAATGTCACACGTCAGAATATGTAGCAAAAATTCAAAAAGAGAATGACGCTATTGGATTAAGAAATGGCGAGGTTCCTGCTAGACAAAATGTAAAATGTTTATGTGAGAAGAGTAAATGTGTGACGAAAAATTAAGTATCAAATCACTAGTTGAATTTATTTTTTGAAATCAATGTTTGCAAGAATTAATTTGGCTAAATTAATTATTGACAGTTTGCAGGTTTCGGTTATGCAGGCAATTTCTTCTCTTTGATTTTTTCCATAATTAACGTTGCAGCATGATTTATAAAAATGTCCTGAGGTAAGGTTCATCCATAGAATAATGATAAAAAGAAGCAGAAACGTTAACTTAATAAGTTTCATTGCTAGTGAATTTGAAGGTGGAGAGAATCGGATTAAGAATAGTATTAATTGTTTCTAAATCAGATACAGGACTCATATATATAATTGAAAAAATCTTGGTACTAGTGGGTTTATCCGAAAGAATAATATTTACCATTGACCTGCCAGAATTATCTTTGTCTGTGTACCGTATGCCGTTTAGATTGCCTAAGTTGAATGGAGTTGTACTGATAGATTTGGGAACGACTTGGTTTGTATACTCCTGATATGTTTGGGATCTTCCGAGTTTTTGATTGTAATATTCCCCATCGCTCACAACCATATTTCCTTCACTTACTACTTCAGTTCTTGTAGATAAAATATTTTCAGTTACATCTGCCCAGCTATTTGGATATTGGAATGAATAATTTTTACTAGTATAAGTTCTCCAATTATTAGATTCTGTTTTTGACAAAGACATTGTTGGTGAAGTCGACAGACTAATGGTGGGGATTTTTGTAGGTTGAATTGTTGGATTGGTAACTGCTTGAGTTGGTGCTGTTGTTGGTTGTATTGCAATGGGTAGTTGTTCTTCTTTTTGATTTTTTCCTAATTGAAATCCTGCAAAAGCGGTGCCACTTAATACCACTAGTCCCAATATTGCAAATATAAAATACTTTGGCAAGTTGGACGGTGTTGGAGTTTGGACAAGAGGTGTTGTTTGAACGGTGTTTAGATTTGTCGAGTTGTTTAGTTGATTGTTGTTTTCCATCATTAGTCTTTGAGTTGTTAATAAAATTATTTTACACAGTAACTTCTTCGGCGAGTTCGTCCGTTTCTGGGGTTTGGACGTCTTTTACTTTTGCCCTGTAGAAGATGAATAAGGTTAAGAGACTTAATATGGAGGCGGCAATATAGGGGGAGTTGTGGTGTTGTTGAAATAGAAATCCAGAGCCAATGGGAGCAATAATGTTCGCTGCGGAACCAATCGCGGAGAGAACTCCTACGGCTTCACCTCTTTCTGTTTGGTTTGCTTCTCCAACAATTTCACTGGTCATAGCTACCCCTAGAACTGATTGACCAAGAGCAGAAAAGATCATGCCAAAGATAAAAACATAAATGGAGTGAATGGACATAAAAAGAAAACCAAAAGAGAAAAAACTTAACATTAAAATAATTAATTGTCTTTCCTTGAATTTTTTTAGCCAAAAGTTTTTTAATAGATATCCTTGGTTAAGAGCAAGAATCAACCCAATGCCGGTAAAAAACATCCCTGTTGTAAAGGCACTGAATCCGTATGACTTACCAAGAAATAGGGCAAAGATGGTATTGGCTCCAACAGCGATAGTATTGAACATGAACCAAACAATATATAAGCTTCTGAGGTGAATATTTTTGGCTGCAGAAACTAAAGGCCTAAAAGGGTTCCAGCTTATTTTCTTCTTTCTGTCAATATTTTTGTTGGTTTCTGGTAAGAAGAAGTAAGCAAGAACAACGTTTAGAAAAGCAAGCCCGCCAACAAAAAAGAAAGGGAAGGAGTGAGAGACTTTGCTTAAAACTCCTCCCAAGAATGGTCCGACAACGAAACCTAAGCCAAAAATCATGCCAATGATTCCCAGGTTTCCGGCTCTTTCTTTGGCGTCTCTGGAAAGGTCAGAGATGGAAGACTGAGCAGTGGAGATGTTTCCTGCAGCAAGTCCATCTATTATTCTTCCCAAGAGAAGTACGGGTAGGCTATGGCCTAAGGCGAAAATAATCCAGCCAAGTGAAGTGCTGGCGATGCTTCCAATCAGTACTGGTCTGCGTCCGATCTTGTCTGAGAGAGCTCCTAGAAAAGGTGCACTAAGAAAGGAAAAAAGAGAATAGGCAGAAAACAATAAGGCTACGGAAAAGGCGGAAATGCCAAACGATTCCACGTATACAGGTAAAACGGGAATAATAATTCCCAACCCGATTACGTCTATAGCAACAGTGAAGATGATAATAGATTTTTCTTTGGACATCTCTACTATTTTAGTCCTTTTATTGTTAAAAATTTACCTATTTGGAGTATGATGACAGTATGAATAAACCGCTAGAATGGGAGGAAAAATATAGTGTAGGAGTAAAGCTTATTGATGACCAGCACAAAAAAATGTTTGCTACTATTAATGAGTTAATTGCAATACTGAACACGAAACCTACCAATGATCAGGTCAGTGAAATAATTAAATCTCTGGTTGAATACAAAAAATATCACTTTGCCACTGAAGAGAAATACTTTGCAGAGTTTGGTTATGAAGGAGCCGAAGAACACAAGGAAAAGCACGCGTTGTTTAGCTCGAGACTGGATGATATGACAGTTAGGAATGGTGACGACTCAGTATCTCTTGCTTTTGAACTGGTGGACTTTTTGGAAGACTGGCTTATAGATCACTTGATGGTAATCGACAGAAAATATATTCCCTGCTTCAAAGAGCATGGTTTAAGCTGATACTTTTTGTGAAATATATTCTAGATGCTTTTCTCTTTCGTATTTAAATGCTGTGTGATTAATGCCTAGCTTTGAGAGGAGCTTGGTGATGTGTTTAGCTCCAAGATAGTGAGGGACTACTACATAGCTAGCGCCTTCTTCGTAAAGAATTTTTGCCTCATTGAGGTCATGGCTGACAATGATGATTACACTGTTAGGGTTGGCTTTTTTAATTAGTTCGGTAAGGCAGAGATTTGTTTGAAGATCCGGAATGGTGGAGATGGCTAGTTTTACTTTTTTTAATCCAAGGTCTTCTAGAAAGTCAACGTCTTCAGCGTCTCCAAAACGATTGGGAATATTTTTCTTATTAAGAATTTCTATAGAGTTGGGATTAAGATCAACTACCAAAAATGGCTTTTTGAAGGACTTAAATGTTCTGACAAAATCTTGACCTACACGATCGTAGCCAAAAAGAAGAATTTCAAAGTTTTCATTTTTGTTTTGTTCTTTTCCATTGTTCTTTTTTAGTTCTATTAGTTTTAACAACCATTCAATTTTGGGAAAAAGTTTTTCTGAATACAAAATTAAATAAGAGGAGCAGGCGATGGTAATAATTCCAACCAGGGTAATTAAGGATAGAATGTCTTGAGAAATATGACCCAAGCTGACACCGAGAGTGGCTAGTATTAAAGAAAATTCACTAATTTGAGCTACTGTTAAGCCGGCCATAAAACTAGTTTTTCTTTTGTGACCCAATGCGTTTACTAACAAAATAACAATTAAAGGGTTGCCAATGAGGACGTACAAAGAGAGTATCAAAGCCTGAGGAAGGAGACTATAAAAACTTCCTAAATTCATTTGAGACCCGAGCAAGATAAAAAAGAGAACAACAAAAAAGTCTCGGATTGGTTTTAGTTTGGCAGCTATTTCGTAAGCAAAAGGGGTAAGGGAAAGAGAGACTCCTGCAACAAGCGAGCCAATTTCTATGGAAAAGCCGATGAGGTGAAAGACGGAGGCAAGACCTAATCCCCAAGATAGAGAAAATAAAAATAATAGCTCTGAGTTGCTGGCAATTAAAGCTGTTAGTTTTGGCAAGACGAAAGAATTAAAAACGTAAAGAGCAATACCGATAACAACTGATTTTAGTAGAAGCGAGGTAACGACACTGGCAACACTTCCTTGGTTGGCAGATGAAAAAGCGGTGGTAAAAAGGAGAATAAAAGAAGCTATGATGTCTTGAACTAGCAAAAACCCAACTGCAATTTTGCCATAAAGCTTGTGATAGTCACCCTTGTCAGAAAGAAGTTTGAGAACAATAATGGTGCTGCCAAAAGTCAAAGCAACAGATACATATAAGGAAGAGGTTGTATTTAGTCCGAGAAACTTAGCAATAAAAAATCCTATGACTGAAGTAATGATTACTTGAGAGATACCCGTAATCAAAGAAACCTTACCAACTTCTTTGATGACCTTAGGGTTTAAATTTAGACCAACTATAAAGAGAAGAACAGAAATGCCCACCTTGGAAAAAAGCTCCATTTGGTCTTGGGATTTTAGAATGTTAAAAAAAATTGGCCCGGCCAAGATTCCAGTAACGATGTAGCCAATTATTAAAGGTTGTTTGAATAACTTGGCAATAATAGAAACAGCAGTAGCTAAACTGATAATAGCGGCTAGTTCTAAAAAGGTGTTCATAAAGGCAGAATAAATAATATTAATAGAACTGCTGATAGAGCTATTCTATAAAATCCAAAAAATCTCAGTCCGTTTTTCTGGGAAAAATTTAAAAAAGCATTTACTGTTAGTTTTGCAGTGATGAATGATATTAAAAAACCAATAGTAAAAAGCTTAATATTTCCTAAATCACTAAAGATAATGTCTCTATTCTTAAAGAGGTCTAGTGCGGTGGCGGCTCCAATGGTAGGGATGGCCAGAAGGAAGGAGTATTTTATGGCTTCTACTAAATTTAAGCCGGAATATAATCCACCAATAATAGTCATAAGGGCTCTACTAGTGCCTGGGATTATGGAAAGAGACTGGAAGAGACCGATTTTGAAGTAGTCAAAGTAGGATAAGTCTTTCTTGTTTGTTTTGTTGGATGGGAGAGTAAAGATGATTAATCCGCCAACAAAAAGAGCTGCGGTGGTAATAATAATGTTGTCGAGAAGGTAACTTTTTATAAACGGGTAAAAAATTAGACCCACAATGGCAGAGGGGATAAAAGAAGCGAGTAGATTTAGAATTTGTTTTTTGTTTTCAAGCAATTCTTTGTAGTAAAGATTTACGATAGCCAAAATTGCGCCTAGCTGTATAAAAATATCAAATGATGACAGGAGAGGGGTGCTTTTTATATTAAATAGATGGTTGAGAATGATAAGGTGTCCAGTAGAAGAGATGGGTAAGAATTCAGTTAAACCTTCAACAACAGAAGAGAGAAAAACGTAAAAAAGAGTCATAAATAAATTATATACGTGAAGTAGTGAAATTCCCAAAAGTGATAAGATTTTACATGGCAAAAAGAAAAAGAATTAAACTTTTTCAGAACAATGTTTTTTTGGTTTTGTGCTTAGTTTTGGGACTAGGATTTTTTGGGCAAAGTTTTTTTGGGAAAAACGATACGAAAGTTCTTGGTGATCATTCTGATAATGATAATTCTGGCTGGTGGAATAACGGTGGCTTGAACAATAACGGAAATAATAATCAAAATAACAATCAGGACAATAATGTTTCCGCCACAATAACATCTACTGTCACTGCTGCTGTTACTGATAGTGTTACGGTGACCTCAGTAATTACTGTAGAACCAACAATTACCGATGTTGTAGTATTACCAAGAGCTACCATTGCTCAGCGTTTACAGGGAAGAAATTCAGTGCCCGCCGAAGACAATACAACTGTAAACCCGACTAGCAATATTGAGTATAAAACAGCTAAAGATACTGAGGTCTTTGATCACCCCAGTTTGCAATCAGGGACAGTTCAAACTCAAACAATTTATTCAACTGAAAAAGTAATTGTTTATGTACCTGTTTCGGAGAAGTCAGTGACAGAAGAAAACAAAACTTATTATTCTCCACCCAAAAGGAGTGTAATTAAATCTATACAAAATAAAATTCAAGAAGTGAGTAGAGGGGAGTTTATAAGCAAGCCTAGTCCCTCACAAGCTTTGAAGGTGCCAACTATTAAAGAGGATAAGTTGGACAACAACGTTTTGACAGGAGATGTAGATATCTTTTATAGATTGCAGGGAGGGAATGTGGTTTTGGCTGCTCAAAACTCAGAGCAGAGCATTCTTAATATTAAAGAAGATGATTTGAGAAGTGCTGAGGTGACACTAAACAAAATACTGGATAACAAAAAGGTAAAACTAAACGTAACAAGTGATAATCTTTTTGCCTTGGTTCAGGATGGGGTGGTGGTAACTACAGATAGTCCCGTGCATGTAAATATTGATAGTCAGAAAATTTTTGTAGAGACATTTGATGGTAAAAAGGAGCTAAAGGTGCTCCCGATGCAGGCAATTAAGGAGGCTGTTGATTTGAAGACTTTTGAAAAATTGAACAAAGATAGTGTCCCAACCTTGGAAAATTATGGATCGGAATTGTCCTATAAGGTAGTAGGTGATAAAACCTACAACGTTTTTGGTCTGTTTAAGGTTACGGCGAAGCAAAACGTATACATTACTACTGAGGCTGGCGAGGTAATAGAAGGGTCTCAGCCCCTACTAACCCGCATAATTAGCCTTGTTTCCATCTAAATTGAGGTTATAATACCCGTCTTGACACAGTAGAGTTGTGAGGTATAATGGTGTCATAAATACACTAAGTGTGGGGTATTAGAACCTTGACATTAAGATTAAATATAAGGAGATGGTATGTGGAAGATTACATCGGCTTCAGCACAAGGTTTGACGTATTTTCATGAAGGCAGGAATAACCAAGACGTTGCAAGTGTCTGGACAAATAGTTTTGTGGCTGCTGGTATTATTAACGATGGCTGCCATGGACTGTTAAAATTAAATTTAAAGTCCGAAGTTGGAGCTCATTTGTCCAACCTTTTTTTGATTCGTAGATCTCGAGCAATGTTACTTGAAGGTGTAAAGCCAAGCTTAATTCCTTCGTTACTTTTTCCAGAATACATTGATTATCTTTGGTGGCAAGTTGAGTCTCAGTTTTTGAGTGATAATGATGAAAAACTAGACTTTATTTCTTTGTATTTGATGTGTACTACGATTGGTATTTTGGCTGATGAGTCAGAGATTGTTTACTTTTGGGCGGGAGACGGATTGAGTTATTTAAATGATTCTGTTCATAAAGTTTTAAACCCCGAAAGTTTAAACAGACCTCGATACCCTGCGTATCACCTATATGAGAGTTATGGAGAAGTTGGGGCAGAGATACAATCTTTGTTGCCAAATGGATTCGAGACGGAGATTCTTTCTGCTGATTCTGTAAGAGTTGCAGGAGTATCTTCGGACGGTTTATCTTCTTACCCTCATTTAATGGATGAGCTAAATGCATATTCAAATTCAAATTTTAGTTTGCAGATGTGTCTTAATAGAATTTCAACAATTCGTTCGGATACAAAAGACAATGTTTCTGTGATTTTTCTGAAAAGATTGGAGGTATAAATGACTGACAGGTTGTACTTGGGTAGTGACCCTTTTTTAAACAATGGTGTTACTTTGGGAGATGGAGGCCAAGCCGTAGTGGTAAGACAAAGTGGCTGGGCGGTAAAAGTTTTAAAGAGTATTGAGCCAGACCAATTGCAAAAAATACAATATTTGTTAAAAAATAAACCAAATTTACCGGATCGTTTTTTGTTTCCCAAGATTCCTTTGAGTACTCGACCAAACGGTGGAGGAGAGCTTAGGGGTTACGGGATGGTAGAAATGCCTAGTAGTTTTCGTGAGATTGGAGTTTTGTTTAACAAATCTCTGAGGACAACTTTGCGTATTTTTACACCAACTGTTGTAGAAATTATGAAAATTGTTGGTCGGGATTTGTCGATCATTCATAAAAACAACATAATCGCTGGAGACGTGTCTGGTAGAAACGCATCTTTTGTTTTTGGAAAACGAGGTGTAGACGTTTATTGGTATGACACAGATGCATGGCAAATTAATGGGATAAGGTGCCCTGTTTGGACTGAGTATTTTCTTTGTCCGGACCTATATTCTCAAGCAAATTCAGGAAGAGTTAAGTATACGGAAGAGTCTGATTGGTATGGCTACTGGACGATGCTCTTTTGGAGCTTGTTTAATATTCACCACTATTCGCAGATTCACCCGAAGTACTTGGATTTTCGAGAGAGGGCCGCAAAAGGTATTTGGTATTTAAATAAAGGTGTTCAGCAAACATCGCTTGCAAATCATCCGGATTCTGTTTCGGATGAACTGCTAGAAAAATTTGCAAATGTTTTTGAAAAGCATCAGTATGAGGAAATACAATTAACAATGCTAGATGCATATCAATCTTCTTTGATTGAGTGCGGAAGCTGTGGCTTGTTTTATCCAAAAACAAGAAAGGCCTGTCCGAAATGTACATATAAAACTCCAATGGTTAATTTTCAGCCGACATATTTATATGAAAACCTGATAAAAACCAATGGAGAAATACTATTTGCTCGTTTTCAGTCTGGTAATCTTTATGTGGTATCTCGAGAAAAAAGTGGTTATTATTTGACAATTCGACCTGGAAACGGTAAACCCGTAAAGGTTTTTGTGGACTTGGATTTGAATTTTTCTTATCGATTTGAAATGGTGGGGGACGAATACCTTGCTGTTAATCAGATTGATACGGAAATGATATACCTGACTCACATAAGTGTTCCTGGTCAGTCGTGGATTACTAGCAGCTCAGAAATGTTTTTGGGAAACAGGCAAACTGTTTTTCGAGGAACTTCACTGGGTTTATTAAGACAGTCTGGAAGCAAGTTACTACTAGGTTATGTAAGTAATGGCAGAATGTTAGAGAAAGTTTTGCCAGCTACGGTATCAAAACAAGAAACTTGGATTTGGTCAGATACGACAGGACAGAAGATATTGACCCTTTCTCGTTTGTTTAACAAATACCATTTTCAATTAATTCACAAAGAAAGACGTTTTAGTTTGAAACAAGCTGAACTCAATAGTGGAGATTCTCTGCGAGAGACAGTTGCGTTGTTCGGTACTGAGACGGTTTGTTTGCGTAGAGTTGTTAACCGAAACGGGAAAATGACTGTTTTGACTGAGATTTTTGATCTGTTTGGACAGTCGATTTTTGAGAGCGCTCACTTGTTGGCAAAACTGCCGGCATCTGAGGTTCACAGAACTGCCTATGAAGACGGGGAAATATATTGGCAAGATGATTCTGGTTTGATAGTGGAGGACTTGAGAAAAAATACTTTTACTTTGGTTCCAAAAACAGAAAGATTGGTAGAGGCTAATGACAAGTTGGTTCACCTAGGTGGTAGAAAACACTTTTTGGTAATTCGTGAGAAACAGGTAAATTACCTGGTAATCTAAAAAATAATAAAAAGGAGAAAACATGAATACAAAATTTTATGATCCGAATTTGGTTGGAACTTTGCGTTACCCTGATTTGAAAATGGCCAAGAAATACGGGAGATCTTTAAACCTTCAAAACTACTCGAAAGACAAGTTGAAAGTGATGCTCCTTTTGGTTGATCCTCAGCTCGGCTTTATTGAAAAAGGTCGTGATCTGTGTGTTCCTGGAGCAATTGAAGACATGATCCGGATCGTCGATTGGATTTTGAAGAATATGGCGAAAATTACCCGGATCGCGGTAAGTATGGATTCCCATTTGCCATTTCAGATCTTTTTCCCGGATTGGTGGGTCGATGATAAGGGTCAACCCCTGAACGACTTTACGGTTGTGACATTGCAAGATCTGAAGGATAAAAAAGTTAAGGCGATCTTTGATTTTCAGTATGAATACAAAAAGGGTAAGAGTATGCTCTGGAGTGAGTATTACTTAACCATGTTGGAGCAGTTTGGTAAAAAAGCCAGCACTGGTGCAGGGGATTTTGAAAAGAAGAACTTGATGGTTTGGGCCAATCACTGCATGCTTGGAACGCCAGAACAAGCCATTGAACCGACTTTGTATGAAGCAATTTTTGCTCATGCAATTGCTCGTAAATCTCAGCCGAAGTTTAAGGTTAAGGGCGCTGGAGAAGTTTACGAGAACTACTCTATTGTTGAAGGCGAAGTAGAATTTGCTGGCGATAAAGACTCAGGTATCGATGAAGATTTTCTATTGGATTTGAAAACCTGTGATCTGATCTACATTGCTGGCGAGGCGAGTAGCCACTGTGTACTGGAAACAATTTATTCCATTATTCGTTATTTTAAGAATGACGCATCGGATATTTTGTCCCGCATCCGAATTATGGAAGATTGCACTTCTCCTGTTGGTGGTTTTGAAGATATGGCGAAGCAGGCGTTTGAGGCTTTGTCCACAGTTTACGGATTGAAGCTCGTTAAGAGCACTGATCCGATCGGATAAAAACTATTTTTGGGAGAGAATCTGATTCTCTCCCAATAAAAAGGAGATTAACATGAGCGATCAAGATCAAGTTTCTTTGGCTATTCAACAGGCTGCAGCAAGTGGACATTTGACTCCAGCATCATCGCAAACATTGCTTGCAAATTTACACGGCAGTGGCATACCAAAAACTATTGGGGTTCAAATTCCTCTTATGGAGTCGATGCTTCCTTTGGTTTTCAATTTGGTGATTGATGTTACAGGATCGTTGTCTGGCTATGAAGATGTGGTGATCAATGCTGTAAATGCGATGCTTGAAGATATTGAAAAGATGAGAAAAAAGACGGGGCAAGAGATTTATGTGCGGATTACCGTTTTTAGTATTTTGAGTGGAATGAAAAATGTTCGCGTTATCCGCGATTTTGTTCATGTTCAGGATTGCCAAAAGCTAACATCTGTGGATTATATTCCTGATGGTTGGACGCCACTTTATGAAGGCATTTATGACGGTGTCATAGCGACCTCAACCTTTGGTGCTTCAGCTTTTAGCTACGGGGCGACTGGGGTTCAGGAAGTAACAGTGATCCTCTCGGATGGTCGTGAATATCACCCCAACATTGTCGCGGTTCGGACCAATGATGACGTACGTCGTCTGTTAGGCGAACTTAACAGCAAGCCTCACTTTACAATAGCTTTTGTAGGCATTGGTAATGAAACAGATTTTCGTCAGGTGGCACTAGATGCTGGAATTCCTGACGGAAACATTGTTACAGTTGAAAGGTCGATGGGCGGCATTACGCGTGCTCTTATGTTGGTAAGCTCCAGTATGGGTGCGAAGTCCCAGGGAATGCAAAACCAGCAGGCACCCGTTAATTCCAATTTCTTTACAAATATTTAGTCTTAGTGTTTCGTCCCTCTACTTCGGTAGGGGGACTTTTTTTGGCCTGATTTTGCAGAGAAAAGTATTTTGTGTCATAATGAAATTATTAAAAGTTAGCAAGAAAAAATGTCTGCCAAAAAAAATAACATGAATCTGTTTGCCGCTGTAGGCGCCGCCGTAGTAGGTGTCGTTGCTGGAGTCGCGGGAATGTTTCTTTCCGATAAAGAAAATAGAAATAAAGTAGTTAGTGAAGTAAAAAAAGTAGTAAAAAAAGGTAAAGCTGGAGTAGCAAAAGTGAAAACACAGGTTGCAAAAACCAAGAAGAAAGTCTTAAAGAAAAAGAAGAGATAGAAATCGGTTATTACCGAAAGAGTCTTTAATTAGTGAAGGGTTTAACCCTTCACTTTTTTTAATGGCTTTAAGGTTGTGTTTTTCGTCAATTTCCAAAATGGCATTGACTTTGTTGTTTTGAATTTTTGGTAAATCAGTAACAATTTTATTTATTAAAGATAGTCCGTCTACACCGCCGTCCAAGGCAATTATGGGTTCGTAATCTTTAACAGAATTATCTAGTGTTTTTATTCTTTGAGAGGGGATGTATGGGGGGTTTGCGACTACCAAGTCGATATTAACGTTTTCAGGAAAACTAGCAAAAAGATCCGACTCAATAAATGTTGCCAGTTCTTGATGATTGGGTAATAAATGTTCAAAGTTTTTTTTGGCTACTTGCAAAGCATTTGAAGAAATATCAGAAAAATAAATATGAAAATTGTAGTTTTTTTTGAGGAGTTCTAGAGCAAGTGAAATACCTACGCAGCCAGAGCCAGTGCAAAGATCAGTAATGATTATTTTTTTGTCAGGAGGGAAGTTTTTAATAATATTGTCGAGAGCTAAATCTACCAGTTGTTCGGTCTCGATTCTGGGAATTAAGGTGTCTTTTGTGACAAAAAAGTCATTACCTCGAAACTCAGCTTTGCCGACAAGATATTCTACGGGGATGTCTGTTTGTAGCAGGGGGTCACTTAAATCGAAATGATTTTTGGTAAGAATGTTTTTTTCGTAGGGGGTGAGGACTCGTTTGGGCATGAGGGAATTATATTGCATAAAAACTCAAGAACTCAAGAACTCAAAAACTCAAAATAATGAAAATAATTCAGCAAATTAGTTTTTTAGGGGGTGGAGAAGGTGTATTCGGAAGTTCTGATGTTTTTGCCTTTGGGGTCTATGACAATCATGTATTTAAAGGTGGTGGTTGGAGGAAGATATTTTACACCCACAAGATGGTTTTTGTCTGGCTTGGCTGAAACGGTTAAGGTTTTTTGCATTCCGCTTGTAAAAATAATGTCGGTAGCAACCAAATTGATTGTAGAAAAAGAAATTAAAACTTCAGAATCAGACAGCGGGGTGATAAGTGGAGTAGTTAAAATTTCTGATGCTTTGACTCTTTCGTCTTGGTTTTTGTTTAGTTCTTTTACTACCGAAGGTAAGATGGTAACTGAGGAAAAAACAATAAAAAGAGGAATAATTACAGCAAAAACGGTTTTAATAGGTATGCCCCAAAGCTTATGATAGTTAATTTTTGCTTCTTGAGCTTTTTTGAAAAGTAGGAGTTGGTCTTTAGGGAAAAAGTCACCGTGTCCATTTGGGCAGTTGTAGGCGGTAACAGTATTGGGTAGTTCTTCTGAAATGGCAAACATTTGTTGCCCACACTTGTGGCATTTTATGTCGCCAATACTTTGGTTTTTTGTTTTTGGGAGAACAGAGTCAATGTTTCTCGCTGTCTCTACTGATATGAAATTTACTAAGTAGTTTTCCAAAAAATGACCTCCACAATTTAGGCATTCTTCAATTATTTTGTCTTTACCATCAGTGGTGTAGATTTCTAGAGTGCTCAGGGTTTGTGAGCATTGAGGGCAGGTCATGACTCCATTCTATTATATTTAGATTGCCACGTCACTTCGTTCCTCGCAATGACGAGGCTCATTCTGATACACTGGATGATATGAAACTAAAGTTTTTGGGTGCAGCGGGGACAGTAACTGGTTCTTGTTATTTACTTACCGGAAAGAGTACGGGAATAATGGTGGATTGTGGAATGTTTCAGGGATTAAAGGAGGATGATAAATTAAATTTTGCAAAACCAGAGATTGATTTTGGGAGTTTAAATGCTGTTGTTCTTACTCATGCGCACTTGGATCACTGTGGAAGACTTCCGACATTGGTCAGGTATGGATTTGATGGGCCTGTTTTTATGAACGCCCCTACAAAAGCCTTAACAGAATTGGTTTTGATGGACTCAGCGAAAATTGCAGCAGAAGATGCTACTGACACTTTGTACACAGAAGATGATGTTCAGAGTTTTTTGAAAAAAGTTCAAATAGTGGATTATCATGTGCCTTTTACGGTAGGGGACTTTAGATTAACTATGTATGATGCGGGGCACATAATAGGTTCTAGTAGTATTTTGGTAGAAGAAATTTCTAGTGGTAAAAAAATTGTTTTTTGTGGTGACCTGGGAAATACTCCAGAGCCATTACTACTCCCAACAGAAACCTTCAAAGAAGCAGATTTCACTTTACTAGAGTCGACTTATGGGGATGAGGTCCATGGAGTTAGAAATGAAGCAGAAAGGATTGCGGAGATTGTCCAAGAAGCGGAGCGAGTGGGTGGAGTGGTAATGATACCTACCTTTTCTATAGAAAGAGCTCAAGAAGTTTTGTATTTGTTTGACCAGCTGAAAAAACAAAAGGAGATAAGAGAAGATACACCGGTGTTTTTGGATTCTCCGATGGCTATAAAGGCAACAGAAATATTTAAAGATTACCCAGAGTTTTTTAGTAAAAAATTAAAGGATCAGGTAAAAACTGATGATCCATTTGATTTTCCTGGACTAGTGGTATGTGACACTGTAGAAAAGAGTAAACAAATAAAAAACTATTCAGGCACCAAAGTAATTGTGGCTGGAAGTGGAATGATGACAGGGGGGAGAATAATTCATCACGCAATAAACTACTTGGAAGACCCAAAAACTATAATTGTTTTTGTGGGTTATCAGGCGGTCGGCACACTTGGAAGACAAATTAAAGATGGTGAGAAAAATATTAATATTTGGGGAAATCATATTGAGGTAAGGGCTCAGGTGGAGGAAATAAAGAGCATGAGCTCACACGCTGACCAAGAACAATTGATGTCTTGGGTTGGCAAAATAAAGGGGTTAAAGAAGGTGGTTTTGATTCATGGTGAAGATTTGCCAAGGCTTGTATTGAAAGAAAAGATTAAAAACGAATTGGGCGACATCGATGTAATAATGCCAAACTTAAATATGCAAATTGAGTTATAAATAATAGTAGATGAAAAAATATTTATTTTATATTTTTACCGCAATTGTTTTCTTGGGAACGGTAGGGGTGGTTTGGGCATATGATTTGACCCTAACGAAGATAGGAACTTTGTCTACAATAGGTGCCGATTACACATTAGTGAGTTATGTGGGAGCGGTTCCTTCTTTGGAGGGTACGGCTACTCCAGCTGCTACGGTGAGTGTAAAAGTAAATTCGACTACTAGTAATACTATTGCAGCAACAACAAGTGGAATTTGGACCTTTACTCCTGCAGCATTAAACGCGGGTGATAATTTGATAACCATTACATCTGGAACACAATCGATTATTTTTACTATTCGTTATAGTGCCACAGTAACCCCTACAGCGTCTATCTCAGCAGCTATCACCACTACAACAGCAGAAACTACATTGCCTGAAACTGGGACATGGGAAAATATTCTATACGGAGTATTGGCTGGTGTTGGTGTTTGGTTTTTGGGTAGATATGTAAAAAAAGAGATGCATAAGTGGGAGGGGAGATAGAAATAAAATAGGTTTGATGGTTTAATATATTTCTTATGGCAAATAAAGGAAATAAGGTTGAGGTCATTTACGACATTGAGACAAAGAAAATATTTGATGATATTAGTACAAATAACCCTGCTGACTTAGGGATTTCAATAGTTTCTGCTTACAGGAGAGTTGTGGATGAAAACGGGAATGAAATTTCTGGAGAAATGAAAAGTTTTTGGGAAAGTGATTTTGAAAATATGTGGAGTTGGTTTGAAGAGGCAGACAGAATTATTGGCTACAACTCCTTTGGTTTTGATAATCCGGCAATGAATGGGGTTTATACAAGAGGGGATTTTGCTAAGTTGAAACACTTTGATATTTTGGAAGAGATAAGAAAAGTGTTTGGTCATAGGGTAAAACTGGATAGTGTGGCAAAAGAGACAATTGGGGCGGGGAAGATTGCTGGTGGATTGGATGCGGTTAAGTGGTGGAATATGGGAGACCCAGCTAGTCTTGCTAATTTGAAAAAATATTGCGAAATGGACGTGGAAGTGACTACAAAAGTTTATGACTTTGCCATGAAGAATAAAATGTTGAAGTTCAAAGACAGATGGAATGAGTATAGGGAGATAGTGGTAGATTTTTCTTATCCAGAGATAGTAGCGGAAGAAAAACCTGCCGAAATGCAGATGGGGTTGTTTTAGATTGAATCCTGAAGATACTTGGAGTATAATAGTCCAAGTATATGTTTACACTTACCAAACGGGCTGATTACGGACTATCTTTGCTATCAATACTGGCTGAAAAAGGCCGAGGAGGTCGTGTGTCCCTTAAGGATCTGGCTGATTTAGGCATGCCTAGGGCATTTATGGCTAAGATTGCCACTCCACTTATCGAAGCGGGTATTTTGAACTCCAAAGAGGGTAAGGGTGGTGGATTTGCTTTGAACTATGATCCCAAAGAGATCCAGATTAGAGAGGCTCTAGAGGCTATTGAGGGTGAAGTAGAACCGGTTTGTTGTGGAGGTTGTCCAGTTGAGGGAGATTGTACTCAGCAGGATTTTATGGGAAGGTTGACTGAGGATATTAATAAAGTATTGGATAAATACACATTGGAAGACTTGATTAAGTAAAAAACTCTAAAATCAAAAACTCAAAATTATGAAAAGAACTCAAGATAATGATTTACTGATAATTAAGAATTTAAAGGTGAAGGTTGAGGGGAAAGAAATATTGAATGGGATAAATTTGGAGATTGAGGCAGGAAAGATTGTAGCCTTGATGGGTCCAAATGGTTCAGGAAAATCATCTCTATCCAATACCATAATGGGAAACCCAGCCTATGAAATAACATCAGGAGAAATTTTTTGGATGGGTAAAAAAATAAACGAGATGACCCCTGACGAGAGAGCAAAAGAGGGAGTCTTTATGGCTTTTCAATATCCAGTTTCGGTCCCT
Organism: uncultured Pseudomonadales bacterium; assembly: GCA_964439805.1. Classification (GTDB taxonomy): domain Bacteria; phylum Patescibacteriota; class Microgenomatia; order UBA1400; family MFAQ01; genus MFAQ01. The sequence goes on along the minus strand of CAYTOI010000001.1, from coordinate 45,382 downwards.
GGAGTGACAGTAAAAGAATTACTAGTCGCTTCTCTTAGAGCAAAAGGAGAGATTGTCAAAGCGATAGATGTTAAGAGACAAGTAGAGGCGATTGCCAAGGAGCTTAGAGTTAGTGATGATTTGCTGACTCGTGGAATAAATGAGGGGTTTAGTGGTGGTGAAAAGAAGAAGATTGAGATTTTGCAAATGAGAGTCTTAAAACCAAAAATGGCTATATTGGATGAGACAGATAGTGGGTTGGATCTAGATGCTCTTAATTTGGTGGCTGAAGAAATTAATAAACTTAGCAAAGAAATTGGAATGACCGTGATACTTATTACTCATTACCAAAAAATGTTGAACTTGGTGAATGTTGATAAGGTGGTGGTTTTGAAGAAAGGTCTGGTGGTTGATGAGGGTGGCGCTGAATTAATAGATAGTTTGGGAAAAACTGGATATAAAAAATATGAGTAGGTTTGCCAAAAAGAAAATTGAAGAGGCGAATAATATTGGGGGAATTGGCGACTCTTATTCTCTTGGACACACTGATGATTTTGAGTATTCATATCGCTCTACTAAAGGTGTTGATGAAGCCAGAATAAGGGAGATTTCGGCGATGAAGAATGAACCAGAATGGATGCTTAATCTGCGACTTAAAGCCTTAAAGATATTTTTTGAAAAACCAATGCCTACTTGGGGTGGGGATATGTCGGCAATAGATTTTCAAAACATATTTTATTATTTGAAGCCCTTGGATCATGCCGGAAAAACTTGGGACGATGTACCCGCAGAGATAAAAGCAACATTTGAAAAGATTGGTGTGCCACAAGCCGAGAGAGAAGCTTTGGCTGGAGTTAAGAGTCAGTATGATTCCGAGGTTATATATGGCTCGCTAAAAGCTAACCTTTCAAAAAAAGGGGTAGTATTTTTGGGAATGGATGAGGGGTTGAAACAATACCCAGAGTTGGTAAAAGAATATTTTGGAAAAGTAATTCCGATGGGAGACAATAAACTTGCTGCTTTGAATACGGCCGCTTGGTCTGGAGGGTCTTTTATTTATGTTCCCAAAGGAGTTGATGTTGGTCTTCCTTTGCAAACATATTTTAGAATAAATAGTGAAAACGCTGGTCAGTTTGAGAGAACTTTAATCATTGCCGATGAGGGGAGTAAGCTCCATTACATAGAGGGTTGTTCTGCTCCCGCATATTCTTCTGGATCACTTCACGCTGCTGTGGTAGAAATATTTGTAAAGAAAGGGGCTAAGGTTCAGTACACCACAGTTCAGAATTGGTATAAAAATGTTTACAACTTGGTTACCAAAAGAGCTTATGTGGAAGAAGAAGGTGAGATGAGATGGATAGATGGAAATTTGGGAAGCAAGCTAACGATGAAGTATCCGGCTTGTATTCTGGCGGGTAGAAAAGCTAGAGGAGAAATTCTTTCTATCGCTTGGGCTGGAGCAGATCAGCATCAAGATACTGGGGCAAAAATGATTCATCTGGCTCCAGAAACAACTTCACAAATTTTATCCAAGTCGATTAGTAAAAATGGGGGAAGATCTACTTATAGAGGCTTGGTTCATATTGCTAAGGGAGCAACCAATGCGCGATCTAAAGTGGTTTGTGACGCGCTGATACTGGACGAACTGTCTCGATCTGACACTTACCCTACAAATAAAATTATGGAGAGCCAGTCGATTTTGGAGCACGAGGCGGTGGTAAGTAGAATTTCTGAAGAACAACTGTTTTATTTAATGTCTCGAGGACTTTCTGAACACGAAGCGGAAGGCATGATAGTTAACGGATTTTTGGATCCGGTAATGAAGGAAGTTCCTTTTGAGTACGCTATAGAAATGAATAGGCTTATTAATATGGAGATGGAAGGGAGTGTGGGATAAAAATGAAAACTCAAAACTTCCAAAACTCAAGAACTCAAGATATTGAGAGGTTTGTAATTGAAAGACCTGGGGTCTATGACTTTAAAGTGGTTATGAATGACAAAGGGGAAGAGAAAGAGCTACTTGGTGTTGTTGTGGCAGAGACTGAGGGGGACTATGTAATCAATCTTTTGTCCGAACACAAAGTAGGGAAAACAAAGTGCAGAGTTGATGTAAAAGGGGTGGTAAGAGGTGGAGCAAGGGTAAAAATTAAGGGATTGGTGAAAATTGCAGAAGGGGCAAAACAAAGTGATAGTTTTTTGTCGATGAAGCTACTACTACTTGATGATAAAAGTATGGCGGTAGCTGAGCCGGAACTAGAGATATTAAATAATGAAGTTAAAGCAAGTCATTCGGCTAGCGTAGGGAGAATAGATGAGGACCAATTGTTTTATTTGGAGACAAGGGGGATAAACAGAGCTGAGGCAGAAAATTTGATTATTAAAGGTTTTTTGGGGGTAAAATAAAGAAGATGAATAGCGATCAAAAAACCATAGTTTGTGTTGGAGATAGTACAACGAGTATGGAGTGGTGTCATCCAAACTGGTTTGATTGGTTGGATTTTAGCTTGAGGCAGGGAGATGAAATTAGTGGTTGGAAAACCAAATTAATTAATTCTGGAAAAGATGGGGCAACTATACCTTTTTTCTTGAATAGTTTTGAGTTTTTAATAGGTAGATTTAAGCCAGACGTTGTTATACTTTCGCTTGGATTTAATCATTTGGAGCTAGAAGGTAATGTTGAGGAGATGCTCAAAGAACTTGTTTTAAAGATAAAAAGTACAGGATCAAAAGTAGTTTTGTGGTCGACATACAAGACAATTAATGAATTGGTAAGTAAAAAGTTGGAAACCATAAGAGATATTTATAAAAAAGTGTCAGTGGATTTAGATTTGCAGTTTGTGGATATGTATGAGGAGTTTGGAAAATATGACTTGAGTAAGGTTTTTAGTTATAAATATCTTTGGGAAAATATTGAGTGGAAAATGAAACCAGGAGACATTGATTTTTTGCATTGTAATTTAATAGGGAACCAGATAATTGCGGAGAAATTAGGGAGAGAAGTTTTTGGAATAGATCTAATAGACTATGGTGATTTTGGAACGATGAAAAAAGTTGATATAAAGAATTATTTAAAAAGCGACAAAGAACTAAGTACAATATGAACATGTTAGACGTAAATAAAATAAGGCAGGATTTTCCGATTTTGAAGCGCAAAGTTAATGGGCAAGATTTGGTTTATTTGGATAGTGGAGCCACAAGTCAGAAACCTGAGAGTGTTTTGAGAGCAATGGATGACTATTATAGAAACAATAATGCCAATATTCACCGAGGAGTTTACGACATGTCAGTAGAGTCTACAAAAATGGTAGACGAGGCCAGAGAAAAAGTTGCGAAGTTTATTGGAGGACGAACTGAAGAAATAATCTTTACGAGAAACGCTAGCGAATCGCTTAACTTGGTGATGTATTCCTGGGGAAAGAAAAATATTAAAGAGGGGGACGCAGTTTTGGTGACGCGATTGGAGCATCACTCAAACTTTGTTCCTTGGCAGGTGCTTTGCAAAGAAAAAGGTGCAGAATTTAGGGTGGTTGAAGTCGACCAAAAAGGAAAGTTGGTCGAAAAAACTCAAGAACTCAAGAACTCAAGAACTCAAGATAATGTGTTAATTGGTAGTATGGATGATTTGATTGCTGATGGGAAAGTGAGGTTGTTTGCTTTGACTGGAGCAAGTAATGCAATTGGAACTTTGCCAGATATTAAAATGTTGGTAGAGAAAGTAAAAGCGAAAAATCCTGAAGCTGTAATTGTTTTGGATGCATCCCAAATGGTGCCACATATGAAATTGGATGTTACAAAATTATCAGTTGACTTTGTTGCTTTTTCTGGTCACAAAATGCTGGGACCAACAGGGACGGGAGTACTTTGGGGAAAGAAAGATTTACTAAACAAAATGGACCCATTTTTGTACGGAGGAGACATGATTGGAGAAGTACGGCTGGAAAATACTACCTGGGCAGAGATTCCTAGTAAGTTTGAAGCAGGGACACCTGACATTGCTGGAATAATTGGTTTGGGAGCGGCAGTGGATTATTTGGAAAACTTGGGTATGGACAATGTGAGAGAACACGAGAAAGAATTAATTGGTTATGCTTTGGAAAAATTTAAAGTGCTGGAGGATGAAGGTTTGGTGGAGGTTTATGGAGTGAGAGACCCAGAAGAAAGAGGTGGGGCGTTGGCCTTTAATGTAAAAGGGGTGCACTCTCATGATGTGGCTCAGGTGCTAAATAATTTTGGAATTGCGGTTCGGTCCGGTCAGCATTGTGCTGCGCCACTTGTTACAAGTTTTGGGATTCCTGCTATGGTGAGAGCCACTTTTTATGTTTACAATACAAAAGAAGAAATTAACTATTTGGTAGAAAAAATTAAAGAAGTACCAAAAGTATTTATATAGACCATGGACTACCGCGATGAAATAATTGATCACTACAAAAACCCTAGAAATTTTGGGGAGATGGAGGGGGCGGATGTGACTATAAATGAGTCGAATTCTAGTTGTGGGGATGTAATACAAATACAGATTAGAACTCAAGGAATCAAGGAATCAAGAACTCAAGATGATGAAGAGCTGGTAATCAAAGAAATTAGGTGGCGAGGGGTAGGGTGTGCAATTTCAACAGCCGCTGCTAGTATGCTTTCGGAAAAAGTAATAGGGATGAAAATTTCTGAGATTGAAAAAATTAGTGAGGAGGGAATTGTAGAATTGATGGGTGGAGAGATAAATGCAGGTAGAATGAAGTGTGCTACTTTGGCTTATAGAGCGTTATTAAAAGCGACAAAAAAATGACTGATATAAAAAATACTTTATTGATAATTGGGGGAAGTGTGGTGCTGGTAATTGCTGCAATTTTCGGCTTAACAAAAATGAGTAGCAATACAACTTCAGCGACAACTGTGGACCAAAACGTACTTTTGGAAGGTGCAAGATTTGTTCGAGAAAATGGTGAGACGAAAGTTACAGTGGTAAGTTTTTCTGACATCCAGTGTCCTTCTTGTAAGGTGGCAAAAGTTGCTCTTAAAGATTTGGATACAATGTCTGGAGTAAAAACTGTGATGAGGCACTTTCCTCTTCCTGCTAATGTACATAAATATTCGGTTATTTCGGCAAAAGCAGTAGAAGCTGGGAGAGTGCTTGGTAAGGGTTGGGAGATGATGGAAGTGATGTTTGAAAAACAAGATGTGTGGTCTGAATCCAAAAATCCTGAACTCTTGTTTGTGGAGTATGCAAAGAGTATCGGGTTAGATGGAACAAAATTTGAAGCGACAATGAAGTCAAAAGAAGTGGCTGATTTTGTTCAGGCTGACGCCAATTTGGCTGCTAATTTGCAACTTTCTGGAACTCCAACAATATTTATAAACGGAGAACAGGTGGGAGTTCCGTTTGTATTAGATAAGGTGAAAGAGTTGCTAAAAAAATAATGAGTATAAATTTAGTAGCCCTTACAGGTGCGGCTTTGGTAAACGGACTTAATCCCTGTGGGATAGGGATGATGATTACTTTTTTGGGATATTTACTTGTTTTTGGATCGCAAAACGATCCAAAAAAGAACTCAAGAACTCAAGGAATCAAGAACTCAAGAATACTGAGAGACGGGTTGATTTATTTGGCTAGTGTTTTTGTGACTTATTTGGTTTTGGGATTATTTTTTTACGGATTGGCATTCTACTTGCAACGTTTGTGGTTGGCCAGTGTATTTAAATATGTAATGGCGGGAATTTTGGCAGTGGCAGGACTAATTCAATTTAAAGATGTGTTTTGGGATAACTTTCCGATTCACCTGAGAATGAGTAGTAAAGGCTATGAAAAAATTAACTTGGTTCTGATGAAAGCTGGTTCTGGAATGGCTGTCGTTGTTGGAGTATTGACTACGGCATTTTCGACACCTTGTATGCTACCTGTTTATATTGGCACGACTTCTTACTTGGCAAAGTCAGGTCTACCTATGTGGCAGGTGCTGATATATTTTTTGTACTATAACTTTGTTTTTATATTGCCAATACTTGTTATTTTGCTTGTGATGGCAGGAGGTAAAAAGGTGGTAGAGATGAAGGAGTGGGAACATAAATACAATAAACAGCTTAGATTATTAATGGCTATTTTCCTTTTTGGAATAGCTTATTTTTTGATTAAATGATTTTAAAAAGTGTAACTGGTCCTAGAAAACAAATGGGTAAAGTGATTAAGAAGATTGTTATTGCGGAGAATATTTTTGAGATAGATATTGAGCTTGGAGAGGATTGTAGTTATGAACCAGGGCAATATGTGAGTCTTAAGGTTAGTGAAAATGGAGTAAGAAGATCTTATTCGGTAGCGGAATACAAAGATAAAATTGTAAAGCTGGTGGTAGACATCAGCCCAATGGGCTTAGGTTCGGTATATATAAACAATTTGGTTGTGGGGGATGAGGTAGAAGTAATGGGGTTTTTGGGAAGGTTTGTTTTGGAAGTGAAAGAAGCAATGTCGGTAGAAACAGTTTATTTTGTGGCAACAGGTACTGGAGTAGCGCCATTTTTACCAATGATAACTAAGCTGTTAGATAGTGGCTTTAAAGGGAAAATTATTTTGTGGTGGGGACTAAGACACAAAAGAGGAATTTACTGGGTAAGTCAGATGAATGACTTGAAAGAAAAGTACGCGAACTTTGATTTTGAAATATATTTATCTCAACCAGAAACCGAGTGGAGTGGAAAAACAGGGCATGTGGGAGATGATTTGGAAACCTTGTCTTTTGGAAATACCGTATGGTACCTGTGTGGAGCTACGGAAATGATTGAACAGATGAAAAATAAACTTAGAGAAAAGCAAGTTCCAGAAGAGTTAATTAATTATGAAAAGTTTTATTAATGATTACTGTAGAAGAAAAAATTAGGGAGGCGTTGAAAAAAGTTTTGGACCCGGAACTGGGAATTGATATTGTGTCTCTTGGTCTTATTTATGACATTCGTTTTGAAGATGGGGAAGCAGAGGTAGACCTTACCCTCACAAGTCCCGGATGCCCTTTGGCGCCGGTAATAGATAGTGAGGTGAAGAAGGCGGTAGCAGAAATTAAGGAAGTAAAGAATTTACACGTAGAGCTGATTTGGGATCCACCTTGGAGCAAGGAGCTGATTTCTGAAGAAGTTAGGGCTGAGCTGGGGATAGATTGAGATGTTTTTTAACTTTTATTGTAAGTGGTAGTCCAACTAGTAAAAGTAAAATGCCTGTAAATATAAACAGGTAGGATATATTGAAGTGTTTCAAGACAATACCTATAAAATAAATATATATTGAAGAAAAAAGTCCTATGAGCAAACTACCAAATGAAAGTACGCTGGCCCTGGTTGAGTCATTGATATGATTATTGATATCTACCTCCAGAAGAGTTTGTATATATCCTCCTCCTACAGCATGGGCAGCAAATAGGGCAACTAGTGCTAAATTGGTATAGCCAAACATTCCAAGCGAAGTTACAAAGAGCAAAAGAATTAAAAATAAAAAATTTACCAACAATCTATTACCTTTAGTCTTTTTGTAAGTATATACACCCAAGATTGTAGACAAAGTGGCTGCACTAATTAGGAATCCCCAATAATAAATGTTTAATTGAGCTTGTTGAAAAAATGGGTTGTAAAACCATTTGGCGCTAAGGAATATTCCAGAAATTATTGCATTGACTGTTAACACAGACAACAAGATAGGATTATTTTTTATTGTAACAATTCCTTCTTTTGCCTTGCTAAAAATATTACCTTCTTTGCTTTTTTCTTCAGAGTATTTTATGGTGAGCATAATCAAAAAACCAATAAAAAAGGCAGTGCCTGAAAGATATGTTGGATAATTTATGTTGTAATTTCCTACAACTCCACCTAGAGATATTGCAATAAGTGACCAAATTAAGGAAATTGATTTTAAAGAAGATGAGTCTTTTTTGAAGTCAGTTGAAAGTTTGTGAAGCAGTGCAGTGTTACTGCCTGAGACTAAGGTGACACCTATGGCAAGTATAAAGATAAAAATATAATAAAAAACAATTGGCATTTGAATAGTTGAAATTAACAAACTAAGTGCGGCAATGAGATATCCGATAGTGATAGATGTTTTGTGCGAAAAATAATCACCAATTACTCCTGTTGGGTATTCTAGTAGAACTATGGAAATTTGATAGAAGCTGATTAATTTAAAAACCTCTGGAAGGTTTATTCCTTTTGAATTGAAATATATGATAATTGTTGATACCCAAAAGGGTGAACCTGTTACGATAGAAGCCAACTTAAACCTGTTTAAATCTGTCATATTTATAGTGTTATTATAATTGCATATGACAAAAGAAATGGAAGAGAGGTTGGCAAAAGCCAATACTTTGAGAGAAGAAGAAAAATATGGTGAGTCTGCAAAAGCTTACATGGAATGTTTGCTGGATTGTGTTAAAGAGGAGGAATTTAATGGCTTGGTGCATGCTTTTGGTGGTATGAGCTTGGTGATGAAACATCAGATAGGAAAAGGGAATAATGAAACGTTTAAGAGATTAACCTTGGCATATGCCTATGAGAGTTATAAAGTGGTTGAGGAAAATAGTGAAACTGTTACTCCTTACAATCAGTCGATTGGTTTTCGATGCTATGGTGATGGGCTATTGATGAGTGGAAAGATAGAAGAATCATTGGTTTATTTCCAAAAGGCCTTCGATGTTTCGCCAGCAGATAGGTGTGAGAAGGGAAATCTTAAGGCACATATTGGTGGAATAATGTACAAAATGGGCAAAAAAGAAGAAGGAATAAAAGTAGTTTTGGAAGCCTTGGAAGATATTAGAACTGGAGACATGACTCAGTACGCTCCAAGAGTTTGGGAAACTGGTTGTTTGAACAAGTTGGCCATTGCCAGCGCTATGGATAGTAAAAAAGATGAAGCTTTAAAGTATATTAAAGAGTCGGTGGAAATAGCAAAAACCCACAACTTAACTATTCGTTTGCGAGAAGCTGAGGAAATACTTAAGAAGATTGAAGAGGGTAGAACTGATTTTGGAGTATAAAAATATGAATACAAAAAAATCTATTGCTTTGTTTGATTTAGACATGACAATCTTTAAGGAGTATTCTATTTTTTCTTTAACAAAATATTTGGTTAAAGAAAAGGTTTTGGAGGAATCTGTATTTGCTAAAATGCTGGAAAAGTCAAAAGAGTATAAGGAAGGTTTAATTAGCTACTCAGAAACAGCAGTTTTTTTGTTGCAGATATGGGCTGAATCACTAAAGGGTGTTAACTATAATGACGTTAAAGAAAAGACGAAAGATTTTTTTGGAGAAAACAAAGATAATTTTTACTCATATTTTGAGCAATTGCTGCCGGAATTGAAAAAGACTCATGAAATATATTTAGTAACTGCTGGTCCACAGTTTGTGTCTGAAGTAATAAAGGAAAAATTTGAGATGGATGGATTTCTAAGTACTGAATTCGAGGTTTTGGATGGCAAGTTTACGGGGAATATAATGAGTTCTTTGGCTGATGGTAAACATGTAGTGGAGAATTTGTTGTCTAGATACAGTGGTAATAACTTTGCTTTTGGCGATTCGGAAAATGATATCGGAATGTTGGAGAGAGTGAAAAACCCGGTTTGTATAAATCCAACAGAGAAGTTGTTGGAAGTGGCTAAAGAAAGAGGTTGGTTGGTGGTGAGTGACTTGGATGCTTACGAGAAAGTTACTGAGCTGTTGAATAAATAATTGGTGTGTGGGAATGACAAGATTTGATATCATTAGATATGAGAGTAATACTTGCAGCTGATCATGGAGGTTTTGAGGCCAAAGAAAAGATTGTGGATTTTTTGGATGAGAAAGGATATGAAGTGGAAGACATGGGTGCGTATCAGCTTACTGGAGATGATGATTATGTAGACTACGCACAAAAAGCCATTGGAGAAATGAAAGAAGGTGATAGGGTAATATTGTTTTGTCGCAATGGTATGGGGATGTGCATTGTAGCCAATAAATTTAGAGGAGTGCGATGTGGACTTGGGTTTGGACCTGAAGCGGTAAGAAGAGGGAGGTTAGACGATAATATAAATGCCTTGGCAATACCTGTAGATTATTGCACTGACGAGGGAGTTAGAGAGATGATTAAGCTCTTTTTGAGTACAGAATTTTCGACCGAAGAAAAATATATTAGAAGATTTAATAAGGTTAATAATTTAGAACAAAAATGGTAACTATAGTACCAGCAATATTAGAAAAAGATATTACTTCCTTTTTGGAAAAGGCTGAAAAGGTAAAATCGTTCGCAAAGAAAGTGCAAGTTGACATTGTTGATGGGAAATTTGCTCCAGCCATAACAGTGATTCCTGAGGCGCTTAAAGAAGTCGACCTACCAATTGAAATTGAATTTGAAGCACACTTGATGGTAGAAGAACCTCACGAATGGATTGATAGATGTGTGGAAGCGGGAATTACTGCAGTTTACGGACAAGTGGAAAAAATGAGTGATAAAGTGGCTTTTATAGCTGATGCTCAGTTTGCAGGACTTAGGGCGGGTTTGGCTTATGCTTTGGAAACACCCTTGACTGGTTTGGATGAGGTAATAAATAATTTGGATGCAGTTCTTTTGATGAGTTCGAAATTGGGTTCACAAGGTAAGGAGGACTTTGATGAAAAGGTTTTGGAAAAAATAAAAGAAATTAGAAAAATTGATAAAAATATAAAAATAATTCTTGATGGAGGAATAGATGGCAAGGATATTAAAAGATGTTTTGAAGCAGAGTGGGCAGAGGAAATTGCGGAGGATGAACTGGATAGAAACTTTGGTAAATTGGAGTTTGCAGTGGGAAGCGAGCTTTTTAAAGCAGAAAATATAGAGGAAGAATATTTAAAGCTTGTAAATTTGAGTGGGGTTTAGGTAGTAGGTTTGATGGTAATATTTAACTATGGCATTTAAGAACTTGAAGGCAATTACTTTTTTTGGCTTTGCGGATTGTACCGAAGATGACCCTTTGTATCAAGAAACAAAGGAAGTGGCACGTTTGCTGGCTGTTAATGGACTCGAGATTGTAAATGGTGGAGGTCCGGGAGTAATGAGGGCGGCTACTGATGGCGCTCATGAAGGTGGTGGGGTGGCAGAGGTGGCCACATTTTATCCTAAGTTTATTGAAAATTTTGAAGGTAAAGATCACTTTAATAAAGCTGACAAGGAAATTATTATGAATAACTATGTGGATAGAACCATGAAGCTCCTTGAGCTGGGAAATGCGTATGTAATTTTTAATGGAGGAACTGGAACTTTATCTGAGTTCGGAATGGCATGGGGTTTGGCTTACTTATACTTTGGACACCATAAACCATTTATTTTGTATGGGGACTTCTGGTTTCCGATCATGGAAGCACTCGTTGCAAATATGAGAATAGCTGATTCTAGACCTGACTCTCTTAAGGTGTATAAGATTGCAACTACTCCTGAAATGGTACTAAAGTATCTACAAGATTTTGATGACGAAAGAGAAGGTCACGAAACTCACCCTGCTGATACCGGAAGTGGAGAGACGGCGTTTATGGAGTGACGGTGCTAATATTAAAGTATGGATTTGAGTGTTAAGGCGAGTGTTATTCGTGAAGAAATTTTGAAGATGCTTCTTGAGGCTGGTTCTGGTCATCCGGCTGGAGCTTTGGGCTCTGCTGATTTTTTTGCCACATTATATTTTGGAGATTTGCTCAACCATTTTCCCCATGATCCCTGGAATGAGAATAGGGACAGGCTAGTTCTGTCTGCTGGGCACTATTGTCCTGTGCTTTACGCAACACTAGCAGAGGCCGGATATTTTCCTAAAGAAGAACTTTCTAGTTTGAGAAAATTGGGTACAAGATTGCAGGGTCACCCTGTGGCAAAGTTGTTGCCTGGTATTGAAAATAGTAGTGGTCCTCTCGGTCAGGGAATTAGTGTGGCGGTGGGGATGGCATTGGCTGATAAAATGCAAAACAAAAAAAGAAAAACTGTTTGTTTTATGGGAGATGGAGAGCAAGATGAGGGGCAAGTTTGGGAAGCATACATGAGTGCAGCAAAATTTAAATTAAGTAACTTGCTAGTAATGATAGATAGAAATAATATTCAGATTGATGGTTTTACTGACGACGTGATGCCACTTAATCCACTAAAAGAAAAATTGGAAGCATTTGGATTTTTTGCTTTGGAAGTTGATGGGCATAACCATGATGAAATTATTGACGCATATAAAAAGACGGAAGTGGTACATGAAAAACCAAGTGTGATAATTTTGAGAACAACACCTGGTAAGGGAGTTGATTTCATGGAAAATAATTATAGTTGGCATGGAAAAGCTCCGGGAATAGGTGAAACAGTTCAGGCCTTAATGGAAATTAGAAAAGTGAGAACACTAGATGGGAGGATCAGTAATGATTAATAAGGAGATGAATTTGGTGGAGGACTTTGGAAAGTTATCAAAGAAGCCAATGAGAGATGGATATGGTGAAGCTGTCGTGGAAGTGGCGAGAAAAGACCCGAGAATTGTTGCTCTAGTGGCGGATTTGCTGGATAGCCTTAAGCTTGAAAGTTTTAAAAAAGAATTTCCAAATAGACTAATTGAAATGGGAATTCAGGAGCAGAACATGATGGGGGTGGCGGCTGGGATGGCCATGAGTGGATATATACCATTTGTGAACTCGATTGCTTGTTTTAATCCTGGGAACAACTGGGGGCAACTGCGGGTATCCGTTTGTCTTACCAATGAAAATGTAAAAATAATTGGAGGGCACTCTGGTTTTGGAAATGGAGTAGATGGGGCAAATCAACAAAGTTTTGATGACTTGGCTATTGCTAGAGTGCTTCCAAACTTAACTATTTTAGTTCCTGCAGATTATGAGCAAGTAAAAAAAGCGGTTTGGGCAATGTCAGAGAAAAAAGGAGCTGTGTACATGAGGATGACAAAGCCAGCTAGAGAAATAATTACGACAGTTGATACTCCATTTGAAATAGGTAAGGCTCAGGTTTTAAGGGGTGGAAAAGACATTACGATATTTGCTTGTGGAGCTATGGTTTATGAGGCAATGGTAGCTGCTGAGAAACTATCTGGAACAATAGAGGTGGAGGTGGTAAATGTTCATACGATAAAACCAATAGATGTAAATGCAATTGTAAAATCGGCAAAGAAAACGGGAAAAGTAATTACAGCTGAAGAACATTCAATAATTGGTGGCTTGGGAAGTGCTGTCGCTGAAGTGCTTTCGGAAAACTGTCCGGTACCGATGATAAGACTGGGGATGAGAGACCGGTTTGGAGAAAGTGGGGAACCAGAGGAACTGATGCAAAAATACGGACTGACAAGTGTGAACTTAATTAATTTAATTAAAAAACTAGTTTATAAAAATGAGTAAGTTAGCAAGAAACGGTAAGGTAATGATTTTGGCTTATGACCAAGGTTTTGAACACGGTCCAATTGATTTTGATGAAAAAAATGTGGATCCGAGCTACATAATGAAGATAGCCAAAAATGGATACTATACAGGAGTTGTTTTTCAAGAGGGAGTAGCGGCAAGGTACTACGACAAAAAGAGTGATATTCCTTTGATTGTAAAACTAAATGGTAAGACTTCGTTTTATAGCGAAGAACCATTGTCGCTTCAGCTATGTACTGTCGACAAGGCAATTGAACTTGGTGCAAAAGCTGTTGGGTACACAATATATGTAGGAAGTGAGCACGAAGAAGAAATGCTTGTAGAATTTTCAAAAATAGAAGATGAGGCGCACGCAAAGGGATTGGAAGTGATTGCTTGGATGTATCCACGAGGCTCTAAGGTGCTAGGTAGAGAGTCAGAAAGAGACACGGTGGCCTATGGGGCAAGACTAGGGTTGGAGCTTAATGCGGACTATGTAAAAGTGCCATACACGGGAGATGTAGAAAGTTTTAGTTGGGTAGTAAAAGCGGCTGGGAAAACAGGAGTGTTGGCGCAAGGGGGTAAAAAAACAGATTGGGAAAACCTCGAAGAAGAAGTGAGTGGAGTGATGAAAGCCGGGGCAAAAGGAATTGCGATAGGGAGAAATGTTTGGCAAGACCCTGACCCAAATGAGGTTACAGAAAAACTAGCTCGGTTGATATTTTACTAAGCCAGTTGAAACATTAAATATTCTTCAGCAGTTTTTTTTGGGTCCAATTTGTCTTTGTATTTACCAATGTATTTTAGATTTAGTGTGTCAACATCACTCGACTGCCCTTTGTATTCTTGCCGCACTTTCTTTTCTGTCTCGTAATTCCAATTTCCAGTTGTAGGCAAGGATTTGGCGATGTCTATTAGGTTGTCTGCGTTAGATCGTTCTGAAAAATATCCAGTTGTTTTTACTTCGTATACATCTCCATTTTCAGTAACAATTATTTGTTTTTGTCCATCCTGTAAATTTTTAATTGCATCTTTTGCTTTTTCCATAAAGTTTGTGCTTTGTGGCTCTGTGACTAGTAGTGATATTTTTTTCTTTTCATCTCCAAAAACTATCTCAGTTTTTTTGACAGAGCTACTATACTGTCTTTCAATTTCAGAAAAATGATTGGAGTTGTCAGGGGTGGGAGCGTTTTCAGATGACATATTTGTTGTGATGCGCTTTTGATATTAGTAATTTACTATAACATAATAAACGCAAGAATCGACAATCGTACTAACTAAGAAAGTTGTTTAGACCTTAACACATTGTAATGGAGACCTAACATGAAAACTGTAGCGGTTTACCAACAGCTTTTTGCAATTAGCTAATACTGTCTATTGTTTTTCGATCCAACAAAAAGACATTACTTTTTTACCACCTTGGTCATCAAATAGTTCGCCGGATGGTACTAGATAACCATTATTCTTGGGAAGTTTTTGGTTCGGATTATTCTCTTGAAACTTTTGTTTAATTTTATGTTTTACCGATTCATCCATATTAAAATTTAGATCACCAGTCTTGGAAGGAAAATTGGGGATAATGACTACATGATTATCAATCCATCCGTCCATATCTTTATCCGCAAATCTCATGTCGGTTGCGATACGATTTTTTATTTTTGTTAACGCCTCTTCAGTAACAAGCAGTACAAATGGATCTTCACTAAATGACAACTTGAATCCATCCTGATCCTTTTTCCCCATCATTTGCCATCCGTCGGTATAAAAGAATCTTTCACCTCCTTTGATCAATGATCCTAAATCAGAAACTACCCAGATATCATCAGGAGTCACAAATGCTATGTCACTGTTACCGTATTTAAATGTATCTGTATAACCCCGATCTGGTATGTTGGAAAAAGAAACATTAAACATTTCTTGGTCTGTCCGTTTCCCTCGAGAAGTATTGAGTCTTGCCTTTCCTCTACTATTGATTTGTTTTGAGCGACACAATAAGCTATCACTATCAAGCACGTCCAGTAAAGACTCTATTCCCAAACCATGATAAATTGGCCATTCTCCGAAGTCTAGTTCTGCAATTTTCTTGTTTGCCGCATCAACCTTAATTCTTAATGAAGAGTCTGGTGAAGTATCCTCAAGTGCCTTCAGGCGTGCTCTGTTTATCTCTGTAGAGCTTTGGGAGTATTTGTCGTAAGGGTCAACTTTAGAAATAACTCTTTCTGTTTCACTTAATATTTTTAAACGAAGCGCTTCATATTCTGCTGTTATAAAGAAAGGCGCACTGGGCAGTTCTTGTTCTCCTGTCGGTGCCCAGGCTTTTTGAAATAGAACATCATGATTTTTATCAACCAAAACCGGATTATCACCCACCAACGATTCAATTTTTCCTATTGTGGAATAATCTAGTGTTGACGTATTAGATAGTTTCCTTAATGCTTTTAGATTTTCCGTTAATTTATCCAGATCGCGTTTTGCATATTCTTGAGCTTTAGGTGAAAGACGTTCTAGTGAAGGGTAGGTTGCTTCTGTCTCGAGTTCTGCTGCTTCAATGGCGAGGTCGTGAGGTTGTTCACCATAAGGATTTATTTGTAAAGCCCTGTCGAAAACTTTTTGTGAGATTACATCTTGTGCAGCCCTGAGGCCTTCAGTACCTACTGAATATTCCTGTTCTGGCATGACAAATAATAACATTAAATATTATGTTTGAGTACTTAATGATATAAATCAGAAATAATGTTATTGAGAAACTAGCCCGGTTGATATTTTATTGAGAATAAAAATATTTTAACTTGTGAGTTTGTGGAGGAGAGATCTCAGGTGGTGGCCCCATTTTTTCCAGAAATCGCTGAAGTAAACTACGTTGAGCATGATGAGGGTGATGATCATGATGGCGTCGTAGGTAGAACGATCTCTGTAGACATCTTCTAGTTGAATCCACATGGCAAATTCGTCAAAGGCAAGCCCTAAGGCAATTCCGTACCAAACGGAAAGACGCAACCTAACCTTTTCAGTTCTGTCCAAAACTAAACTAAGAAATCCGACTATTCCAAGTAGGCAAATGCCATAAGCTAGGTGGTGAACATGAATACCTTTGACATTTAAATAAAAGTTAGACGTTGGCCCGTAAAAGACTACCAGTCTGGAAACTAAAAAGGTAACCAAGAAACTTATGAGAATAATAAAGGGAATTTCTTTGCCGGTTTTTGGTTTGAGGTGGTGTAACGGTTTGAGCACAGCTTATTTTATCGTAACGATGCTGTGTTTGTTAGAATGATGATATGCAAAGAATAGTGGTAATTGGGGCAAGTGTTATGGATGTGTTGATGAAGTCTAGTCAGTTTAAGATTGTAAAAAATTCTGCTGTTCATGGTGGCGTGGCTCTATGTGAAGTGCTTGGCGGAAAAATTGAAGCTGAAGAGGGATTGATGACTAGCGGTGGAGGGGGAAGTAACGTTGCTGTTGGTTTGAAAAGATTGGGTGAGGCAGTAAAGATGGTTACAAAGGTTGGGGAAGATAGTATGGGGAAAATTTTTATGGAGGAAATGAACTCATATCAAGTAGATTTGTCGATGGTACAAAGTGGAAGTAAAAATACTGGTGTGTCCACTGTACTTATTAATGGGGATGGGCAAAGATCGATAATTACTTTTAGAGGTGAAAGCTTAGAAATTGATACCAAAAAAATTGATTGGAATCAATTTAAAAATGCTGACTGGGTACAAATATCTAGTTTGGGAGGGAGAATGGACTTACTTGAAGACATTGTTTCTTATTGTTATACAAATGGCATAAGAATTGGGTTGAACCCTGGAAAGTCTGAAATAGAGTCAGGAAAATTGTGGCCATTACTTTCCAAGATTGAAGCGCTAATTTTGAATCGGTCTGAGGCGAGTGTTGTTTGTGGGGTTGATTTTGAAAACGAACAAGATATTTTTAAAATGTTATCTGATTCTGGGGTGCGGGTAATTGCCGTAACTGATGGGAAGAGAGGAGCTACGTTAATTAGGTCTGGTAAGTGGGTTAAAATGAACACTTTTTTAAACAAGTCTGTTGATGATACTGGTGCGGGAGATGCGTTTGTGTGTGGATTTGTTGAGGGGCTAATAAATTATGTTAGTGATGAAAAGATGCTGAAGATGGGCCTTGCCAATGGTAGTAGTGTGGTGACAAAGATGGGAGCGAAGGCAGGGCTGTTGAGTAAAGACGAAATGGAAAAGTGGATGAAGAAGAAGCTAAAGTCTGTAGAGGGATGGGTGTGATGTGATTAAATGAAGGTATGGATAAACCAAAGGTGTTTGTGACGCATATTTTTTTGGAGAAGTATTTGGGTGGGCTGAAAGAAAAATTTGAAGTAGAAGTGTATCAGGGAAAAAATATTTCTAGAAAAGAGTTGCTTGCTGGCGTAAAAGATTCAGTTGCTATTGTTTCACTACTTACTGAAAAGATTGACGCTGAGGTAATGGATGCGGCTGGAAAAAACTTAAAAGTGATAAGTAATTACGCGGTTGGGTATGACAATATAGATGTTAAAGAAGCAACCAAAAGAGGAATTTGTATTACAAATACTCCTGGAGTTTTGACCGAATCAGTGGCTGAACACGTTATTGCTTTAATTTTTGCTTTGTATAGGCGAGTGGTAGAAGGGGATAGTTTAATTAGAAGCCATGGGTACAAAGGTTGGGAACCAGATTTGTTGCTTGGGACGAGTGTAAAAGATAAGGTGATAGGAGTGATTGGTTTGGGTAGAATTGGGAGGTGGACGGCAAGGCTAGCCAAAGCAGTGGGAATGAAAGTAATTTACTTTAATAGAACGAGAGATGAAGAATTTGAAGCGGAAAATGAGTGTGTTTATCATAGTCTGGAGAAGTTACTGGAGCTTTCTGATGTTGTTAGCGTTTCTCTTGCGTTAAACGCGGAAACGAAACACATCATAACAAAAAAGGAAATTTCTTTGATGAAAAAGTCAGCTTTGTTTATAAATACAGCTAGAGGGGGAATAGTAAATGAAGCTGACTTAATAGATTGTTTAAAAAATAAAGTTATTGCTGGAGCTGGACTTGATGTTTTTGAAAATGAAATGGAAATTCCAGAAGAATTATTGAGGATGAAGAATGTAGTGTTGACACCACATACAGCTTCAGCAACAGTAGAAGCAAGGCTTTCTATGGCTAGAGTTTTGGTGGATAATCTAAAAGATGCTCTGGAGGGTAGACAGCCTTCCTGTTTAGTAAATATTGAATATAAAAATAATGAGTAATAAGTTTCCAAACAATGAGATGACAGAAGAAGAGGAAGAATCTCTTGAGTCAGTTCCTAAAAAAAAAGAAAAAAAGAAAAAATCAAAAGAGGAAAAGATTAAAGATAGAAAGGTAATTTTTTGGGTGATGCTTGTAGTCATTATCGTGACTTTGGGATTTTGGATGAAAGCGATGGTAGAAGGGAAGCCCATAAGAAATCAAGAACTCAAGAGCACTAGGAATCAAGATAATGAAGAAATTGATAAGGATTCTGACAAAGAGAGTAAGTTTTTTCTTAAGTACAAGATTTGAAGAGGTCGCGTTAATTGGAGGCAAGGGGTTGTTTTTTGAGGAGTCCAGTAAATATCTTTGACCATATGGGGGAAGCTCCTGTAATGCCTGACGCCACGCTAGACATGGGCCTGCTGTCATTGTTACCTACCCAGGTAGCCACCAGGTAATCTTTGTTATAGCCAATGGTCCAGTTGTCTTTTAAGTTGTTGCTGGTGCCGGTTTTTACAGCAACACTAAACCCTTTGATATTGAGTACAGAGTTAAAGCCAAAAGCGCTTGAACGAGCTTGGTTGTCGCTTAGAATCTCTGTAATTTGTTTGGCTGTTTGGGAGCTGATAACTCTTCTAGGAAGGCAGTTATCTTCTTCAGCCAAAACAGTGGTTGATGAGATTTTTTCGGTTTGATAGTTTTCGCATTTATAAATTGAACTTAATTTTTGATTGTTTGAGATTACTTCTTTAATAGAATTTAGTGGAGTGGCAATTCCGTCGTTGGCAAAAGATGAGTATGCTGTAGCCAGGTCTGTCATTTTTACCTCTAAGCTTCCCAGTCCCATTGAAAGTCCAAATCTAGTTGGATCATTCCAAGTACTGATTCCCATTTTTTGGGCCAGCTTGGCAAATTCTACTATTCCGTTTTCTTTTAAAATTAGAACTGAGGGTATGTTGTATGAATTGGCTAAGGCCTGTTTTAGAGTAACTATTCCATGGAATTTGTTGTCGTAGTTTTTTGGAGTCCAACTTTGTTTGTTGGGGTAGACGACGGAAATTGCTTTGTCTTCTATGGTGTCTGTAGGTTTTTTGCCTCTTTCGAAAGCTAGGGCGTAGTTAAGAGGTTTTATGGAACTGCCTGGCTGTCTTAGTGAGGTGGTGAGGTTGACTTGTCCATCTTGATTGAGATCAAAATAGTCTGTGGACCCTACCATCGCTAGAATTTCGCCTGTTTTGGGATCAGTAACCAGTGCGGAGCCATTTGACACGTTTAACCTTCCAATGTTTTTTATTTCATCTCTGACTATTTGCTGAGCTTTCTTTTGAACATTGACGTCTAAGGTGGTAATTACAGTGAGACCCCCTTGGTTCACGATGTTTTCGCCTAGTTGATTCACTAACTGGTTTCTAACATACATAACAAAGTGGGGAGCAATAATCTCATTTTTTGCTGATCTAAAAACAATATTTTCACTGTTTGACTTATCAAATTCGCTTTGTGTCAGAAAACCGTTTTTTAGCATTTGCCCAAGCACAATCTTTTGTCTTTCGAGTCCTAACTGTAAATTTTCTCCAAAAGGGGAGTATTTTGTAGGAGCTTGAGTTAGTCCGGCCAAAAAAGCAGCTTGTGAAATTGAGAGATCTTTGGCGTCAATACTAAAATACTGTTGGGATGCTTCTTGTATGCCATAAGCGGGTCCACCAAAACCTACTTGATTTAGATAAGTTTCAAATATTTTGTCTTTGCTAAAAAGGGTCTCAACTTGTAAGGACAAAACGAGTTCCTTTGCTTTTCTTACAAAGGTTTTTTCGTTTGTAAGTAAGGTGTTTTTTACTAACTGTTGGGTAATTGTGGAACCACCCTCTATTCTTTCGTTTATTAAATTTTTGTATACAGCCCTGGCCAGTCCTGATATGGAAAACCCATGATGTTTATAAAAGTCTTTGTCCTCAGCAGCTAAAAAAGCATTTCTGACGTGATTTGGAAGTTCGTTGATATTGACGACTGTTCTGTTTTCGTCTTTGTATATTTGATAGAGAAGAACTCCATTTCTGTCCAAGATAACAGTAGAAAGTTTGGATGGGAAATTTTCTAGGATTTTTGGATCAGGTAGTGACTTCAAAAACATATTGGAGTAATAGATTGAGGTAGAAGTGATTAATAAGATAACAATAGTTGTTACTCCTGCCTTTATGCTAAATGCTGGGCGGCGTTTTGGAGGGACAAGTTTTTTTGGGTGGAGTTTTTTGTTTCTTTTTTGCCAGATTTTGGCAGGACTAGATGAATTACTGAGGGACGTGAATGACGGAATGGGGATGGATTGCCACAGCTTGAGTACAAGATTCGCAATGGCAGATAGTTTAATTGACTGAAGGGCTTGTTTTGTAAATGAAAATAGGTAAATTAGGAAAATAGCAGCGACAAGAAATATTCGGTACAAAGGTAGACCGATATAGGAAAATAAAGATAGATTTCTATTTTTTTGCTTAGACATTACAAAACGTATGAAAGGGCAGGGGGTTTAAGTCATTCTATCTCTAGCGACTGGGTTTGAATAGTGGCTATTTGTTTAAGTCGACAATTGGTTGCCAGATGTCTTGATATGGTACCTCATATCCCAGTGCCCAGATGGCAACACCTCCCAAGTTGGTAGCCTTTATGACATCCATCTTTAGCTTTAGAGATTGTTGGTTTTCGTAATGAATCTGTTGGATATCATTTTTGTCGTAGTAGATTAAGTAGGGACTGAGTGTGGTATTTGACCATTTTGCAGAAAGAGAAGATGTGGCAGGGTCTAGTATTAAATCTTGAACTCTTTGGTATGTAGCTAAGCTTCCGGTTTTGGGATAGGTATTTGCCAGAAAATTTTCGGATGCAGTTTGCCACTCATAACCATAAAAGGGGACTCCAAGAATTATCTTTCCTTGGTCTATTTTTTTGGTAAAAAGAGAAAGGTGTTGAAGAATATCTTGTTCTAGACATGGTTCGCTGGACTCTCCTTTGCAAGTGCCGGTCAGAGGAGCTACGGGACCTGCTTGGGTAGAAGATTTTCTATAGTAGTCGTAGGCCATGACTATTACATGGTCTACATAAGGGTTGAGCTGCTCTAAATTCCATAACCTTTTTTTGCTGGCTGAGTCTCCAAAAACGTCTATGTCTATAAAGCAGTCTGGCGATACCTTCAAGCATTGAGTTTTGAGGTTTTTTACATATAAAGTGAAGTTACTGATTGTATTGTCGTCTGGTTCACCTACGTATTCAAAATCTACATTTATGCCATCGAAATTGAAATTTTTGTAGACATCTAGTATGGATGAAAAGGAGAGAGATGAATATTCTGGACTGTTTATGATTGAAGAAATAAGTTTTGGGTCCATGGCGGTAACAGTGAGAACTGTTTTTTGCTTCAGGAGTTTTGCTTGGTAAAGTATTTTGCTTGTTGCGTCGGAATTCAATTTATTCCAACCTGGTTCTAGTTCTCGCTTGTTTACCTTCTTGTTGATAGTGCCATCTTCATTTAAATCTATGGCAAAGTAGGCAAGGTGGGTAAGGTGGTTAATCTGAAGAGTGTCTGCATATTTTAGATTCCAGTAAGGTAAAAATCCGTAGACAACTTTTTTGTTTTTGGTAGGAGCTTGATAAATACTTTCTATAAAAGCAATGGGACTAACGAGTGGTATGCTTTTTTGCCATAAGAAATATGACATGCCAACTGCAACTATTAAAAAAATAGTAATTCCTGCAATCCATTTAGGGAGTGGGGAAGGCATTTGTATTTAAATATGACTTTGGAGTAGCGTAAAAGGCAGTCATGTTGACATTGGTTTGAGGCCATTGAATATTTCCCTTGTCGTTTACTGGATAGTTGCAGTCCAAGCAAAACTCCTTGACAAAAGGATCTGAAATGACTGTATGTTCCTCTAAGTCTCTATCAATAGTAGTGGTGTCATTTTCTAATATTGGAGTTTTGTCGGCACGACTAACCCAGATGGATTTTTTGGTTGGGAATGAAGATTGTCCCATGGGTAGCACATTTTTGATGAAATACTCGGAGTGAGATTCACACTGATTTTCCTGTTGAGCAAGTAATCCAGTTAGGTTGCATACTTGAAAATTTGTAATTCCGTCTGGTTTTGAGAGTGGCTTGTCTTTGACCTCTTTTAGAAGTTTTCTCATAATTGAGTTCCAAATTGGAGAAGCTCCAGTAACTCCAGAGGCGACATAACTCATGGAAGTGTTGTCGTTGTTGCCTACCCATGTTACCGCAAGATAATCTGGTGTATATCCGATGGTCCAGTTATCTTTTAGATCGTTTGTGGTTCCTGTTTTTACAGAGACGGTATGCCCTGGAACAACTAAAGAA
Source organism: uncultured Pseudomonadales bacterium (assembly GCA_964439805.1). Classification (GTDB taxonomy): domain Bacteria; phylum Patescibacteriota; class Microgenomatia; order UBA1400; family MFAQ01; genus MFAQ01. The sequence goes on along the minus strand of CAYTOI010000001.1, from coordinate 22,453 downwards.
CTACTGGGTCCAAAGGCTGCAGATCGTGCACCGTTGTCTGCAAGTATGTCAGAAATTATAAAGGTTACTTCATTTGGGAGAGTGGCTTTTGGATCTGAGGGAAGTCTGTTAGGGTTGGGATTTGTTTGGTTTGCCCAAAAGGTTGTCCAGTCTTCTGGAAGAACAGAAACTAAATTTGCAGTTTTTTCTGCGTCATATTCCTCTAGCACTTTACCGTCATATGTAACTACTTTTAGGACAGAAACCAGAGGGACTGTTACTCCCTGGTTAGCAAAAGTACCAAAGGCTTTGGCCAAATCAGTCATGGTAACTTCTCCTCCGCCTAGGGTCAGAGAAAGTCCATATTTACTTGAATCAGTCCAGGTTGAAATTCCCATGGCTGAAGCTGTGGCAATAAAACTTTCCGAGCCGTTGAGGGCAAGTTGTTTAACTGCGGAGATGTTTAAAGAGTTGGCGAGAGATTGTCGCATAGAAACTGGTCCTCTAAAAGTGTTGTCGTAGTTTTTTGGGCAATAGGATTTTTGGCCAGCAACGTTGAAACAAGTTGGTACATCTAAGTAGACAAGGCTAGTGGGCCAGCCCAACAAGAGTCCTGTTGCGTAGTTTAAAGGTTTAATTGAACTTCCAGGCTGTCTTAGAGCGTTTGCAATATTTACTTGTCCGTCAATTTCGTTGTCGTAGTAATCTTTTGATCCGACAAGTGAGATTATTTCACCTGTGTTGGGTTTGGTGACTAAAGCTGCACCGTTACTGATTTTTAATTTGGCTATTTTTTTCAGTTCTGCAGAAAGGGAAGCTTGGAAATAATTTTGAAGAGCTAGGTCTAGGGTAGTGGTGACGGTTAGCCCTCCAAGGTTTACCAGTTCTTCACCGTACTTTTGAACCAGTTGATCTCTAACCATTAAAGAAAAGTGAGGAGCGTTTATGGAAATATTTTTTTTGATGAAGTTTAGCTTGGTGTTTTTTGCTTGATCATACTGATCTTGATTAATATATCCATCTTCAAACATTCTTCTTAGTACTTCTCTTTGTCTATTAATTGCCAAGTCTGGGTTTGCGCCAAAGGGAGAATATCTGGTGGGGGATTGAGGTAGACCTGCAAGCAAAGCTGATTCTGGAAGTGTAAGGTCCTTTGCGGGCTTACCAAAATAAGTTTCTGAGGCAGTTTCGATACCGTAAACTGTACCGCCATAAGGAGCGTGGTTTAGATAAAGCTCTAAGATTTCATCTTTGGTATAGGTAAATTCTGTGGCGATTGAAAGAACAGCTTCTTTTAGTTTTCGGCTTAATGTTCTTCTGGAGTCAGAGAGAAGTGAATTTTTGACTAGTTGTTGGGTAATGGTTGATCCGCCTTCTAATCTTTTTCCACTTAAAGTGTTAAATGCTGCTCTAATAATGGCTACAGTATCCAGTCCGAAATGTTTGTAGAAATTTTTATCTTCTATAGCTATGGTGGCATTTTTAACGTCTTGGGGGATTGATTGAAAAGATATGGGGGTTCGTCGGTAATCAGAATAGACCTCGTAGAGTAACTCTCCATTGCGATCTAGGATTTTGGTGCTTTGAGGGGCAGGTGTTTTGATGAGCTTAGAGGGGTTGGGAATATCTTTAAGTAAAACAAAGAGAGACGCGAGAATACCAGTTCCAAAAAGTATTAAGACAATTTTGGCATTTGTTATTCCAAAACGAGATTTTTTCTTGAGTGATTTTTCTAGATTTTTGAAAAATCTTTTCCTTGAAGATTCCATGTAGGACTAATTATATATGTTTTGGATTTGAGATATTTGTTTGTGATAGTATTGGTTTGTGAAGAAGGTGTTGATATATACGTTGTACTTGCTTATTGTTTGGGGCGGTTTTAGGTATTTTGTTAATCTTCCTCCTGTTATTGAGGAGTTGTGGATTAAACCAGTAATTTGGTTGGTTCCTTTGTTTTGGTGGAATGTTTCATTGAAAAGTAGAGTGAGTTTGTTTGAAGGGGGTTTTGCTAAGTCAATTTTTTATGGGTTTATGGCTGCGATTTTTTATTTTCTGATTACACGTCTTTGGAAAGGTGTGCTTTCTATTAATATTGAGTTGCTGGGAATAGCTACGGTAACTGCCATTGTGGAAGAGTTGGCTTTCTCGGGTTTTTTGCTTGGTTATTTGTTAAAGAAGAAGACTGATTGGGTATTATCCTTGGTTATTTTAGGGTTTTGTACAGCTTTGGTGAGAATCCCAATTCTCCTGTTTAGTTACAAACTGGACTTTTGGCAAGGAATTGTAGTGTTAATATTTGTATTTTCTTCAGCGATGATAAATGCTTATGTGAGACTTGAATCTAGAAATGTGACAGGATCGATACTGGCGAGAACTGTATTGAATTTGGGAAGTTTGGTTTAATTTGCGGAAGATTTTGCGGAAATTGGCCTTAATGATTGTTTTTGTATTATTTTGTGATAGTTGAAATACTATTGGTGGTGTTTGATGATGATTGTTAACACTATATGTTGTGTTAATTATGAACTGTCCTTATTGCAACAAAGAAGAAACTTCGGTACTGGAAAGCAGAGTCTTGGGCTCTGGTGATGGTATTCGTCGTAGAAGAAAATGCTTAAAGTGCAACAAAAGGTTTACTACCCATGAAAGGATTGTAAATATTGACCTGAAAGTCATCAAAAAAAATGGAAAGGTTGAGCAGTACGATAGGGAAAAGTTGATGAAGGGGGTGATTAAGGCTTGTTATAAGAGAAGTGTGAGAATTGAGAGGTTGGAAGAAGTTGTGGACAAAATTGAGGGAAAGCTCCTAAATAGTAAATCTACTGAAGTCAAATCCTGTGATATTGGGAAAATGGTGCTGGCTAGTCTTAAAAAAATTGATAATTTGGCTTATTTGAGGTTTGCTAGTGTTTACATGGACTTTTCTGGCTTAACTGACTTTAAAAAATTTGTTAACGAAATAGTAATTAATTAATAAAAAATATGAAAAAAATCAAAAAATCAAAAAAAATAAAATCTCAAAAAGAAGTGGTGACAAAGGTGGGAGTTAGAATACCTACTGAAATTACAAAAAGGGATGGCAGGCTTGTTCCTTTTGAGCTAGATAAAATTACCAGAGCTCTAGAAGCCTGTTTTGGAGATATTGATAAAGATCCCAGTGTTAGTTTTGAAGAGCTTGGTAACAGAGTGGTCAATTTAATTGGTACTAAATATGAAAAGCCTACCGTGGAACAAGTTCAAGACACGGTGGAGATGGTGCTTCTTGCTGCTGGTGAGTTTGAGGCGGCCAAGAGCTATATTTTGTATAGAGCAGAACACGCTAAGCTTCGTGGGGCAAGACCAGTACCTGTTGAAGTGCAAAATTCGTTTGCCGAAAGTGATGTGTACTTCGGTAACGAAATTCAAAAATTTCAATTTTTTGATAAATACTCTAGATTTAATTACGATTATGGTAGAAGAGAAACCTGGAAAGAGACTGTAACAAGAGCTGTTGACTATCTAAAAGAAATTTCAAATAATCTTTTGGATTCTAGCGACTATGATCGAATTCAGAAATCGATGCTTGAGATGAAAGCGGCCCCTTCAATGAGACTTTTGGCCATGGCAGGTCCAGCAGCGCGAAGAAGTAATATTGGAATTTATAACTGTTCCTATCAGCCAGTTGACAGTATTGATTCGTTTGTTGAGGCACTACTTATTTCTATGAATGGTTGTGGAGTTGGTTTTTCGGTAGAAAGTAAATATGTAGAAAATTTACCTAGAATAAAAAGACAAAATGGCAGTGAGCAACTTACCCATTTTGTAGAAGATACCACCGAGGGTTGGGCTGACGCTCTTAGAAAGGGTCTGGAAGTTTGGTTTGATGGTGGAGATGTAAAGTTTGACTATTCTGGATTGAGACCGGCTGGAGCAATTTTAAAAGTTAAGGGAGGTCGATCTTCAGGACCAGAACCATTTAGAAAAATGATGGAGTTTGTCAAAGAGAGATTGTTGAATAGACAGGGTAGCTTTTTACGACCAATAGATGCCCACGACATTATGTGCGAAGTCGGTAACGCGGCGGTTTCTGGAGGCATGAGAAGAACTGCAATGATCTCTTTATTTGATTATGACGACAACGAAATGAGGCAGTGTAAGTCTGGAGACTTTGAAAGAGAAAATAGTCAGAGGTGGAATGCTAATAATAGTGCTGTTTGGCCAGCATCTGGCTTGACTCAGCTAGATATTGTGAAGCAGATGATGGAAATGGTGGAAACTGGAAGAGGTGAGCCTGGTATCTTTAATAGACAGGGTGCTAAAAACATGAGGCCAGCAAGAAGAGCAGAGGCGGAGTTTGGAACCAATCCTTGTGGAGAAATAATACTTAGGCCTTTTCAGTTTTGTAATTTGTCTATAGCTATTGCTCGAAAAGAAGATACTTATGAAACCCTAAAAGACAAAGTTGAAGTAGCGGCAATAATTGGAACAATTCAATCGATGGCTACTAATTTTCCTGGTCTTAGACCAATTTGGAAACAAAACTGTGAAGAAGAGAGACTTCTGGGTGTAGATATCAATGGACAATTAGACAGCGCTGTGGCCCAAGACGCTTCTGTTCAAAATAGACTGAGACAAGTGGCGGTTGAGACAAATAGGGTATATGCACAAAAGTTGGGAATTAATCAGGCGGCTGCAGTAACTTGTGTAAAGCCTTCAGGGAACTCTTCCCAGCTGTTTAACTGTTCTTCTGGAATACACGCTAGATGGGCGCCTTATTATGTAAGAAATATTAGGGTTAGCGCGCACTCTCCAATTTACAAAGTATTGAAGGATGAAGGTGTTCCTATGGATCCTGAAAATGGACAAACAGCAGATTCAGCTAGTACTTGGGTGGTTCATTTCCCTGTTAAGTCTCCTGAAGGGGCAGTAACTAGAAAAAATATGACAGCAATAGACCAGTGTAATTATTGGCTGCAGAACAAGGTTAACTGGACTGAACACAACCCCAGCGTAACAATAACCTACTATCCTGACGAAGTAATTGACCTGATAAAGTGGGTGTGGACCAACAGGGAGCTGATAGGTGGCATGGCGTTCTTACCAGCCTTTGATGCTGCTTATGCTCAGATGCCTTATCAAGAGATTGATAGGGAAGAATACGAAAAACTGGCGAACGCCTTTCCTCCGATAGATTTTAGTAAACTTTACCGATATGAAGAGGAAGATTATACAAAAGCCGCACAAGAATTGGCATGTGTGGCAGGTGCCTGTGACATAGACTATTCCGAGGGGAAAGTTTAGTCCACTAGAGATCAAAGACTTTTTATGATACTATAGGAATGTCTTTGATCTCTTTTGTTATATTTTGGATGATGTTGACAGCGGATTAAAAAAGGTTTTTAATTTAATTAGGTAATTTTGTTTACTATCACTCTTTTGTTGACATTGATAAGTGTTTGTTTGGGCTAAAAAATGCTGATATATAGATCAGTTTCTCCCTTAATCCAGTTTTAATGTTCGATTTTTTCCTCTAACTGATGTTACAGTGCCTAAACACTATAGTTTTTGTTATATTTGGCTGTTTTTAGGTAAGTATCGTTATTTGTATTGAAAATTGGTATATTTAAGTATGCCTCCAATGGGTAAAGAACTACAGCGCCCGATTGATACTCCTGAATCTATTGCAGTTAAGGAGGTGGAGAACTATATAGAGAAGGTAGAAAGAAGTACGGAAACCTCACTCAAAGATAATCAGGGTAGCCAGCCAGGAGCAGGTGTTTCAGATCTCACTTTGACTAATAAGCCCTTAAGTAGTCCACCGGTTGACCCCAATATAAAAAAGATTGTTCTTCCACTTACTGAAAAAGATATTGTTTCTGGCTTTAAAGGCAATGTTGTAGAAGGTATACGTTGGCTTTCTGAGTGGTGTGTAATGATGATAAAAAAATACCCAGGAAGAGTTTTTTATAGTAGTTCTAAAGATAGTACCTATGATTAATACTGGAGACCTGATGCTTTATTTGGCAGTTTTGGGTTTTGGAATCTTAATAATCACAGCCTTGATTGTTTTTTGTTGGATGATTTTTGTGATTTGGCTTCGGTTTAGAAATAGGGAAGAGGTTAGTATGAATTTTGTACTTTTGGAGATAGCCGTGCCAAAAGATAATGAGATAAAAGTAGAGGCGGTGGAACAAATGTTTAGTTCTTTGTATTCCCTTAAAAAAGGTGGTTTTTGGCAGAAGTTTGCAGCACAACAACACTTGTCTTTGGAAATTGTAGGTAAAAAGGAGGATATTAGGTTTTATATTTCTTGTCATAAAAACAATGTAGAGCTGATTGAAAAAATGGTTGTTGGAACTTATCCCGGCTCTCAAGTTTTGAAGGTGGATGAATACAATGTCTTTTATAAAGACACAAAAGTTGAGTTTGCTGAATTGGTGCTAAAAAATGAGAGTTTTAAGCCACTTAAATCGTTTAAGGAAATGCCGGTAGACTTTTTATCTTCACTTACTTCTTCTCTTGCAAAGTTTAGCGATGACGAAGCGATGATTGTACAAATAGTGATTTCTCCGGCTGAAAGTGAGTGGTCCAAGTCTGGACTGGGCTATGTCTCCAAATTGAAGAAAGACGAATCTGATCCTGAAAAAGCCAAGTTTAAGATGAATCCCCAGGAACTGGAAGCAATTACAAATAAGTGTGGTAAGCAGGGTTTTTTGACCAGTATAAGACTTGTTAGTATTTCTCCGAATGGAGAAACAGCCAAGGCGAATTTAAGCAACGTTAAAGGAGTTTTTTCTCAGTTTAATAGCAATCAAAACAGTTTTAGTAGTAACAAAATTAAGTTTAAGCACTCCTTCATGCTTGATATTATTTATCGATATCAGAACATGTGGGGAAACAACTCAGTATTGTCGACAGATGAATTGGCGGCGGTTTGGCATTTGCCTAACAAAACTATCGAGACACCACACATTTATTGGCTGACGGCGAAGAGCGCCCCTGCAACTGGTGGTTTTCCTTCTGAAGGAATGTTGTTAGGAAGATCTGTATATAGAGGTCAAGAGCGAAACATTTATATGGGTGAAACAGACCGTATGAAGCACATGTACATCATAGGTAGAACTGGTACAGGTAAAACTGAACTTTTGAAGTCGATGATTATTCAAGACATGAGAGCGGGAAGAGGACTTTGTTTTATGGAGCCTCATGGTGATGGTATTGAAGAGTTACTAGAACTAGTTCCACCAGAGAGAGCTGAAGATGTTGTTCTGTTTGATCCATCTGATAAGGAAAGACCTGTAGGCTTTAATATCATGGAAGTTTTGAATTATGACGAGATGTATCAGGTGGCTTCGGCAATTATTAACTTGATGTATAAGCTGTTTGATCCGAATAGAACTGGTATGGTTGGAGCCAGGTTTGAGCATTCTGTGCGTAACGCCATGCTTACCGTTGGTTGTGTGCCCGGGGCAACTTTTGTGGAAGTAAACAGAGTCTTAACTGATCCCAAATACGTTCAAGAGATTCTTCCTTTGGTTAAAGATCCAATAGTTCGACGATACTGGACTGATCAGATAGCTCAAACAAGTGATTTTCATAAGAGTGAGACCTTGGACTATATTTCTTCTAAGTTTGGTCGCTTTGTTACAAACAAAATGATTCGTAATATCATTGGTCAGGCCAAGAGTACTCTAAATTTTAGAGATGCCATGGATACTGGGAAAATTGTGTTTTTGAAACTTGCTAAGGGTTTGTTGGGAGAAGAAGACTCTAGTTTCTTGGGTAACCTAGTGGTGCCAAAAATTTTGGCGGCGGCACTTTCTCGACAGGATACTCCAAAGGAACAACGAAGACCTTTTTACTTTTATATCGACGAGTTTCAAAACTTTGCCACCCCAGATTTTGCCCAGATGCTTTCTGAGGTTAGAAAGTATGGCATGGGGTTAATTATGGCTAACCAGTTTGTGAGTCAGCTGGATCAGCAAGTAAGAGATGCTATCTTTGGGAATACCGGTACCTTGATGACCTACAGAGTAGGTGTTCAAGATGCTCAAATACTGGTTAAGGATTTTGAACCTGTGTTTAACGAAGCTGATCTGGGTAACGTTCCAGCTCAAAATATCTATGTTAAAACAATTATTAATGGTACTCCGGTTCCTCCTTTTTCGATGAATGTCGGTAGAGATCTTAAGGCAGAAAAAGCCGCTGGTAGTCCAGAAGTGGCTAAGATGGTAAAAGAACTGTCTAGATTAAAGTTTGGGAGAGATGCTGATGAGGTAGAAGAGGAGATAGAGAGAAGGTCGAAGCTGTGATTGGTGCAAAGTGGTTAGTACGTGGTTTTGCTGTTACGTGCTTGATATAATAGCTTTACTTTGGGCCGATAGCTCAGCTGGTTAGAGCGCGAAGCTTATACCTTCGATGTCCCTGGTTCGAATCCAGGTCGGCCCACATCAATGATAAAATGAGGAGAATGATTAAGAAGAAGAAAATCAAAAAACTTCAAGACCGAGTGATAAGAGCTTCAAGTGTAGCTGAAGAGCAGACTGATTTTGTCCAAAACAAAACTTGGCCTCAAGAAATGATGATTAATGGAGATCTTAATTTGGGTAAGAGTGGTAATCCGGTGACTATTTTGGTTGAAGATGAGGTGACTGGAGAACAGCTAGAAATATCTGGCGTCAAAAACGCTTTTCTAATAGTGGAGGACTCAAGAAAAAAAGTATCCGGGTGGTTAGCCTTGGCAATAGGTTCTATGGATAAGATGAACGCCGTATTGGGATTTCTATCTCAATCTACGCTAGAGGCCTTAAAGAGGTTTACAGGTCGATAAGTTTTGGCTTATCTTTGGCTGGTTTTTCGGAAATAAACTCCAAGTATTTTTCAGTTGTAGAAAGTCTTTTGTGTCCGACGAGCTTACTGATGTAGACCAAAGGACTACCTGAAGTTAGCTGTTGAGCAATAAAAGTGTGTCTTAAGTCGTTAACTTTGGCGTTTTGAATTCCAGCAATGTGGAAATAGCGATCCAAATTTGAACGGATATTGCGGATTAAGAAGGTGTTGCCAGTTTTGGTTATAAAAACACTGTCATTAGAGCTTTTTGGTCTAATGGCAAGGTAGCGATCTAGAGCTTCCATGGCTGGTTGGTTGAAGGGGATAGATCTTTCTGGATGAGACTCAAAAGCTCTGATTGTGGCTTGGTTTGAGGTTCTGTCGATGTCCTTGATTTTTAGGTTGGCAAGTTCGGAGATTCTCATGCCTGTTTGAAGCAAGAGTTCAACTATAGCAGCCATACGAGCATCGTCTTTGCAAACGTCTCTTAAGGCTCTGTATTCAAGTTTGTTTAACAATCTTGGAGGTTTGATGTCGTATTTAGGGTGGGTGACTTCGGTAGCTGGATTATCGACAATAACACCATTGATTTGAATGTAACTGAAAAAACTCTTTATGGAGTTGATTTTACGAGAGATGGACTTGGTGGTGTAGTTCTTTTGAGCTAAATCTTCCTTGAAAGAGTCAATGTCTGATTTGGTTATGTCTTTTAGACTTGCTTTGCCACTTTTACCAATAAAATCAGTTAATTGCTCAATATCTTTAGAATAGGCTAAGATAGTAGCAGAGGCTCTGCCTTGCTTGGCAAGGTTCTCTTTGAAGCTATTTATAGCTGATTTAGCATTTTGTTCCATATATGGCGTTTATTATAACATTCTAGGTCTACCAAATGCAAGTATCAAAAAAAGGGGGTTCTGTGGATGGCAAAAATCTCTGGATGAGAAGCCTTTTACTTGTTGTTTTGTGGCTGCTTATATTGTCCATGGTGCGTGACTTTTGGCAGACAAAGAGAGGTTTTTCTAGAATTGAGGAGACTGAAAAGAGATTATTGGCTACTAGAGAGAAAAACCAGCTCTTGACTGAAAAATTGAGGCTAGTGAGCACGGAAGAGTATAAAGATAGGCTCGTTCGGGAGAAGCTGAACATGCAGAGAAGTGGTGAGGTGGTAGTAATTATGCCAAGCTCGGGCTCTAAAACTATGGGCCTAGATTTAAAAACAAAAGAATTGAAAAATTGGCAGAAATGGCTTGAAGTATTGGGATTTAATCCAAATAGTCTATAGTGTTGCGGGGCTGAGGCTCCGCCCCCCAGTTAAGTCGGATTATGAGCCCGACAAGATACTTACCTTCCCCCCGCAAAGAGAGAACAGGCTTATTTTAGCACGAAGTGAACTCAAATAGCAATTGAGGCTAGGGTAATGCTAAAATAAGAGGAGTTTTGGCTGGGTAGCTTAGTTGGTTAAAGCATCGGATTCATATCCCGAAGAGCGCGAGTTCGAGTCTCGCCCCAGCTACTATGAAAAAGAGAATTTTGACTGGGGATAGACCTACAGGTAGGCTTCATATTGGCCATCTGTTGGGGTCTTTGCTGAATAGGGTTAAGCTTCAGGACGAATATGATCAGTATGTGTTGATAGCAAACGTTCAGGCTCTGACTGATAATTTTGATAATCCTGGTAAAGTATCCGAAAGTATGCTTGATTTGCTTTGCGATTACTATGCAGTAGGAATTGATTTTGACAAATCAACGGTATTTATTCAGAGTGAAGTAAAGCAAATTCATGAGATTTTTGTCTATTTATCGAATTTTGTAACAATTCAGCAAATTAGCCATAATCCGACCATAAAAACTGAGTTGGCTCAAAAAGGGATGGAGCAGTCGACACCTTTAGGATTTTTTATGTACCCAGTTCACCAGGTAGGAGATATCTTGGCAGTTAATGCTGACTTAGTGCCTGTGGGTAAGGATCAGTTGCCAATGATTGAGACAGCAAGAGAGTTGGCCAGGAAATTTAATGCTACTTATGGAGTTGAGGTGTTGCATGAGCCTGAAGCTTTGGTGGGAGTGGAAAAGAATGTGCCAGGTATAGATGGAAATGAAAAAATGGGCAAGAGTTTAAATAACGCAATTTATTTGTCTGATGACGAGAAAACCTTAAGAGAAAAAATCTTCAAGGTTTTTACAGATCCTAAGAGGATACACGCAACTGACCCGGGAACTATTGAGGGAAATGTGGCGTTTATGTATCACGATTTGTTTAATAAAAATAAAGATGAGGTGGCAGAACTTAAAGATAGATATGTAAAAGGAACTGTTGGCGACGTAGAAGTTAAAGAAAAGCTCTTTGTAGCTATGAATGAAGTATTGAGTCCTATTAGAGAAAAAAGGAAAGAGGCGGAAAAGATTAAAGACCAACTATTGATTAAAGCTTTGGAAGGAAGTAAAAAAGTGAGCCTGATTGCTGAGGGAATAGTGGATGAGATGAAATCTGCTATGAAAATAAATTTTAAATAACAATGAAAGAACTAATAAATTACACAGACTTTGAAAAACTAGACATCCGAGTTGGTTTGGTGGTAGAAGCTACTGAACCAGAGTGGAGTGAAAAGCTAATAAAATATGTAATAGATTTTGGTGAAGAAATTGGTAAAAAAACTTTGTTTTCGGGAATTAGAGCTTGGTATAAGCCAGAGGATTTGGTAGGGAAAAAATTGCCAGTAATAATAAACATGACACCCAAAAAAATGGGTCAAGAATTTTCTGAAGGAATGGTGATTATGGCTGATACCAAAGAGAAGCCGGTGATGATATTTTTGCCAGATGAGGTAGAAGTAGGTTCGGTGGTAAGATAATAAACAACAAAATATGCAAACAAAAAAAGTAGAGTTCAAGATAAATTTTAATATGAGAAGAGCCTTGATGTGGCTTTTGGTTGTATTTTTATTTGTTCCTAGTTTAATTAAATTATTTTTGGGAAGTACGGGTTTGGTAAAAAATTTGTCATTGTCTGAGGTGGTTACTGAAATAAAAAAAGGTCAAATTCAAAGAGTGGAAATTCGTGGGGATGACATTATGGTTTATTATCCCAAGGATGATAAAGGAACTGAGCCAGTTGGTGTATCCCGAAAAGAGGAAGGCTCTAGTTTTTATGATCAATTGCAAAAAGCTGGGGTTGATGAGTCTAAGGTAAAAATTGAAGTGGTCTCTCAAGATTTTGGAAAAGCGTTTTGGGATGTAATTTCTATGGTTTTACCGATTGTTGGTTTTGGAATATTGATGTTTTATATGATGAAGAGACAAGGTGGTGGTGGAGATATGTTTGGAATTGGAAAGAGTAAGGCAAAGCTTTTTGCAAAAGGAAAGCAAAGTGTGAAGTTTGCAGATGTAGCCGGAGTAGATGAGGCAAAAAAAGAGTTGGTGGAAGTTGTAGACTTTTTGAAAAATCCTAAGAAGTACCTAGATGTAGGTGCAAGGACTCCAAAGGGAGTTCTTCTGACTGGACCTGCTGGTGTAGGAAAAACTCTACTGGCTAGAGCTGTTGCTGGTGAGGCAGGAGTTCCTTTCTTTTCTATGGCTGGTTCTGAATTTATGGAAATGCTAGTTGGAGTAGGTGCAAGTAGAGTTAGAGACTTGTTTGATACAGCAAAGAAGGCGGCACCGGCGATTATCTTTATAGATGAAATGGACGCGATTGGTAGAACTCGTGGTGCTGGTGGAAATATGGGAGGTCATGACGAAAGAGAGCAGACGCTAAACCAAATTTTGGTAGAGATGGACGGTTTTTCCAAAAATGAAAATGTAATAGTAATGGCTGCTACAAATAGGCCTGATGTATTGGACCCCGCACTGGTTCGACCTGGTAGGTTTGACAGAAGAGTAACCCTTGACCTTCCTGACATAAAAGGTAGGAAAGAAATTTTGGAAATTCACAAAAAAGGAAAACCGTTTGGTAAAAATGTTAATTGGGATAGAGTTTCGCAAGGAACGGTTGGTTTTTCTGGGGCTGACCTAGAGAACATGTTAAATGAGGCTGCAATTCTTGCCGCTAGAGACGATCACAAAGAAATTGGCATGAAAGACATTGAAGAGGCTGGTCTGAAAGTGAAGATGGGACCAGAAAGAAGAAGGTTGTCTAGCGATTTGGAGAAAAAAATGACTGCATATCACGAAATGGGTCATGCACTCGTTGGTCATCTTTTGTCTGGAACTGACCCGATTCATAGGATTAGTATTGTATCTAGGGGAATGGCTCTTGGATTTACTATGAGCAGGCCAAAGATTGATAAGTACCAACAGACTGAAAGTGAACTGAAACATGATATGGCCATGATGCTGGCAGGAAGAGCTGCTGAGAAAGTAATTTTTAATGAACTGACTGCTGGAGCAAGCAACGATATAGAAAGGGCTACAATGGTGGCAAGACGAATGGTAGTGGATTTTGGAATGAGTGTGTTGGGACCTGTTTCACTAAACTCTACAACTGAAAATAACGCTTGGGGGTTTTCTTATGGAGAGTCTGGGAAGCTATCTGAAGCAATGCAAAGTAAGGTCGACGAAGAAATTAAGAAAAAAATTGACGAAGCTTATCAGTTGGCTGAGAAAATTATAAAGAAGCACAAAAAAGTATTGGATAAGCTGTCTGAAAAGATAATTGAAATAGAAACTTTGGAACAAGAAGAATTTGAAGAAATCGTAGGTATGGAAAAAGGTTCTTACGAATAAATGAAAAAACTAATTCTTATAGATGGAAACGCTCTTTTGCACAGAGCGTTTCATGCTTATCCACCATTCACTACTCCGAGTGGAGAACTGGTGGGCGCAGTTTATGGTTTTACGACTCTATTGTTTTCGGTTATAGAAAAACTATCTCCAACTCACATAGTAGTGGCTTGGGATGTTAAGGGTGCTACTTTTCGAAAGAAAGAATTTGCTGAGTATAAAGCCCAAAGAGGTCCTATGGATGAATCTTTGGTGTCTCAAATAGAGCGAACTAAGGAAGTGGTTTCTGCGTTAAACATTCCGCAATACGGAATTGAGGGTTATGAGGCTGATGACATTATTGGGACGATTGCTAGGGTTGCGTCGCAAAGAACTCAAGAACTCAAGGATTCAAGAACTCAAGATATTGATGTTCAGGTGATAATAGTGACGGGAGATAGGGACGCTCTGCAACTAATCGATGGTAAGAGGGTAGTTGTCTACCTGCCAGTACAAAACAAGTATGCACAGTCTGTGGTTTTTGATGAAGACAAGTTTAAAGAAGTTTATGAGCTTGACCCAATGCAGATAGTTGACTTAAAAGGATTGATGGGAGACTCATCTGATAATATTCCTGGTGTTAAAGGTATCGGTAAGGTGACTGCTACTCAGCTGGTTAAGGACTTTGGTTCCGTAGAGGAAATATATAAAAACATTGAAAGTGAAAAAATAAAACCTAGGACGAGACAACTACTTCTCGATGATAAAGAAATGGGGATTAAGAGTAGACATCTGGCTGAGATTTTTAGGGAGGTTCCCTTGGAGTTTGATTGGGTAAAGTGCCTGTTGTCTGATTATGATAAAGCTAAAGTTGTAGTTCTTTTAACAAAACTAGATTTTAAAAGTCTCATTAATAGGTTGCCTGAGGAAAAATTTGAAAAGGATGTCGTAGATATATTTGTATGAAAGTAGCTATAGTTCATGATTATATAAAAGAGTTTGGTGGGGCAGAGAGAGTGTTGCGCCAAATCTCAAATCTTTATCCAGAAGCCCCGATTTATACTTCTTTTGTATTAAGAAACTCAAAATGTGCAAAGGAGTTTAAAGATAGAAATGTGGTTGAAAGTAGTTTTGGGTGGATGTTGAAATACTTTAATTTGTATAGTCCTCTTCGGTTTTTGGCCCCTCTTGTTTGGTGGAGTATTGATCTTCGGGAGTATGACCTAATTATTACCTCTTGTTCCTCTTTTTTTGCGAGGGGGTTTAGAACTAATCCTAAAGCAAAGGTGATTGCTTATTGCCACACTCCACCAAGATTTTTGTATGGTTACGAGACAAGTATCAATTTGCAGAGATTTTGGATTGTGCGAGTATATGCAGTTGTAGTAAATCATTTTTTGAGAATATTTGATTTGTGGAGCTCTAAGAGGGTGGATTTTTGGATAGTTAACTCAGAAAATGTAAAGAAAAGAGTTTGGAAATTTTATAGAAAAGATTCTATAGTTGTTTACCCCCCTGTAAATGTGGAAGAAATTATTCAAAAAGCAAAAGGAGTTGAAAAAGAAGATTATTTTTTGATTGTGTCTAGGTTGGTGGGAGCAAAAGGAATTGTAGAAGCGGCAAGGGCTGTAATTGGACTTGGGTATAAATTGAAAATTTCTGGTGAGTCAGTAGGGTTTTCAAATATTAAGAATGAGTTGTTGAAAATCAAGGAGGTAGAGCTGTTGGGTAGGGTGAATGACGCTAAGCTTGCAAAACTTTATGCAAAAGCTAAGGGGTTTATTGCGCTTGCTAAAGAAGAAGACTTTGGAATTACTCCGGTAGAATCTATGGCTGCTGGAACCCCTGTAATAGCCTTTAACGGCGGTGGATTTAAGGAGACGGTAATAGATGGAGTAACAGGTATTTTGGTAAACGATACCTCGGAGAAAACATTGCAACTTGCCGTCAAGAGGGTAATGAGAAAAAGCTGGAAAAAGTTGGAACTCCAAAAGAGGGCAATGCTTTTTTCGGAGAAGAGATTTTTGGTGGAAATAAAAAAAGTCATTAAGTGGGTTTTGACAGAAAAATAAATGCCAGAGCTACCAGAAGTTGAAACAATTTCACTTCAATTAAATGAAGTGCTTAAGGGGAAAGCTGTGAGAAGCATTATGGTTTATCGTGAGAAGAATTTTTTGGGGAATAAGGAAGTTTTGATAGGTAAGAAAGTGCTCAAGGTAAGTAGAAGAGCAAAGACAATTAATATTGATTTTGAAAATTTTGACGAGAAGCTAATGGTTCATCTTAAAATGACGGGACAGTTAATTTTCTTGGAGAAAATTAAAAAAACTCAAAAACTAAAAACTGATAAAATTCAAGATTTTGAGAAGAGAATTGTTGGTGGGCATCCGACAGCAGATTGGGTAAATGAATTGCCTAGCAAACATACGAGAGTGGAGATAGGTTTTGAAGATGAATCTAAACTATTTTTTAATGACATGAGAGCTTTTGGGTGGATGAAGATAATTTCTAGAACTCAAGAACTCAAGGAATCAAGAACTCAAGTGCCGGATGTGGTGGATGAGGAGTTTAGTTTGGGTTATTTTGAGGGAGTTTTGAAAAAAATAAAAAGACCAATAAAAATTGTGTTACTTGATCAACAGCTGATGGGTGGCTTGGGGAATATTTATGTTAATGATGCCTTGAATATGGCAAAGATATTGCCTACTAGGAGAACTGATACTTTGAACAAGGGTGAGGTAAAAGATTTGCGAGATGCAATAAAGTTTGTTATAGATCTGGGAATCAAGAGCGGAGGAGCAAGTGCGGCTAATTATGTTGATACCAAAGGTCTGGGAGGAACTTATCAGAATTTCTTTTTGACTTATAAACAGGATGGTAAGCCTTGTAAAAATTGTGGAGAAAATATTGTAAAAATAAAACTTGGGGGGAGAGGGACATTTTATTGCCCTGGTTGTCAAAAATAAACTGATATACTTTAGGCGTGGGAATAAGAAATTTACAGCTAACGGACTTTAGAAATTACGAAGATAAGAAACTGGAATTTGATGGTGGAGTGAATGTAATTTTTGGAGAAAATGCCAAAGGGAAAACCAATATTTTGGAAGCTGTATATCTTATGAGTATTGGAGAAAGCTTTAGAGCCCGTCGCACTGAAGAAATGGTAAGGTTTGGGACTGAGCTGGGAAAAGTAAAAGCAAATATTGATTGGGAAAATGGAGATACTCAAGAAATAGAAGTAATGGTAAATGGTGGGGTGGTAATGGGCAAGGTAGTCAATAAAAGAAAATATTTAATTGACGGTGTGTCTCGTAGAAGAAAAGATTTGTTGGGGCTTGTGCCGGTAGTTATATTTCGCCCTGAAGACGTTGAGCTTGTTAGTGGATCAGCTGATGTTCGAAGAAAATTTATGGATAGGCTTTTGGTTCAGGTGGATAAAATATACGAAAACAATCTTTCCACATATGAACAGGCTTTAAGAAGAAGAAATAAAATTCTGGATGCTATTAGAGATGGGTCGGCTACTAGACACGCGTTGACCTTTTGGGACTCACTACTCATAAAGCATGGAAACGCGGTAACTGTAAAAAGACAAGAATTGGTGCAGTATATAAATGATTTGTTTGCACGGAGTGAGCTATTTAAAAATGTAAAACTGGTTTATGAAATGAGCCCTATTAGTGAGTCTCGACTTTTACAGTATAAAGATGCTGAAGTGGCAGTAGGATACACTCTGGTGGGGCCACACAAAGATGATTTGATAGTAAATGAGAATGGTAGAAATCTTTCTACTTTTGGATCTCGTGGAGAGCAAAGAATGGCAGTACTTGCTATGAAAATGGGTGAAATTTATTTTATTGAAGAAAAGGGTGGTAAAAAAGCACTGCTACTGCTTGATGATATTTTTTCGGAACTAGATGAAGTCCACAAGCAAGAAGTATTGAGGGTTACCGAAGGTAGACAAGTAATTGTGACAACAGCTGATTTGGGAGACGCAGAAATGTTTAAGCAGGCAAAGAGGGTGGATCTTACTTGACGATTTTTTTGCTGATTTTGGTGAGCTGATAAGAAACGAAGACCGTAAAAATAGTAATTAATAGTGCGTAGATAAAAAGAGAGAGAACTCCTGAACCTTTGGCAAAGTATGGCTTGATGTAGACATTGACGTATTCAGTAATGGCTTCGTTCCAAGCTAAGGCGGCCACTAAACCTAGGGAAGTAGTGGCTAAAGTAAGTGTTTGAGCTAGTATTTTGAGATGAACTTGTTTAGGGGTTTTCTTTTTTGTCATAGATATATTATAAAACTCAAAAATTCAAAAAACCAAAAACTCAAAATAATGTGTTGATATAGAATATAGAAGTGATAATAGAGAAATTTGAGGAGAATTGGTTTTTGAAGTCTAATACTTTTGCTGATACGGCAAGTAAGTTTTCTGGCGGGCAGGTAACCATTGTTGGGGGAAGCAGTTTGTTCCACGGAGCACCAATTATGGCTTTAAAGGCTTGCAGTAGAGTGGTGAGCATGGTTTATTTTGCTAGTCCAAAAGATGATTTTGAGGCAGTAAGTAAAATAAAATCTGAACTTCAAGCTTTTGTGTGGATACCTGAAGATGATGTTGAGGGTTATGTGGCTAAGTCTGATGCGGTATTAGTTGGTCCTGGAATGATGAGAAGCCATGTTAAAGAGCACGGATTTGTATGTGATGATGAAGGACAAAAAACTAGAGACATGGTACTTTCTTTGTTTAAAAAATTTCCTGATAAAAGATGGATTGTGGATGGAGGTGCGTTACAGGTGCTAACTATAGGTGAGATTCCAAAAGGGGCAATATTGACTCCTAATAGTAAAGAGTTTGAGATGCTTTTTGGTGTTAAACAACCTAAAGATCTCAATGAGAGAGCTGAGATGTTGATGAGTTTGGCAAAAAAATATGAAGTAATAATTTTGATAAAAGATGAAGTTTCTATTGTTGGTAGTGGTGACCGAGTCGTAATAATTGAGGGTGGTAGTGATGGTTTGGTAAAGGGTGGCGTTGGGGATGTTACAGCCGGGCTAATACTAGGGTTTTTGGCTAAGGATGAACCAGTTTTGGCAGTTTCATTTGCTTCACACTTGGTGAAACTTGCTGGAAAAAAATTAATGAACGAGAGGGGTTTGATGTTTAGTGCTCAAGATGTGGCAGAGTGTATACCTCTTGTATATAAAGAGGTGTTGGGTAGATTGTGATTTTCCGCATAAAATGCAATAATAGTTAAGTGTTTTTACCTAAGTTTGAGATTTCCAATAAGTTACTGAGAAGCCTAATAAAAATTGAGGTTGATATTAATGTGTTGAAAAATATTGAGATACCTTTGGAGTGGCAAACAAGGCTTAAAAAAGAAATTCAAGTAAAAAGGGCGGTAAGTGTTTTGCGAGCTGATAATGTAGATGTAAGTAGTGATAGTGTTTTGAAGGTTTTTACAGATGAGCCAGGTAGAGATGAAAAGGCGTCAGATTTGGCTTTGAGATTGGGAATTGTAATCAAAGAAAGAGAACTGCAGACGATAATTAATTGGATTAACTGCCAAAGACTCTCCGATCAGATAATATATCTGTCAACAAAATTCAAACAAGGAGAGTTGGGAGAAAAAGAGTTAATTCAGATAAACAAACTAATTGGGGAGAGACTTGTAAAAAGTGAAGATTTGGGAGAAAAAAGAAAAGATTCGTTTGTTGAAGGATCAGTGCTTGACCATCCTAAAGTTCACGAGATTGTCTATCAACTGGAAGATGTTTTGAATTGGGGAAAGGTAGAGACTGTAACTCAAATACACCCTGTGCTGAAGGCTATAATCATTTTTTATGAATTATTTAAGATCAGACCTTTTTTACATAATAATTTACAAACAATAACTTTTTTCTATTTAATAATTTTGGGAATAAATGGATACGAGGTCAGTTATTGCGCTTTGGAGGAAGAAATGTTTAAAAATAAACAAAAATTGTTTGAGGTTATGGCTAGAGTGGAAAGTAATTCTGTGGGAATGACTGATTTTATGGAAATGATGACAGAGGTGATGGCAATAGCATTTGAGAAAGCAAGAATTAGAGTGATGAGTATAACTGGAGAGTCGGTAAAGTATAAAACTGAGACTGGTAGAGCTGTGGCACTGACAGAGAGACAAGTTGCTTTGATGGAGGAGCTTACGGTAAAAAACCAGCTAACTATAAAAGAACTTAGAGCCGTATTGCCTTTGGTTTCGGATGATACTATTTTGAGAGATCTTAAAGATTTGGTAACCAAAAAGATGATAAGGAAAAAGGGGAAGACTAAGGGGGCGGTGTATGTGTTGGGGAAGGTAAAAAGTTTTCGTTGAAAAATATCTTTTTTTTGTGAAAGTTTTTATTTATTTGTTGGCGACCGAAAGATTTTGATAGCCAAAAATACTTTTGCTTCATCATATATTGTTTTTGCGACCGATAGTTCCACATCTCCTGCGGATGTGGCCTATCTACATACTCGACTCAAAATCTCTGGGTACAGAGACCTAGCATTTTGAGTCTGCGTAAGTTCGCAAAACAAAACATGTTTTCGCAAATATTTTAGTGGCACTGGAGTTGATATACTAGCAGTATGTTATTTAGAGAATTTGCTGCCTATTTGGAAAAGTTAGAAAAGATTAGTTCCCGCTTGGAGATAACTTCAGTACTGGCTGAACTAATATCCAAAATGGAGGTAGAAGAATCAGGTGTCGGTATTTATTTAACCCAGGGTTTACTTGGTCCTGTATTTGATAACAGAGAGTTTAGTATGGCTGGAAAGATGGTGGTAAGAGCTATTGCTTTGGCTTTTGAAAAAGAAACAGCGGAAATTGAAAAGGAGTCAAAGTCGTTGGGAGACATGGGTGAACTGGTGGTTTCTTTGGGAAATAAGAATGAGGTGGGGGAAATGAGTTTGTTGGATGTTTTTGAAAAATTAAAAGAGATTGCTTTCTTTGAAGGAACTGGAAGCCAGGAGTTAAAAGTTAATAAACTGGCCAATTTGATTGGAAAAGTTTCTTCGCTGGAAGGGAAATATATAGTGAGAATGGTGATGGGAAAGTTGAGGCTAGGGTTTTCTGAAAAGACGGTGTTTGACTCTATATCTAAAATTGAAAGTGGAAGTAAGTCTCTGCGAAAAGAACTCGATAGAGTGTATCAACTTTACCCTGACAGTGGTGAGATTGTAAAAGTGTTTAAAAGTAGTGGTGTTGAGGGATTAAAAAATATTAAAGTAAAAGTTGGAGTTCCGATTGTGCCAGCTTTGTGTCAACGATTAAATACCTACAGTGAAATAGTAAAAAATATGGGAGAGGTTGCTATAGAGCCGAAATATGACGGAACAAGGGTGCAGATACACTTTAAAAGAACTCAAAAACTCAAGGACTCAAGAACTCAAGACGGGGAGTTTATAAAGAGTTTTACGAGAAACTTGGAGGAGAGTAGTGCCATGTTTCCGGAACTGAAAAAAATGGCAGATTATACAAGTGCAGAAGAGCTAATTTTGGATTGTGAGGCAGTTGGTTATGACCCAAAAACAGGAAGAATACTAAACTTTCAGGAAACTATAACTAGAAAAAGAAAACATGGAGTAGAAGAGGCGGCTGCTAGCGTACCACTTCGGTTTTTTTGTTTTGATATTTTATTTTGTAACGGAGACAGTTTGCTTTCAAAAAACTACTTTGAAAGAAGAGAGATGTTAAAAAAAGTAATTTTGAAGAATGGTACTTTGGTAGTTGATGAGTTTGTAAAAACAGCGGACCCAATAGAATTGGAAGAAATTCATACTCGATTTTTGGAGGAGGGGTACGAAGGTGCAGTAATGAAAATGTGGAGTGGTGAGTATTTGCCTGGTAGGCAGGGGTGGAACTGGGTAAAAATTAAAGAAGCAGAAGGGACAAGTGGAAAACTTTCCGACACGTTTGACCTTGTAGTTTTGGGATATTATTATGGCAAAGGGAAAAGAACTGGTTTTGGCATGGGAGCTTTTCTTGCAGGGTTAAAAAAAGGAGAAGATTGGGTTTCTATTGCAAAAATTGGTACAGGACTTACAGACGAAGAATTTAAGGAGCTAAAAAAAAGACTTGATGTTCTTGAGATTAAAGAGAAGCCGGTGAATTGTTTGGTAGAAAATACTTTGAGCCCTGATGTGTGGGTAACTCCAAAAGTTGTGGTGGAGATTGCGGCTGATGAAGTCACTAAGAGCCCTTCACATTCGGGTGGTTTAGCTCTTCGATTTCCTCGCCTGGTTAGGTTTAGAGATGATAAGAATATCGAACAATCTACCACTTGGGATGAAGTTGTCAGAATTGCGAAATTGTCTGGTAATAAAGTAAAATAACTAAATGGAAACAATAAAAAAGGTGATTGATGTTTTTTTGCATATAGATAAAAACTTGGCTATGGTAATGTCACAGTATGGAACTTTGACTTATGGAATATTGTTTTTGGTAGTGTTTATGGAAACTGGTTTTGTGGTAACTCCTTTTTTGCCTGGGGACTCGCTTTTGTTTGCTTCTGGAGCCTTAACCTCTTTGGGATCTTTAAATTTTTGGATATTGTATCCTCTGATGCTTGTGGCGGCGATATTTGGAGATACAGTTAATTACTGGATAGGAGACAAGTTTGAAAAAAGTGTCTTTGACGGAAGAAGCAAGATATTTAAAAAAGAATATCTAGAACAGGCAGAAGAGTTTTATGCCAAACATGGAGGTAAGGCGATTGTGTTTGCAAGATTTGTGCCAATAGTGAGAACTTTTGCTCCATTTGTGGCTGGTATTAGCAAAATGCATTACGGGGATTTTATTAAATACAACATGTTGGGCGGATTTTTGTGGGTAACACTGTTTTTGGGTGGAGGAGCTCTTTTTGGAAATTTACCTGTCGTTAAAGAGAACTTTCATTATATGGTTTTGGGGATAATTGCTGTGTCTTTGGTTCCAATTTTTA